>NZ_NEJX01000035.1:0-25783 GCF_002113245.1 Pseudomonas sp. B13(2017)
CAAGATTTTGAGTATTCATAACGGCGATCTCCAGTTAGATCCCCCAGTGAAAGCTTAGGCTTTCACTGGGGAGTCCTGGGAGGACCATTTCATTAGGTACTGCGCGGGGTACTTGTGGGAGCGGGCAAGCCCGCGAAGAAGCCAGCGCGGTATTCAGCCGGTCACTTCCTGGCCGCCTCCCACGACTTCAGCAGTTCGTTGTAGCTGACCGTCTCGCCCTTGGGCTTTTCGTTGGCCAGTTTCGGTTTCGGCGCCCCGGGCTGGTCGAACCAGTACTGGGCGTCCTTCTCCGGGTTCAGCTTCGGTGCGCAGGTGGCCTGGGCGTTGGACCGCTGCAAGCGCTCCATCATCCGGTCCTGGTCGCGCGCCAGGCCGTCCAGCGCTTCCTGCGGGGTCTTCTCGCCACTGGCCACTTCGGCGATGTGGCTCCACCACAACTGCGCCAACCGCGGGTAATCCGGCACGTTGGTGCCGGTCGGTGTCCACTGTACCCGCGCCGGGCTGCGGTAGAACTCCACCAGCCCGCCCAACTTGGGCGCCAGTTCGGTCATGGCCTGGGAGTTGATGTCCGACTCGCGAATCGGCGTGAGGCCGACGATGGTCTTTTTCAGCGACACGGTCTTGGAGGTGACGAACTGGGCGTACAGCCACGCAGCCAGGCGTTGCTTCTCGGGGGTGGACTTGAAGAAGGTCCACGAACCGGTGTCCTGGTAGCCCAGCTTCATCCCCTCCTCCCAGTACGGCCCCTTCGGCGAGGGCGCCATGCGCCACTTCGGCGTGCCGTCGGCGTTCACCACCGGCAAACCGGGCTTGGTCATGTCGGCGGTAAACGCGGTGTACCAGAAGATCTGCTGGGCAATGTTGCCCTGGGCCGGCACCGGGCCGGCTTCGGAGAAGGTCATGCCCTGGGCTTCCTTGGGCGCATAGGCACGCATCCAGTCCACGTACTTCTGCGTGGCATACACGGCGGCCGGGCCGTTGGTGTCGCCGCCACGGGTCACGCTGGACCCCACCGGGTGGCAGTCCTCCACGCGAATGCCCCATTCGTCCACCGGCAAACCATTGGGCAGGCCTTTGTCGCCGCCACCCGCCATGGAGAACCAGGCATCGGTGAAGCGCCAGCCCAGCGACGGGTCTTTCTTGCCGTAGTCCATGTGGCCATAAACGCGTTTGCCGTCGATTTCCTTGACGTCTTCGGTGAAGAACCTGGCAATGTCCTCGTAGGCCGACCAGTTCACCGGTACGCCCAGCTCGTAGCCGTACTTTTCCTTGAACCTGGCCTTCAGCTCGGGCCGCTCGAACCAGTCGGCACGGAACCAGTAGAGGTTGGCGAACTGCTGGTCGGGCAGTTGGTAGACCTTGCCATCCGGCGCGGTGGTGAAGGAAATGCCGATGAAGTCCTTCAGGTCCAGGGTCGGCGAAGTGTAGTCCTTGCCTTCGTTGGCCATCAGGTCGGTGATCGATTCCACCTTGCCGTAGCGAAAGTGCGTACCGATCAGGTCGGAGTCGTTGACCCAGCCGTCATAGATGTTCTTGTCCGACTGCATCTGTGTCTGCAGCTTTTCCACCACGTCGCCTTCCTGCAACAGGTCGTGGGTCAGCTGTATACCGGTGATCTCGCTGAAGGCCTTGGCCAGCACCTTGGACTCGTATTCATGGGTGGTGATGGTTTCCGACACCACGTTGATCTTCATGCCGCGGAACGGCTCGGCAGCCTTGATGAACCACTTCAACTCGGCCAGCTGCTGTTCAGGGGTAAGGGTCGAAGGCTTGAACTCACTGCCGAGCCACTTCCTTGCCGCATCCTCGTACTGGTCGGCCCAGGCTGTGCCCTGCACGCTGGCCAGTACCAGCAACGCGGCCAGGGTCAAATGTCGCCTGTTGTACTTGTTGTCGAACATTGTGATCTCCCGTTTCAGTTATCCCACAGGGCCGCTCGCTCAGCCCCAGCGCAGCACCACCACCAGCCACGCCAGCGACAGCAGCGAGGCCACCCACAATGGCCATTCGCTGACGCCAACCACCAGCAAATGCAGGTAGGCGCTGGCCAGCAGGCCGATGAACAAGCGGTCGCCACGGCTGGTGACCAGCGGCAGGAAGCCGCGTCGCTCCACGCAGGGGCGGTGCAGTTCGAGCAGGGTCATGCCCAGCAGCAGCACGCCAACGGCGGCGAAGAACAGCGCCGTCGGCAAGGTCCAGGCCATCCACTCCATGCCTTGCCCTCCTCACACCCGGCCCAGGGCGAAGCCCTTGGCCACATGGTTGCGCACGAACCAGATCACCAGCATGCCCGGCAAGATGGTCAGTACCCCCGCCGCCGCCAACACGCCCCAATCGATGCCCGAGGCCGACACGGTACGGGTCATCACCGCGGCGATCGGTTTGGCATTCACCGAGGTCAGGGTGCGCGCCAGCAGCAGCTCGACCCAGGAGAACATGAAACAGAAAAACGCCGTCACGCCGATGCCGGAGCCAATCAGCGGGATGAAGATCTTCACGAAGAAGCGCGGGAAGCTATAGCCGTCGATGTAGGCTGTTTCGTCGATTTCCTTCGGCACACCAGACATGAACCCTTCGAGGATCCACACCGCCAGCGGCACGTTGAACAGGCAGTGGGCCAGGGCCACGGCGATATGGGTATCGAACAGGCCGATCGACGAATACAGCTGGAAGAACGGCAGCAGGAACACCGCCGGTGGCGCCATGCGGTTGGTCAGCAGCCAGAAGAACAGGTGCCGGTCCCCGAGGAAGCGGTAACGCGAGAAGGCATATGCCGCTGGCAGCGCCACCAGCAGCGAAATCAGCGTGTTCAGGCACACGTAGTACAGCGAATTGATGTAGCCGCTGTACCAGCTGGCATCGGTGAAGATCACCCGGTAGTTGTCGAGGGTGAACGCCTGTGGCCACAGGGTCAGGCCGCCGAGGATCTCGGTGTTGCTCTTGAACGACATGTTCAGCAGCCAGTAGATCGGCACCAGCAGGAAGAAGAAGTACAGCAGCAGGGCCAGCGATTTGCGCGTGCTCATGGCCTAGTCCTTGTCGGCATGGGTCATGGCTGTGTAGAACAGCCACGAAACCAGCAGGATGATCAGGAAGTACACCAGCGAGAATGCCGCCGCCGGGCCCAGGTCGAACTGCCCCACGGCCATGCGCGTGAGGGTCTGGCTGAGGAAGGTGGTGGCGTTGCCGGGCCCGCCACCGGTCAGCACGAAGGGCTCGGTGTAGATCATGAAGCTGTCCATGAAGCGCAGCATCACCGCGATCAGCAGCACGTTCTTCAGCTTGGGCAACTGGATATGGCGGAACACCGCCCAGCCCGAGGCGCGGTCGATGCGCGCAGCCTGGTAGTACACGTCGGGGATGGCGCGCAGCCCCGAATAACAGAGCAACGCCACCAGCGATGTCCAGTGCCACACGTCCATCACCAGCACGGTCAGCCAAGCGTCGAACGGGTCGCCAGCGTAGTTGTAGCTGACCCCGAGCTTGGCCAGTGTGGCGCCGAGCAGGCCGATGTCGGCCCGGCCGAAAATCTGCCAGATGGTGCCGACCACGTTCCATGGGATCAGCAACGGGATGGCCATGACGATCAGGCACACCGAGGCCATGCGCCCCTTGGTCGGCATGGTCAGGGCAATGGCGATGCCCAGCGGGATCTCGATCAGCAGCACGCAGGCGGAATAGATGAACTGGCGCAGCAGCGCATCGTGCAGCGCCGGGTCGCGCAGCACCTGGCGGTACCAGTCGGCGCCGACGAAGTAGCGGTTGGACTGGTCGAAGATGTCCTGCACCGAGTAGTTGACCACCGTCATCATCGGCACCACCGCACTGAATGCCACCAGCAGGAACACCGGCAGCACCAGCCACCAGGCCTTGTTGTTCGGCACCTTGTTCATGGCCCGGCCTCCAGCAGCACATCGTCGACGTACAGCATCAGCCACTGCGCCGGCAGGCTGACCCAGGCCTGGGCCACCGGCAGCGGGCGGTCCTCGCCCAGGCGCGCCTTGAGCGCGACACCGCCCAGTTCGAGGGTGACGATGCGGTAGGTGCCCAGGTCCTCGACGTCCAGCACCCGTGCCGGGTAGGCGTCATCGAACGGGCTGTCCCACAGCTGCACGAATTCCGGGCGGATGCCTACTTGCAGGCGTCCACCGCCCGTGGCCGCCAGGCGCTCTCGCAGGTGCTCCCGAAGTTGCCCGGGCAGCACCAGGTGAATATCGCCGAACGCCACCCCATCCGCTTCGGCGCGTACCTCGATCAGGTTCATCCCCGGGCTGCCGATGAAGTAACCGACGAAGGTATGCCGCGGCCGCTCGAACAGTTCGCGCGGGGTGCCGAACTGGACGATGCGCCCGCCGTGCATCACCGCGATCTTGTCGGCGAACGTCGAGGCCTCCAACTGGTCGTGGGTGACGTAGATCATGGTGATGTTGAACTGCTCGTGGATCTGCTTGAGCTTGCGCCGCAGCTTCCACTTCAGGTGCGGGTCGATCACCGTCAGCGGCTCGTCGAACAGGATCGCCGACACGTCATCGCGCACCAGGCCACGGCCCATGGAGACCTTCTGCTTTTCGTCGGCACTGAGGTTGCGCGCCTTCTTGCGCAGCACGGCCGAGAGGTCGAGCACCTCGGCAATCTCCTCCACCCGGGCCTGCACCCGGGCTTCGTCCAGCCCCTGGTTACGCAAGGGAAACGCCAGGTTGTCGAACACCGTCATGGTGTCGTACACCACCGGGAACTGGAACACCTGGGCGATGTTGCGCGCCTGTGGTGACAGCTGGTTGACCGGCTTGCCGTCGAACAGCACCTCGCCGTGGGACGGTGTCAGCAGCCCGGAGATGATGTTGAGCAAGGTCGACTTGCCGCAGCCCGACGGCCCGAGCAATGCGTAGGCACCACCCTGCTCCCACACATGCTCCAGCGCGTGCAGGGCATAGTCCGCCTCGCTGGCGGGCTGGCGGCTGTAGCTGTGCGCCAGTTGGCGCAGGCGGATCTCGGCCATCACCCTCTCCTTGCCTGGCGCAGCCCAGGGGCCTGCACCAGCGCCCCGGCGCTGTCGAACACGAACAGCTTGTGGGTGGGGATGAACACGCGGATCGGCGTGTCCACCTGGTATTCGTGCACCCCTGGCAGGTGCAGGATCATGCGCCAGTGTTCGTTGCGTACATGCAGGAAGGTCTCTGAACCACTGATCTCGGCCAGTTCCACCAGCACCGACAATTCCAGGTCGTCGTCGTGGGCCGGCACCAGGCTGATGTGGCTGGGCCGCACGCCAAAGCGGTAGTCACCCTCGGCAAGCGGCTGCAGGTCGGCATTGCGGGCAAAGTGCACGGCCTGGGCCAGGCTCACGTCGTTGCCGCTGATACGGCCAGGCACCAGGTTGATCGGCGGCTCGGAAAACAGCTCGGCAGCCAGCACGCTGCCCGGGCGCTGGTAGACCTCGGCGGTAGGCCCGCTCTGGACGATACGGCCCTCATGCACCAGGGTGGTGGTGCCGCCCAGAGCCAGCGCCTCGTTGGGCTCGGTGGTGGCATACACGGCAATGCAGTGGCGTGCCGCGAACAGTTCGCGCAGTTCCTGGCGCAGGCCCTCGCGCAGTTTGTAGTCGAGGTTGACCAGTGGCTCGTCGAACAAAATCAGCGAGGCATCCTTGACCAGCGCCCGGGCCATTGCCGTGCGTTGCTGCTGGCCACCGGACAGCTCCAGCGGCAGGCGCTGCAGGTAGGCTTCGATGCGCAGCATTTCGGCGGTTTCCTGCACCCGTCGGCGAATCTGGGGCTCGTCCATGCGTGCCTGGCGCAGCGGTGACGCAATGTTCTCGTACACGCTGAGGGTCGGGTAATTGATGAACTGCTGATACACCATCGACACATTGCGCTGGCGCACCGGCACGCCAGTCACGTCCTGGCCATCCATCAGCACCCGCCCCCGGTCCGGGCGATCGAGCCCGGCCATCAGGCGCATCAGGCTGGTCTTGCCGGCCAGGGTGCGGCCCAGCAGCACGTTGAACGAGCCGGGTTCGAAACGCAGTGAGGCATCGACGATCCAGGCCTGGTTGTCGACGCTGCGGCTGACCTGTTCCAGCACCAGGGACATGGCGTGGCCTTCTTGTGGTTTTTGTCTGCCGGGCACAGCCAGTTTCGTGCCAGTTGCGCCGCGACCGTCTGGCCCGGGGCCTTGCTGGCAACACCGGCCAATCGCAGGTTCACAAGTGAACACAAGCACTGAACAACTGAACACTTGCCGGTTTGACATTGAACAACCGTGCACGACACTGAACAGCGGTCGGCCCCATGACAACAATCACACAGGACAGGCCCATGGCCGCATCCGCTTCGCCCCATGCCCAACTGATCCAGGCCTCCTGGGCTCGCTGCCGCGACCACGGCCTGCAACCTCAGCACGCCCCGGACTTCGACTGCCTGACCCGCGCCGAGCTGAACGCCCTGCTGGAGCAGCGCCAGGCCCTGCTGCGCCTGACCCGCGAAGCGGTGCTGCCGCAATATGCACACCTGCTGGGCAATGCCAGCTACCTGGTGATGCTGGCCGATGCCAGTGGCTGCCTGCTCGACAGCTGGGGCTCGCGGCGGTTCATCGAGCCGCGCCAGCAGCATGGCTTCAGCGCCGGTGCCCACTGGCACGAGCGCGGTGTCGGCACCAATGCGCTGGGCACCGCACTGGTCTGCGCCGAGGCAATTCACGTTGGCCAGGACGAACACTTCCTGCGCCAGAACCGCTACATGTCCAGCGCCGCCACGCCGCTGTTCGACGCCGAGCGGCAGCTGGTCGGGGTGCTCGATGTGGCCAGCGACGGCTACCTGCCCGCCAGCCAGACCCTGGGCCTGGTGCGCATGATGGGCCAGAGCCTGGAGAACCGCCTGATCCTCGCCAAGCACGCCGACCAGCACGCGCAACTGATCTTCAACAGCGCCTCCGACAACCTCGACAGCCCCTGGGCCGGCCTGCTGGTGTTCGATGAGCACGGGCAGGTGCTGGCCGCCAATCACCGGGCCGACACCCTGCTCGGGGGCAACCCGCTGCAGCAGAACATCGCGCAACTGTTCCAGTTGCCCCTGCAACAGCTGCTCAGCCATCCCCGGCAACAGCCCTTCGCCCTGCAAGCCACCGGGCGCAACCGCTTTCATTGCCAGTGGCAGCCGCCGCGCGAGGCCCCCAGCCGCCCCACCGCCAGTAGCGCCGAGCCACGCCTGGAGAAGGCCCTGGCGCAGGCCGGCCTGCTGCTGGAAAAGGACATCCCGGTGCTGGTGCAGGGGGAAACCGGCGTAGGCAAGGAGGTATTCGTCGATACCCTGCACCGGGCCAGCAGCCGCGCCAGCCAGCCGCTGATCGCCGTCAACTGCGCGGCGATCCCGGCCGAGCTGGTGGAGTCGGAACTGTTCGGCTACGACAAGGGCGCGTTCACCGGCGCCCACCAGAAGGGCAACCCGGGGCTGATCCGCAAGGCCCACCACGGCATCCTGTTCCTCGACGAAATCGGCGACATGCCGCTGCCCACCCAGGCCCGCCTGCTGCGCGTGCTGCAGACGCGCAGCATCCAGCCATTGGGCAGCGGCGAACCGGTGGCGGTGGATATCCGCGTGGTGTCGGCGAGCAACCGCGACCTGGCCGAAGAAGTGCGCGCCGGGCGCTTTCGCCAGGACTTGTATTACCGCATCGCCGGGCTGGCGGTGGTGTTGCCGCCGCTGCGCGAGCGCAGTGACCGCCGGCAACTGATCGAGCAGGTGCATGCGCGCTACCGCGACCCCGGGCAGCCTGCGCGGCTGCCTGCGGCCATTATCGAACTGCTCGATCAGCACCCCTGGCCGGGGAATATGCGTGAACTGGTGAGTGTGCTGCAGGTGGCGCTGGCCTTGGCGGGTAATGGGCCTGTCGGCGTCGAGCACCTGCCTGCAGGATTTCTGGCCGAGTTGCAGGCCCCCGTGCTGCTTGCCACTGAGGAAGCGGACCTGCACGCGCTGGTGGAGCAAGCCAACGGCAACCTGTCGGCGGTGGCGCGCGGGCTTGGGATCAGCCGCACCACGCTGTACAAGCGGTTGCGTGAGCGATGATTGCCTTTGCCTGTGCTGGCCTCATCGCCGGCAAGCCAGCTCCCACAAGGGAATGTGGCACGCTCTCGAACATTGTTCCCTGTGCGACAGCGCAGCCCAAAGGACTGGGCAATCTCCCACAGGTACAGCGCCGCTATCAAGGCCTGTGATATCCCTGTGGGAGCCGGCTTGCCGGCGATAGGGCCGGGCCAGGCAGCCACAGCCGATTCGGCTGCCAGCGCAGCGAAATCAGCCAAAGCCGCTGCCGCCACAGCCCATTACAGCCAGCTTTACCTCCCCACCCGCCGCACAATGAAACCAGAGCCCCACTCTGGAAGCGTCGACCGCAGGGAGACCCCTCATGACCCGCTATATCGATGTGCAAGACCTGGCCCGCCTGGTCAACCGCAAAGGCCTGCCCACGTGCCTGCTGGAAATGGCCGAGTACATCCGTCAGGACTACCTGCGCTGGCCCGCCTTCGAAAAGTGTGCCCGGGTGGCCAACCATTCAGCGGATGGCGTGATCGAGCTGATGCCAATCTCGGACGCCAGCCGCTACGCCTTCAAGTACGTCAACGGCCATCCGAAGAACACTCGCCATGGCCTGCCCACGGTGATGGCCTTCGGCGCCCTGGCGAGCGTCGATACCGGTGCACCGTTGCTGCTCAGCGAAATGACCCTGACCACCGCCATCCGCACTGCGGCCACCTCGGCCCTGGCCGCCCGCTACCTGGCGCGCGAAGACAGCCGCAGCATGGCGTTGATCGGCAATGGCTCGCAAAGCGAGTTCCAGGCCATCGCCTTCAATGCCCTGCTGGGCATCGATGAAATCCGCCTGTACGACATCGACCCGGCCGCTTCGGCCAAATTGGTCGCCAACCTGGCCAACCGCCCCGGCCTCAAGCTGAGCATCGCCAGCTCCGTGGCCGAAGCGGTACGCGGGGCCGATATCGTCACCACGGTGACCGCCGACAAGGCCTGCGCCACCATTCTCACCCCGGAGATGATCGAGCCGGGCATGCACCTGAACGCCGTGGGCGGTGACTGCCCAGGCAAGACCGAGCTGCACCGGGCGATTGTCGAGCGGGCCCGGGTGATCGTCGAGTACGAGCCGCAGAGCCGGGTGGAAGGCGAGATCCAGCAGATGCCGGCTGACTCGCCAGTGACCGAGTTCTGGCGTGTGGTTGCCGGGGAAGCCAAGGGGCGTGAGCGCGCCGAACAGGTGACGCTGTTCGACTCGGTGGGGTTTGCCCTGGAGGATTACTCGGCCTTGCGCTATGTGCTGGATACGGCGCAGGCACTGGGTATCGGCACGGATATCGGGCTGGTGCCGGTGCTGGAGGATTCGAAGGATTTGTATGGGTTGTTGCAGCCGCGGGTGGTGGAGTTGCGGGCAGTAAACAAGGCTAACTCCGTCTGTGCCTGATAGACCTTGGGGCTGCTGCGCAGCCCTTTCGCGACACAAGGCCGCTCCCACAAAAGGCCGCCGCCATTTCGCATGGTTGCGCGATCCCTGTGGGAGCGGCCTTGTGTCGCGATGGGCCGCGCAGCGGCCCCCTTTACCGCCTAACCTGTCCCATGCCCTCTTCCAAACGAAGCCCAAGCGCATGGACACCAAGGACGCCAACGCCCACCCCCTCGACCGCATCGACGAAGCGATCATCGACATCCTGCGCCATGACGGCCGCATCACCTTCGAAAAACTCTCCAGCCTCGTCCACCTCACCCCCCGCCCCTGCCTGGAGCGTGTACGCAAGCTGGAGCGCCGTGGCGTGATCCGCGGCTACGGGGCGATCATCGACCTGCAGAAGGTGGCGCCCGGGGTGTCGCTGCTGGTGCTGGTCGCCCTGTCCAACCAAAGCGGGCGGGCCGCGCAGAAGGCCTTCGAAGCCACCCTGCGCAACTGCCCGGAAGTGCACGAGTGCCAGCTGATCAGCGGCCACTTCGACTACAGCCTGCGCCTGCGCTGCCGCGACATGGAACACTACCGGCTGCTCAGCGAAAGCTGGATGAACGACGACACCCTGCACATCGACAAGCTGGTCGCGCACCCGGTACTGGCCGAGGTCAAGCCAATGGCTCGCTGACGCGCTATCAAGAGTCGCGCCATTACGCCGGGCGCGGACTCTACGAGGTCACCCGCATAATGCAAATAACCTTTGTGAATCATGGCGTTATCGAAAATATTGAAGTCGGCATGGCGCTTGGCAAGCTGATTGCAACGGTGCCCGAGGCACTGGCCAAAGCCTGATCTGATTCATGTGCGCACGCGGTTCGCCGCTGCGATTCACCTGCGAACGGCCGCACTGCGGCCCGATCAACCAGACGCACCGAATTAGAGCGAGGCAGGCTGGATTGCCCCACAACTGGTCAGACCGGTAAGGCCAAAAATCCTTGCAATGTCGGATTTTTCGCGCTTTCATGGCTTCGCGCTGAACAAACCGGTAAGACCACAATAATTAAGTCCTGCGCTCTTTCGCCCCGTGCGGCTACCGAAGCAAGGACACCGATCAGAGATCCCTCCCATGCTCAAATGGTGCTCGCGTTCGATCTTCCTTCAAGTCGTGCTCGGCCTTGCCCTCGGCATCGCCTGCGGTCTCAGCTTCCCCGACCTTTCCCTGCAACTCAAACCCCTTGGCGACGGCTTCATCAAGCTGATCAAGATGCTCATCGGCCTGATCGTGTTCTGCGTGGTGGTCAGCGGTATCTCGGGCGCCGGCGACCTGAAAAAGGTCGGGCGCATCGGCCTGAAGTCGGTGATCTACTTCGAAGTACTGACCACCCTGGCGCTGGTGATCGGCCTGGTGTTCGCCTTCACCAGCGGCATCGGCAGCGGCGCCAACATCCACCTGGACCAACTGTCCAGCGCCGACGCCAGCAGCCTGGCCGAGCGCGGCCAGCACATCCACGGTGCCACGGCGTTCTTCATGGACCTGATACCCACCTCGGTGATCGGCGCCTTCGCCGACAACAACATCCTCCAGGTGCTGCTGTTCTCGGTACTGTTCGGCAGCGCGCTGAACCTGGTGGGTGACTCGGCAGCCGGCATCTCGCGGCTGATCAACGAACTGAGCCACGTGATCTTCCGCATCATGGGCATGATCGTGCGCCTGGCACCGATCGGCGTGTTCGGTGCCATCGCCTTCACCACCAGCAAGTACGGCCTGGAATCGCTGCAACACCTGGGCGGGCTGGTGGCGCTGTTCTACCTGACCTGTGCCGGCTTCGTACTGATCGTGCTGGGCACGGTCATGCGCCTGTCGGGCCTGAAGCTGCTGCCACTGATCAAGTACCTGCGTGAGGAGCTGACCATCGTGCTGGGCACCGCCTCGTCCGATGCCGTACTGCCACAGATCATGCGCAAGCTCGAGCACCTGGGCATCGGCAGCTCCACCGTCGGCCTGGTGATCCCCACCGGCTATTCGTTCAACCTCGATGGTTTCTCCATCTACCTGACCCTGGCCATCGTGTTCATTGCCAACGCCACCGGCACGCCACTGGCAATGACCGACCTGCTGACCATCCTGCTGGTATCGCTGGTGACTTCCAAGGGCGCTCACGGCATCCCAGGCTCGGCGCTGGTGATCCTTGCCGCTACCCTGACCGCCGTGCCGGCGATCCCGGTGGTCGGCCTGGTACTGGTACTGGCGGTGGACTGGTTCATGGGCATCGGCCGGGCGCTGACCAACCTGATCGGCAACTGCGTGGCCACCGTGGCCATCGCCCGCTGGGAGAAGGACATCGACCTGGAACGCGCGCACAACGTGCTCGACGGCAAACCCGGCTTCGCCCCCACGCCACGCAAGCAGCCCAACCCCCATCAACAGGAATTCTGAGCGAACGTGGCCGGCACTGATGCCGGCCCTTCCAGGAGCGAACCGTGATCAGCTCATCTACCGTCGTCAACTCAGTGGTGGAAAAACTGCGCCAGGCCCTCGCCCGAGGCCAATGGCGTACCGGCGACATGCTGCCAGGCCAGCGCGAGCTGGCCGAACAACTGGGTATCAGCCGCCCCAGCCTGCGCGAAGCGGTGACCGTGCTGGAAACCCTGGGCCTGGTGCGTTCGCTGCCGGGCAAGGGCGTGCTGGTACTGGATGCCGATGCCGCCGCCCAGGAACCGGGCGTGGACACCAGCGCCGCAGCCAGCCTGGCCGACGTGCTGGAGCTGCGCTACACCCTCGAGCCCTTCATCGTCGGCCTGGTGGCGCAGTCGGCCAACAGCCAGGACATCGGCCAGCTGCGCCTGACCCTGATGGACATGCGTGAAGCGCTGGAGGCCGATGACAGCGAAGCCGGCGTCAGGGCCTACATCGCCTTCCATGAAGCGCTGTTCGCCCTGACCACCAACCCGATCTTCCAGAGCGTGGTGCAACAGACCGGCAATGCCCTCAAGCAGAGCGCCGACATGCTGCGCAATTCGCCAGAGCACCTGGCCGCGCGGCTGAAGGAAAACGAAGCGGTGGTGCGCGCCATACGTGAGCGCAGCAGCGCCCAGGCCAGTGCCCAGATGCGCCAGCACATTCTGGCCGAAGGGTTGCGCATGGGCATCCCGTTGAACATCCCGGACGAACACCCGCATCCATGACCCCAGGAGAGCGACCATGAACGCCGCCCCTCACTTGCCGGCCCTGCTCGCGGCCGGCGAAACCCGACTGTCGGCCGAGCAGATCTACCCGCGGCTGTTCGATGCCATTCTCGAACAGCGCCTGCCACCTGGCAGCCTGTTGCCCGAACAGGCGCTGGGCCATGCCTTTGGCGTCAGCCGTACAGTGATCCGCCGCGTGCTCGGGCGCCTGTCCGACCAGCAGGTGGTGGTGCAGCGCCCCAGCCACACTGCGCATCTGGCCGCGCCCGACCCGGAGCAGGCCCGCCAGGTGCTCAGCGCCCGGCGCCTGGCCGAAACCACGCTGATCACCCTGGCCGCGCAACGCGCCCGGCCGGTACAGATTCGCCAGTTGCGACAACTGGTGGAGCGCGAGCGCCAGCACCATGAGAACGGCGAGCGTTGTGCGGCGATCCGCCTGGGCGGCGAGTTTCACCTGAAACTGGCGCAGGTGGCCGCCAATGCGCCACTGGCACGGTTCCTCAACGGCCTGGTGCCGATGACCTCGCTGATCATCGCCCGCTACGAGTCGCCATGCTGCAACCACTGCGCGTGGCAGGAACATGCGGCGATCATCGATGCCGTGGAGCACGGCGATGCCGAGGCGGCGCTGGGGCTGATGCACAAGCATCTCGACCGCCTGGAAGAAAAGCTCGACCTGGAGTAATCGGGGACGCTGCGCGTCCCATCGCCGGCAAGCCAGCTCCCACAGGTTTCGCGCTGTTCTCGAGGTCATCGCGGTCCCTGTGGGAGCTGGCTTGCCGGCGATGGGCTGCACGGCAGCCCCCTCAACCCCACCCTATACTCCGAGAACCACCCCAGCCTCTATCAGGGAGGCGGTTGCGTGAGCACTCGAGTCCT
This sequence comes from Pseudomonas sp. B13(2017), assembly GCF_002113245.1. NCBI lineage: Bacteria > Pseudomonadati > Pseudomonadota > Gammaproteobacteria > Pseudomonadales > Pseudomonadaceae > Pseudomonas > Pseudomonas sp. B13(2017). Next base: position 13,510 of record NZ_NEJX01000035.1, read on the forward strand.
CCTGCTGCTGTGCCTGCTGCTGGCCCTGGCCGGCTGCGCAGGCAAGCCGCCACCTGTCCCGCCACCACCGGTGGTGCTCACCCCCGCCGCCTGGCAACGCATCGACCAGGAACTGATCGAAGCCTCGGTCGGCGCCGCCAGCTCGGCCAACGACTATGCCCGGCGCTCCATGCGAGTGTGGAAGGAACAGGTGCAGCAGCGCACCGAAAGCGACTTTGTCCCCTGGTTCACCGGCTACTGGACCCAGCAGTGGCTGACCCTCAAGGTGGCCTGGTACAAGATCGACAGTGGTGAAGGCCGGGAGCCGGCGGAAAAGCGCCTGGCGCTGTACCTGCAGGAGCAGTACCACAAGCGGGTGATCGAACCGGTGGCCGAGCAGATCAACCCCGAAGGCATCCGCGACCGTGCCAGCGAGCTGTACCTGCAACTGCTCGGCCAGCAGCTGCCGGCCATCATCAGCCGCTACAACGCGCCCCCCGAGCAGTTCAGCCAGCGCCTCAACCGCATCCCCGCCATCGCCCTGGGGCCGCCGGATGCGCGCAATGCCAGCCTGTACCAACTACTGCGAGCCAAGTCGCTAGCCCAGCAACCGGCCTGGCAAGCCATGCGCCAGCACCTGCACCAGCAGGCCAGCAAAGGCCCCGGGAGGACCGATGTCGGGCTGAACTCGGTGGCCAACCAGGCCAGCGAAAAGCTCGGTGCCACCCTGGCCCCGCGCGGCATCGCCAGTGCCGTGGCGTCGGCGGTGGGCAAGGTGGCGGGGGCGATGATTTCGATTGCGGCGGCCGGTTACGGGATGATGACCCATGACCGCGAACACCCGCAGATGGTCGAGCAGTTGCGGGTGATCCTCAACGTGGCGCTGAACCAGGAATGGCAGGAGCTGATGGAGAACCGCCAGAGCGGGGCCATGTCGGGGGTGTACTACCTGTCGGGGCAGGTCGAGGACAGCTTGCTGGCCAGTGCGCCGCGGCCGGCGGAACAACCGGTCGAGCAGCAGGTGAAGCAGCAGCAGGAGCCTTTGATCATTCGCTTGCCGCCTTAGTAGTGGTTTTCTGTGGCGGCCTCTTCGCGGGCTCGCCCGCTCCCACAGGGGTATCACAGGCCTTGAGAACTGTGGAGATCCTGTGGGAGCGGGCGTGCCCGCGAAGAGGCCGCCACAGGTATCGCGTCAGGCCGTAGCCAACGCAGAACTGGGCAAGCCAAAGATCCGGTCGAACGCCCAGTTGTAGACAAAGGTGTAGCACGGCACCAGCACGATGAACGCCATGTCCACCAGCAGTGCCTCCAGCAATGTCATGTCCAGCCACCAGGCAATCAGCGGGATCAGGTACACCACCAGGGTCAGCTGGAAGCCGATGGCATGCGCCACCCGCCGTGCCACACTGCGCCCGCGCGTGGCCTGGCGGCTCTCCCACCACTCGAACAGGGTGTTGTAGATCAGGTTCCAGAGCATGGCGATGGTGGTGATCATTACCGCCAGAGGCCCGGTATGCGACGCTTGGGTGTCCGACAGGTAGGCCAGCCCGAGGGTCGACATGCACAGCCCGATCAGTTCATAGAAAGTCACGTAGACCAGTTTGCGTTTGAGTCCCTGCACCCGGGGTTACCTCCAATGACAAAAGCGATGGGGCGCGATCATGCTTCATCATGCTTGACAGCAAAAGTCAGCAGCTGTCAGATCTACTGACAGGAGGCTGCCATGAACTTTTCCAGCGACAATATCCAGCTGTTTCTCGCCGTGCTCGACCGCGGTTCGTTTTCCGCCGCCGCGCGCGCCCTGCAGCGGGTGCCTTCGGCCGTGAGCATGGCCATCGGCAACCTCGAGGCCGAACTGGGCTACACCCTGTTCGAGCGCGGCCCGCGGGAAGTCCGCCCGACCGCCCAGGCCATGGCGCTGGAACCCCATGCCCGGCTGATCGCCGAGCAGTTGGGGCTGCTGCAGGTGCATGCCCTGGAGCTGTCCCAGGGGCTGGAGAGCAGCCTGACCCTGGCGGTGGTGCCGGACATCGACCACCGCCCGCTGCTGGCGGCCATCGCTCGCCTGGGTGAGCGGCACCCGCTGCTGGACATCGCCTTGCTCAGCGCCCCGCAGGAAGAGGCCGTGCACCTGCTGGACAGCGGCCGCGCCGACCTCTGCGTGGCCTTTGCCGGACTGCAGGTCGATGCCCGGCGCGGCTTCCAGCACATCGGCATGGAGTCGCTGGTGGCTACCCTTTCCCCCGCCCACCCGGCCTTGCGCGAGGGGCGTATCCACTACCTCGAAGACCTCACCCGGGTGCGCCAGATCCTGGTGCGCAGCCGTGACCTGCCGCCGGCCGACCCACGCCCGTTGATAGGCGCCACGCACTGGTCAACCGACAGCTTCGACCTCGCCCTGCAGATGGTGGAGGCCGGCCTGGGCTGGGGCGACTTGCCGCTGTCGCGGGTCGCGCCACTGCTGGCCAGCGGGCGCCTGGTGCGCCTGGATTTTCGCAACACCCGCAACGAGCTGCAGTTGCCGGTACACATCTTCTGGCGCAAGCAACAACCGTTGCAGCAGGCTGCACGCCTGTTGATCGAGCAGTTGTGTAGCCAGTGAATGCCGTCCGTCGAAATGACCGTAAGAAATTTCTGTAAGCACTTCAATCTTTTACCCCTTGAGCCGATATCCCGAACGATAGGTTGCGCAATGCGTCATGAGCGCGCTGCGCCCTCCCCTCATTGGCCCAAGGTCTCGAAACATGAACCTGAAATTTCGCCACAAGATCCTGCTCAGCGCCTGCGGCGTCGTAGTCCTGGCATTTGCCCTGTTCACGCTCTACAACGACTACCTGCAACGCAACACCATTCGCCAGAACATCGAAGCTTCGGTGCAGCAGTCCGGCGCACTGACCGCCAGCAGCGTGCAGAACTGGATGAGCGGGCGCATCCTGGTCCTGGAAAACCTGGCCCAGGACATCGCCCAGCAAGGTGCCGGCGAGACTCTGGCCGGGCTGATCGAGCAGCCGTCCTACACGCGCAATTTCCTGTTCACCTACCTGGGCCAGGCCAATGGTGTGTTCACCCAGCGCCCCGATACACAGATGCCGGCCGGTTACGACCCACGTCAGCGCCCTTGGTACGGCGCCGCGGCCAGCGCCGGGCAGACCGTGCTGACTGCCCCGTACCAGGGTGCTGTCGGCGGCCTGATGGTCACCATCGCCACGCCGGTGAAAAGCAAGGGCAATGGCGAGCTGATCGGTGTGGTCGGCGGTGACGTCACCCTCGACACCTTGGTCGAGATCATCAACTCGGTCGATTTCGGCGGCATCGGCCACGCCTTCCTGGCCGACAGCAATGGCCAGGTGATCGTCAGCCCCGACAAAGACCAGGTGATGAAGAACCTCAAGGACATCTACCCCGGCAGCAACCTGCAAGTCGCCGCCGGCATGCAGGATGTCACCCTCAATGGCCAGGACCGCATCATCTCCTTCGCCCCGGTGGCGGGCCTGCCTTCGGCACAGTGGTACATCGGCCTGTCGATCGACAAGGACAAGGCCTACGCCGCGCTCAGCCAGTTCCGCACCTCGGCGATCATCGCCATGCTGATCGCCGTGGCGGCCATCGCCGGCCTTCTCGGCCTGCTGATCCCGGTGCTGATGAGCCCGCTGACCACCATGGGCCGCGCCATGCGCGACATCGCCGAGGGCGAAGGTGACCTTACCCGCCGCCTGACCGTGCAGAACAAGGACGAGTTCGGCGAACTGGCCACTTCGTTCAACCGCTTCGTCGAGCGCATCCATGCCTCGATCAGCGAAGTGTCCTCGGCAACCCGCCTGGTGCACGACCTGTCGGAAAAGGTGGTCAATGCCTCCAATGCGTCGATCACCGGTTCCGAAGAGCAAAGCATGCGCACCAACAGCGTGGCCGCAGCAATCAACGAACTGGGTGCCGCCACCCAGGAAATCGCCCGCAACGCCGCCGATGCCTCGCAGCATGCCAGCGGTGCCAGCGAACAGGCCCACGGTGGCCGTGAAGTGGTCGAAGAAGCGATCAGCGCCATGACCGCCCTGTCGCAGCGCATCAGCGAGTCCTGCGCGCAAATCGAAACGCTCAACGCCAGCACTGACGAAATCGGCAAGATCCTCGATGTGATCAAGGGCATCTCGCAGCAGACCAACCTTCTGGCGCTGAACGCCGCCATCGAAGCGGCCCGTGCCGGTGAGGCCGGCCGTGGCTTTGCCGTGGTGGCCGACGAGGTACGCAACCTGGCGCACCGCACCCAGGAATCGGCGGAAGAAATCCACCGCATGATCACCAGCCTGCAGGTAGGCTCGCGCGAAGCGGTGCACACCATGAACACCAGCCAGGTTTCCAGCGAGCAGACCGTGCAGGTGGCCAACGAGGCCGGCGAGCGCCTGGCCAGCGTGACCCAGCGCATTGGCGAGATCGATGGCATGAACCAATCGGTGGCTACCGCTACCGAAGAGCAGACCGCTGTGGTCGAGAGCCTCAACCTGGACATCACCCAGATCAACGCCCTGAACCAGCAAGGGGTGGAGAACCTCAACGAGACCCTGCGCCATTGCGACCAACTGGCCCAGCAGGCCGGGCGTCTGAAGCAGCTGGTAGGCAGCTTCAGAATCTGATGGCCCAGGGGGGCGCTCTGCGCCCCAATCGCGACGCAAGGCCGCTCCCACAGGTGCCATGCGGTCCTTGTGGGAGCGGCCTTGTGTCGCGATCGGGCTGCGCAGCAGCCCCCTACGCCACCGCCGCTTTAACCACTTTGCTCCGCCGGACCCAGGCCAGCAGCACCGCCGCCATCAGCACGAAGCCCAGGTAGCCGAACAGCGGGTACACCTCACCCACCAGGCTGATGAACCCCACCAGGCTGCAGCCGAACGCCACCACCCCGGTCACCACCGAGCCCCAGCGAAACTTCGCCGTCCCCGCCGGCATCAGCCGCGAGAGAAACGAGAACAACGTACCCACCGCGGTGTTGACGATCATGCCGAAGATGATCAGGCACATCACCAGCCCCAGCAGTGGCGATACTTCGTTGGCGATCGACAGCATCGGCATCGGCAGGTCAGCCACGCTGTCCAGGCGCGACAACAGCCCGGCACTCATCACCAGCATCAGGCCGCCCAGTGCTGCACCACCGAGCAGCCCACCCCATACCGCGGTTCTCTCGCCCTTGGCCGAGCCGCCCAGGATGGCCAGGATCGGCGCGCCGGCAACGATGTTGTACGACACGTACAGGAACGCCCCCAGCAGCCAGTGACGGGTGCCCGCCTGTTGCTGGCTGGCCAGCTGGTCGAGCTGGGCGAAGCTCTGCTCCCGGCTGAACACGGCGTACAACGCAATCGCCGAGGCCACCAGGATCAGCAACGGCGTGATGGCACCGATGGCGAGGATCACCTTGCGCACATCCAGGCACACGATGCCCACCACCACCAGCGTCACCATCACGCTGCCGGCCAGCGCCGGGATGCCGAACTGCTGCTCCAGCAAGGCACCACCACCGGCCAGCATGACCACGGTGACGGCAAACATGAAAAAGGTGATCAGCCAGTCGACGAACAGGCCCAGGTGACGGCCGCAGATGGCCTGGATCACATCCTTGTGCGAAGTGGCCTGCTGGCGATTGCCCAGCCCCGCCAGGGCCATGCCGAGGAAGGTGAACAAGGCTGCGCTGACCAGCGCACCGACCAGCCCCCACACACCGAAATCGACAAAGAACAACAACAGTTCCCGCCCCGAAGCGAACCCCGCCCCCACGATCACGCCGACAAACGCGCCGGCAATCTTCAGCTGCTCTTGCATGTGAACCTCTGGATTTATTGTTGTTGTCTCACTGCCACCACATCGCTTTTGTGGGAGCGGCCTTGTGTCGCGAAAGGGCCGCAGAGCGGCCCCCGGCGATCTGTGCAGCAATGCAGAAATCCTGGGGCCGCTCCGCGCCCCTATCGCGACACAAGGCCGCTCCCACATGGGCGATTTGTTCGGTCAAAAATCTCCGACAAACGCCTGCACTTCGATCTCCACATCCACCCCCAGCGCCAATGCCGAGGCCACGGTCGAGCGCACCGGCAGCGCTGCGCCGAAGAACTCCTTGTACACCTCGTTGAAACCGGCGAAGTGGCTCATGTCCGACAGCCACACCGTGGCCTTGACCACCTGGTCGAAACGCGCGCCGCAGGCCGCCAGGCTTTCGCCGATGCGCTCGCAGGCGGCGCGGGTCTGGGTCTGGATGTCACCGCGCACCACTTCGCCGCCGGCACTCATCGGCACCTGGCCGGACAGGAACAGGAAGCCGCCGGCTTTCACCGCACGGGAGAACGGGAACGGCAGGCTGCTGGGGAAACGCTGGATATCATTGCTCATGGGATGCTCCTTTCAGGATTGCTGGAAACGGGCCGGGGACAGGCGCTCGGGCGCCACCCCCTGGCTGACAAGGCTTGGACACAGGGGCTGGCCCAGCAGCAGGTCGGCAGCCAGGCGCGAGGCGCCCGCAGCCGACTGGATGCCATAGCCACCTTGTGCCGCCAGCCAGAAGAACGCTGGCGCGTGCACATCGAAACCGATCACCAGGTCGCCGTCGGCGACGAACGAGCGCAGCCCGGCCCAGGTGTGGCTCGGCCGGCGGATCGCCAGGGTGGTCATGGCCTCGATGTTGTAGATGCCCAAAGCCACGTCGAGCTCCTCGGGCGCGGCGTCCTGGGGTTCGACCGGGTCGGCATTGGCCGGCGAACCCAGCAACTGGCCGGCGTCGGGCTTGAAGTAGAAGCTTTCGTCTACGCCGATTACCGCAGGCCAGCGGGCGAAGTCCTGGTCTGCCGGGCCGGGGAAAGTAAAGGCACTGCGCCGGCAGGGTTGCAGGCCGATACGCGCCACGCCGCACTGCTCGGCCACACGGTCGGCCCAGGCGCCAGCGGCATTGACCAGCTGGCGCGCCTGTATGCGGTTGCCATCGCCCAGCTGCACCTGCCACAGGTCATCCAGATACCAGGCCTGGACAAGCTCGGCGTTACAGCGCAGTTCGCCGCCAGCGGCGCGATAGCCGCGCAAGAAGCCCTGGTGCAGGGCATGTACGTCCAGGTCCATGGCCCCCGCCTCGAGCACCGCGCCGGCCAGGTTCTCGCCACGCAGGCTCGGCACCAGGGCCAGGGCGGCGTCGCGGTCGAGCAGGCTGACCTCGGTGCCGTTGGCCAGGTTCTGCGCATGGGTCTGCTCGAGCAGCGTGCGCTGTTCCAGGCTGGCGACGTACAGGCAGCCACGCGGTTCCAGCAGCGGGTGCTCGCAGAAACCCTGCGGTGGTGCTTCGTAGAAGGCCCGGCTGGCGCGGGTCAACGCCTGGATCTGCGGGGTGCCGTAGGCCTCCATGAACATGGCTGCCGAACGCCCGGTGGAATGGTAGCCAGGCTGTGCCTCGCGCTCGAGCAGCAGCACCTTCTGCTGGCCGGCCAGGCGATAGCCCAGGGATGCACCGGCAATGCCGGCGCCGATGATCAGGGTGTCGTAGATCGGGGTCATGCACGCTCCTGCCAGGCTAATTATCATTTATGAGAATTCTAATATATGAGAATTTACGAATACGCAAGGGTCCAAGGTAAGATGCCCGACCAACGCCGCATGCCGAGACCCCGAATGCCCGCTGCCCTACCCCTGCTGGACCGTGCCGTAGTCGGCCAGCGCCTGCGCCAGGTGCGCAAGGCGCGCCAGATGACCCTCAAGCAATTGTCCGAAGCCAGCGGCGTACCGCTGTCCACCTTGTCGAAGATGGAACTGGCGCAGGTCTCGGTCAGCTACGAAAAACTGGCCGCTGCCGCCCGGGCGCTGAATGTCGACATTGCCCAGCTGTTGCGGGCCAGCGGCACGGTCACAGCACCGGCACCGGTGACCGTGGTGGTCGATTCACTGCCGGCGGCGGCGGGCTACTCGACCGGCACCTATGACTACCACCCGATCGCCGGCGACTTCCCCGAACGGCGCATGACACCCGCCTATGCCCGCATCATTGCCCGTGAACGCGGCCAGTTCGACGATTTTATCCGCCACCCCGGGCAAGAGTTCGCGTTGGTGCTAAGCGGGCGCGTTCGTATCGAGTTCGAAACCGGCGAAGCGGTGAGCATCGGGCCGCAGGAGACGGCGTATTTCGACAGCCAGGTGGGGCATATCTACCTGTCGGAAAGTGACGATGGCGCAGATGCGCATGTGATGGTGGTGATGACCGATCGCTGACTCGGTGCTGCCTGCCAGGGCCCTATCGCCGGCAAGCCGGCTCCCACACCGACCGCATCAACCTCAGGGCCTGTGCAGTACCTGTGGGAGCTGGCTTGCCGGCGATAGGGCCCTGGCAGGCAAGCACCCGGTTATAACCTAATAACGAACAAGTCTATTTGGCTATAAAAAAATCTATATGCTGGGCTGCATCCGATAACGGGCAAAGTTGGGCAGTCGAGTAGCGTATGGATGTAGGTTCTTTCGGTTTCACCATTGCGGGCCTGGTCGTGGGTTTCATCGTCGGAATGACCGGCGTCGGTGGCGGCTCGCTGATGACCCCGATCCTATTGTGGTTTGGCATCAGCCCGGCAACAGCCGTCGGCACCGACCTGCTCTACGCCGCCATCACCAAGGCCAGTGGCGTCTGGGTGCATGCGCGCAACAAGAACGTCGACTGGAAGATCACCGGCCTGCTCAGCCTGGGCAGCGTGCCCGCTGCGGCGCTGACCCTGTGGTTCCTCAGCACCCTGCACACCGACACCTCGGCGCTCAACGCCGTCATCAAGCAAGGCCTGGCGGTGGTGCTGATTCTGACCGCGCTGGCCATCCTGTTCAAATCGCGCCTGCAGGCCTTCGCCAGCCGCCATGCCGGTGACCACTACCACCTCAGCGACCGCAGCCTGAACATCCTTACCGTGCTCACCGGCGTGGTGCTGGGGGTGATGGTCACCCTCACTTCCATCGGTGCTGGCGCACTGGGTACCGTGGCGCTGTTCCTGCTGTACCCGTTCCTGGTCACCCGCCGCCTGGTCGGTACCGAAATCGCCCACGCCGTGCCACTTACCCTGGTGGCGGGCCTGGGCCATGCCGGCATGGGCAACATGGACTGGTCGCTGCTGGGCTACCTGCTGCTGGGCTCGCTGCCAGGCATCTACCTGGGCAGCCACCTCACCGGGCGGATTTCCGACCGCGTGCTGCGTCCGTGCCTGGCGGCGATGCTGCTGCTGATCGGCTACAAGCTGGCGTTCTGACCTTCAGCCCAGGCGCAGGCGCCACTGCCCGGTAAAGCTCAGCTCCAGGCGCGACAGCGGCAACACGTCGACCCGCTGACTGGCGCTCATCGGGCAGCCAAGTACGTGCACCAGCGCGGCGCGCATGACCATCGGGTGGGTAACCGCCACCCATTCACCCGGCCTGTCGAAGGCCGCCAACCAGGCGGCGATGCGCTGGCAAAGCACGGCGAACGACTCGCCGCCGTGCACATTACTGGCCGGGGCCTGCAGCCATTCGGCCATCGCCTGCGGTTGCTCGGCCTGCAATCGCTTCAGCGTCAGCCCTTGCCAACGCCCCAGGTCGCAATCGGCCAAGGCCGGCTCGACCTGCACCGGTCCCGAAAACCACGCCGCCGTCTCGCAGGCTCGCCGCTCTGGTGCAGTCAGCACCGGCACACCGGAAAGGTCGGCGAAAGGCTGCTGGCCCAACGGCAGGATGCCATCGTCGGCACGGTGCAGGCGCCCGGTCTTCTGGGCCTGGGTAAGGGCGTGGCAGATCAGGGTCAGACGGACGGCTTTCACCGGGTTTCTCTCGCAGCGGGTCGGGGCGCAAGGTTTAACATGCCTTGGCACTTTTTACCGCAACAACCTGGCACCGGCTGCGCCGACGATGGGGCCTGGTCAGATCATCAGCAGCATCAGTCCCCAAACCGGCACCGCTGCCACCAACCCCACCGCCAGCCGCGGCCAGTATGGCAGCAGCAATACCAGCACCATCCCCGCCAGCGACATCACGGCAAACCAGGCCACCGGCCCCATGGCCCAGCCCCAGGCCTGGGCACACAGCACCAGACTGGCCAGCAACGCCAGCCAGCCGGCCGCGCGCAAGCCGACACGCAGCACCCGCGGGCAGATGCGGTTCCATACCTGCTTGTAATGCCGCTCCAGCCCCTGGCACAGCCCCAGCATGCCAGCGTAGGCGAACAACACGCTGCCCATGACCCACATCATCATGCCCCGGCCTCCATCCGCCGCCCTGCCCTGGCCTTCTGCGGCACCCACTGCGCCTGCCATACGCGCCAGGCCAGCAGCCCGAGCAATACACCCAACACCAAGGCACAGGCCACCACCCCCAGGCGCATGGCGTCGCCCAAGCCACCCAACGCACCCAGGCCAATGCACAGCAACGCGGTCAGCAGCAGTTGCTCGACCCAGGCCCGGCGTACCGGCCTGATACCGGCATGCAACAGCGCCAGCAGCCATACACCAAAGAACGCACGAACCTCCCAGCTCTCCCGCTGCGCCAGTTCCACCGGCAGCACACGGCTGGCCCACAGCAACCCCACGCACGCCAACAACAGGCCACTGACGAAACCCACGTTGCACACCTCCGCCACTCGGTACCAACGCCGCACCGAAGCCTCGGCGCTGGTGTACTTGCGCCCACGCTTCACGCAGAACAGCACCAGCCCGCTGGCGATCATCAGGCAACTGACCAGCCCGCAGACAAAATACAGCCAGCGCATCGGGTAGCCGCCAAACTGGGCGAAATGCAGGCCGGCCATGACCCGCTGGGTCAATGGCGCCGCGCGCCATTCGGCGACGTCGCCGAGCAACTGCCCGCTGACACCATCGAAGACCATGGCCTGGCCCTTGGCCAAGGCAATGCGGTTGCCCAGCCCGGGGCGTATTTCGATACGCGCCGCCGCCGTGTTGGGGTTGCGGATATTCAGGCCACCAATCGGCCCCAGGCGCGCCTCGGCCTGGGCCAGCAATGGCGCGACATCGACCAGCGCGGCCGGTTGCCTGGCCAGGCCGCGGGGCTGCTCCAGGCGGGCATTGCCCTGGGCCTGAAAGTAGGCACGATTGTCGCCGGCGAACAGCGCATCGACCCCGGCCGGGATGTAGATGAGCATGAAGATCACCAGGCCGGTGTAGGTGATCATCAGGTGGAACGGCAGCAACAGCACCGCGCTGGCGTTGTGGAAATCCAGCCACGAGCGCTGGCCCTTGTTCGGCCGGAAGGTGAAGAACTCCTTGAAAATCTTCTTGTGGATGACGATACCGGTGACCAGCGCCGCGAGCATCACCAGCGCCAGCGCGCCGACCACGAAGATGCCCCAGTTGCGTGGCAGGTCGAGGGTGAAATGGAAGCGGAAGAAGAAGTTGCCACCAACACTGTCCCGCACCTCGATGGCCTCGCCAGTGCGCGGGTCGAGCTGTACGGTGGGGCCATGGCGACGCTCGCCGGTGGACACGCGCAACCCGGGCGAGCGCTCGCTCGGCAGGCTGATGCCCCAGTTGCCAGCCTGCGGCTCGTGGGCCTGCAGGTAGGCAATGGCGCGCCGCGCGGCGTCGGCCTGGGGTACCTCGGTGGCCGGGATTTCCGGTTGCATCCAGTGGTCGAGTTCCTTGTCGAATACCGCCAGGGTGCCGGTGACGAAGATGGCGAACAGCAGCCAGCCGAAAATCAGCCCGGCCCAGGTGTGCAGCCAGGCCATCGATTGGGTGAAGGTGTTCTTCATGCCAGCCACTCCAGTGCCTGCGGCCAGAAGCCGATCAGGGCAAGCGGTACGGCCACAGCCAGCGGGGCCCAGGCACGCAGGGCATCGCTGCAGGCGAAGGCCCAGAGGATGGCGGCGGTGTAGAAGATGAAGGCCGGCAAGGTCGCGACGATGACCGCATCGGCGGCAGCCAGCGGCAGGATGCGGGCCAGGCAGGCGCTGGCGGCGTAGCTGAGGGCATAGCCGCCGAGCAGTGCGGCACAGCTGCGGGAGAGGATCTGCAGCCAGGCGGGGGCTTTGATCATCGGGGGCTCCTTGGCGTTGATCGGTGGCATCCGGGGCTGCTTTGCAGCCCATTCGCCGGCAAGCCAGCTCCCACAGGGATTGCACAGGGTTCGAATACTGTGTGGTACCAGTGGGAGCAACTGTCTTGCTCAAATTCCAAACGTTGGCGCGATCCCTGTGGGAGCGGCCTTGTGTCGCGAAAGGGCTGCAAAGCAGCCCCAGCAATTTCAACTGTTGCGCATCAATCCTGGGGCCGCGTTGCGGCCCTTTCGCGACACAAGGCCGCTCCCACAGGTACAGCGACAA
>NZ_NEJX01000036.1:0-20651 GCF_002113245.1 Pseudomonas sp. B13(2017)
CCCGAAAGCTGGCCAGAATTGCATTCGCCTTGATGAAGACTCAAGGCGAATACATGAGCAAAGGGGGCAAAAAGCATTGCCCACAACCATAGAATCTCCCACAGGATTTGTGCAGCTTTCGATGCCTGCGCGGTCCCTGTGGGAGCGGCTTTAGCCGCGAAGAGGCCGGAACAGGTTGATGCTAATCAGCCTTCATCCGCTTCCCTGGGTTACAATGCGCGCCACCGTGATTCTGCCAACAGGTGCGCCATGCAGCCCTACGCTATTGCCCCCTCCATTCTCTCCGCCGATTTCGCCCGACTGGGCGAGGACGTCGACAAGGTATTGGCCGCGGGTGCCGACATCGTCCACTTCGATGTCATGGACAACCACTACGTCCCCAACCTGACCATCGGCCCGATGGTCTGCACCGCCCTGCGCAAGTACGGTGTCACCGCCCCGATCGACGTGCACCTGATGGTCAGCCCGGTCGACCGCATCATCGGCGACTTCATCGAAGCTGGTGCCACCTACATCACCTTCCACCCGGAAGCCTCGCAGCACATCGACCGTTCGCTGCAGCTGATCAAGGACGGTGGCTGCAAGGCCGGCCTGGTGTTCAACCCGGCCACCAGCCTGGACGCGCTGAAGTACGTGATGGACAAGGTCGACATGGTGCTGCTGATGAGCGTCAACCCAGGCTTCGGCGGGCAGAAGTTCATCCCTGGCACCCTCGACAAGCTGCGCGAGGCGCGTGCGCTGATCGACGCCAGCGGCCGTGATATCCGCCTGGAAATCGACGGTGGCGTCAACGTCAACAACATCCGCGAGATCGCTGCCGCTGGCGCCGACACCTTCGTGGCCGGCTCGGCAATCTTCAACGCCCCGGACTACCAGGAAGTCATCGCCAGGATGCGTGCCGAACTGGCTCAGGCCCGCCCATGAGCGGCTTCGAGCAGCTGTTCCCGGGGACGCTGCCCAGGCTGGTGATGTTCGATCTGGACGGTACCCTGATCGATTCCGTGCCAGACCTGGCCGCCGCCGTGGACCGCATGCTGCTCGAACTGGGGCGCCCGCCTGCCGGCCTGGAGGCGGTGCGCCACTGGGTGGGCAACGGTGCCCAGGTGCTGGTGCGCCGGGCGCTGGCTGGTGGCATCGACCACGCTGCCGTGGACGATGCGCTGGCCGACCAGGCGCTGGCGCTGTTCATGGAAGCCTATGCCGAAAGCCACGAACTGACCGTGGTCTACCCCGGTGTGCAGGACACCCTGCGCTGGCTGCGCAAGCAGGGCGTGGAAATGGCGCTGATCACCAACAAGCCCGAGCGCTTCGTTGGCCCGCTGCTGGACCAGATGAAGATCGGCAACTACTTCCGCTGGATCATCGGCGGCGACACCCTGCCGCAGAAAAAACCCGACCCTGCGGCGCTGCTGTTCGTCATGCAGATGGCCGGTGTCACCCCGCAGCAGTCGCTGTTTGTCGGCGATTCACGCAGTGACGTGCTGGCGGCCAAGGCGGCTGGCGTGCAGTGCGTGGGCCTGACCTACGGCTACAACCACGGCCGACCGATCCACGACGAAGCCCCCAGCCTGGTGATCGACGACCTGCGCGCATTGCTGCCCGGTTGCGCAGACCCGGCCACTGGGATAACGTTGGCGGACCTTCAAGCCTCACAAGACAGAGAGTCCACCGTGGCGGTTACCGGCAAATTCTGGATGAAAGTCATCAAGGCCCTGGCCCGTTGGCGTTGGCGCGCCTGACTTCAGCCTGCCGGCGCGTGCCGGCCCGTCCGTTTGCCTGACCTATTGCTGCTTGCCACGAGGCTACCCATGACCCGCGAAGAATTCCTGCGCCTGGCCGCTGCCGGCTACAACCGCATTCCCCTGGCCTGCGAAACCCTGGCCGACTTCGACACGCCGCTGTCGATCTACCTGAAACTGGCCGACCAGCCCAACTCGTACCTGCTCGAATCGGTGCAGGGCGGCGAGAAATGGGGCCGTTACTCGATGATCGGCCTGCCGTCGCGCACGGTGATGCGTGTGCACGGCTACCACGTCAGCATCCTGCAGGATGGCGTGGAGGTGGAAAGCCACGATGTCGAAGACCCGCTGGCCTTCGTCGAAACCTTCAAGGACCGTTACAAGGTCGCCGATATCCCTGGCCTGCCGCGCTTCAACGGCGGCCTGGTCGGTTACTTCGGCTACGACTGCGTGCGCTATGTGGAAAAGCGCCTGGGCGCCAGCCCCAACCCGGACCCGCTGGGTGTGCCGGATATCCTGCTGATGGTGTCCGATGCGGTGGTGGTGTTCGACAACCTGGCGGGCAAGATGCACGCGATCGTGCTGGTCGACCCGGCTGAAGAGCAGGCTTTCGAACAGGGCCAGGCACGCCTGCAAGGCCTGCTGGAAACCCTGCGTCAGCCAATCACCCCACGCCGTGGCCTGGACCTGAGTGGCCCACAGGCTGCCGAGCCGGAATTCCGCTCCAGCTATACCCGCGAGGATTACGAGAACGCCGTCGGCCGCATCAAGGAATACATCCTGGCCGGTGACTGCATGCAGGTGGTGCCGTCGCAGCGCATGTCGATCGACTTCAAGGCTGCGCCAATCGACCTGTACCGCGCGCTGCGCTGCTTCAACCCGACGCCGTACATGTACTTCTTCAACTTTGGCGACTTCCATGTGGTCGGCAGCTCGCCCGAGGTGTTGGTGCGCGTCGAGGACAACCTGGTCACCGTACGCCCGATTGCCGGCACCCGCCCGCGTGGCGCTACCGAGGAGGTCGACCGCGCGCTGGAAGACGACCTGCTGTCGGACGACAAGGAAATTGCCGAGCACCTGATGCTGATCGACCTGGGCCGTAACGACGTCGGTCGCGTGTCCTCGACCGGCAGCGTGCGCCTGACCGAGAAGATGGTGATCGAGCGTTACTCCAACGTGATGCACATTGTGTCCAACGTCACTGGCCAGCTGCGCGAAGGGCTGACGGCGATGGACGCACTGCGGGCGATCCTGCCGGCCGGTACGCTTTCGGGTGCGCCGAAGATTCGCGCGATGGAGATCATCGACGAGCTGGAGCCGGTCAAGCGTGGGGTTTACGGTGGTGCCGTCGGTTACTTCGCGTGGAACGGCAACATGGATACCGCCATTGCTATCCGTACCGCGGTAATCAAGGACGGTGAGCTGCATGTGCAGGCCGGGGGCGGCATCGTTGCCGACTCGGTGCCGGCGCTGGAGTGGGAAGAAACCATCAACAAGCGCCGGGCGATGTTCCGCGCGGTGGCGTTGGCTGAGCAGACTTCGGCAAAATAAGTTGATCGGGGGCTGCGTTGCAGCCCTTCGCGGGCATGCCCGCTCCCACAGCGAAATCACATGCTGCAAGGCCTGTGCAATACCTGTGGGAGCGGGCGAGCCCGCGTAGGGCCGCAAAGCGGCCCCATCAATTCAAAAGTCGACGCTGACGCTCAAACTCACCCCCTGCTGCGTCAATTCATCACTCTTGCGCCAGTTGTAGTTGCCGCGCAAATGCACCCCCGCCACCACTTCATGGCTCACCCCCAGGCTCGCCCGGGTCAGGTCGCTGTGCGGCGTATACCCTGTCAGGGTGAAGTCATTCGCCGGCAGGCTGGTCAGGTGCATCGTCACATCCTGCTGGTCATCCTCGAACTCATGCTCCTGCGCCACCTCGGCGAACAGCCGGGTACTCGGCAGCACCTGCACACTGCCCAGCAACCCCACGCCCAAACGGCGTGATGTACGTTCCTGGTCATCGAAGCCCAGCGCCGTCGAGCGCCCGCTTTTCTCGTCATAGCCATCCACCTTCACCCGCGCATAGTCGGCACTGATGAACGGAGCCAGCTGCCAGTTGCTGCTCTCGGCCGCCAGGTTGTAGCCCAGCCGCCCCGACATCGCCCAGGCCTCGCCATCGGTATCGCCCTTTTCGCTGCGGTCGTTCACGCCAAGGGCGAAGGTGCGCTTGAGGTCGCTGTAGTCCAGGTGCCCGGCGGTCAGCGCCGCGTCGGCCCACCAGCGGTCCTGGCGGTATTGGGCGAAGGCGCTGGCAAGGTAGCTGTCCAGCTTGTAGTCCGAATCCTGTGCGCCGGCTTCCAGCTTCTGCCGGTACACGCCGCCGGCCAGGCCCAGGCGCCATGCATCGTTCAGGCGATAGCTGCCGCCCAGGGTCAGGTTGTAGCCGCGGCCATCGCCGCTGGCCGCGCTGCGCTGGCCGTCGAAGTCCAGGTCCTGGGCGCCGGTGGCAACGAAGGCTTGCCACTGGCCAACTGCCTGCCAGGGTGTCTGCCACTGGTTGCGCAGTTCGTCCTGGTGGGCACGCAGGCTGGCGTGGGCCATTTCCGGAAGCAAGGTCAGTTCCCAGGGGGCGGCGATAATCGAATAGGCGTAGTCGGCAATCAGTTGCTGGCCGGCGATGGTCGGGTGCACCGAGTCGTTGAACAGCAGCTTGGTCGGGTCTGGCGTGGCGCCGTTGATGCCATACACCGGGTTTTCCACGCAGCCTTCGCCGCTGTAGCAGGTGCCGACCAGGTTTTGGCCGCTGGCCAGGCCGAACTGCTCGGGGCTGGCCAGCGCTTCGCTCAGCAGCACGGGGATGTTCAGCGGAATGATTTCGGCATCGATCTGCCCCAGCTGGCTGAGCAGGGACTGGTTGAACGCGCCGGATAGCAGCGACAGCGGGTTTTGTTGCGGCGTACCGCTGAAGTTCGGTGTCTGCCCGAGGTCGGGCAGCAGCCAGACCATGATGTAACGGGCACCGCCTTGCTGCAGGGCCTGGGCGCTGGCGGCCAGGCGGGCGCCAGCGGCCACGGCATCGGCCGGGCTGTTGACCAGGCCTTGCAGGAAGTCATTGCCGCCGCCAGTCAGGTAATACAACGCGTTGGGGTCGGCGCGCAGGCCGTTGGCCAGGTAGCCCGGTTTATCACGCAGTACCTGCCCGGCGCCGGGGCGCCCTGGTGGGATGACGGTCTCGGAGGTAGTGGTGATCGAATCCAGGATCTGCTGGGTGGTGTAGCCACCGACTGCCCAGTTGTTGCCGTCGGGAAGGCCCTGCACCGGATTGACCGGGGAGGTGGAAGGGCCAAGCTCGGTCGGGCTCACACCGAGCCGCCCGCCCAGGATCATCGGTGACACTGGCGCATAATTGCCATTGGCATCGCGGTTGGTGAAGCGCACCCCGCCAAACTGCCCGGCGTCGCTGAGGCTGTCACCAAACACGATCATGCTGGAGTAGGGCGAGGGTGCCGCGAAGGCCTGGCTGCAGGCTAACGTCAATGAGGCGAGGGTAAAGCGCAATAACGGTGCTTTTCGCATCAGGGAACATCCTTTTCTTTGTTTTTATCAGGACAACCCCATCGACCTTAGCAAATCGCAGTGCATCCCTCCCAAGTCCATTCGTTTCCCCGTGTTTACAGGCATATTGCGCCCGCCGCCCCGGTAGGCTACTGTGCCGGGACGTATGAGCGAGACCTATCCTGTGTTGATCGTCAGCAAACTCTTGATGCGCGTAATCAAGGCCCACGCCCGTTGGCGTTGGCGCGCCTGACTTTATCCCCTGCCGGCCCGTCCGGCCCGCCCCCGTTTGCCTTCCTGTCTACCGCCCCTTGTGGCAAAGCCGCGCCTGTTGGCTGGTGCAGAAAGGTTCGAATTCTGAAGTCAGTAGATTCAAGAGGTTTAACCCGATGTTACTGATGATCGACAATTACGACTCATTCACTTACAACGTCGTTCAGTACCTTGGCGAGCTGGGTGCCGAGGTAAAGGTCATTCGCAATGACGAAATGACCATCGCCCAGATCGAAGCCCTCAACCCCGAGCGCATCGTCGTATCTCCAGGCCCGTGCACGCCGAGCGAGGCGGGCGTGTCCATCGAGGCCATCCTGCACTTTGCCGGCAAGCTGCCGATCCTTGGCGTATGCCTGGGCCACCAGTCCATCGGCCAGGCCTTTGGTGGTGATGTGGTACGTGCCCGCCAGGTGATGCACGGCAAGACCAGCCCGGTACACCACCGTGACCTGGGCGTGTTCGCCGGCCTCAACAACCCGTTGACCGTGACCCGTTACCACTCGCTGGTGGTAAAGCGCGAAACCTTGCCCGAGTGCCTGGAAGTGACCGCCTGGACCGCCCATGCTGATGGTTTGGTCGACGAGATCATGGGCCTGCGCCACAAGACGCTGAATATCGAAGGGGTGCAGTTCCACCCCGAGTCGATCCTGACCGAACAGGGCCACGAACTGTTCGCCAACTTCCTCAAGCAGACCGGCGGCCGCCGCTAAGGATCGAACATGGATATCAAGAGTGCGTTGAGCCGTATCGTCGGCCAGCTGGACCTTTCCACCGAAGAAATGCGCGACGTCATGCGCCAGATCATGACCGGCCAGTGCAGCGAAGCGCAGATCGGCGCCTTCCTGATGGGCATGCGCATGAAGAGCGAAAGCATCGACGAGATCGTCGGTGCGGTGTCGGTGATGCGCGAGCTGGCCGACAAGGTCGAACTGCAGAGCCTCGATGGCGTGGTCGATATCGTCGGTACCGGCGGTGATGGCGCCAACATCTTCAACGTGTCCACCGCCTCGTCGTTCGTCCTGGCGGCTGCAGGTTGCACCGTGGCCAAGCATGGCAACCGCGCGGTATCGGGCAAGAGCGGCAGTGCCGACCTGCTGGAGGCCGCCGGTATCTACCTGAACCTGACGCCCACCCAGGTGGCCCGCTGCATCGATAGCCTGGGCATCGGTTTCATGTTCGCGCAAAGCCATCATTCGGCCATGAAGCACGCTGCCGGCCCGCGTCGTGACCTGGGGCTGCGCACCCTGTTCAACATGCTCGGCCCGCTTACGAATCCGGCCGGGGTGAAGCACCAGGTGGTCGGTGTATTTGCCCAGACCCTGTGCCGCCCGTTGGCTGAAGTACTGCAGCGCCTGGGCAGCAAGCACGTGCTGGTGGTGCACTCGAAGGACGGCCTGGACGAGTTCAGCCTGGCTGCGCCGACCTTCGTCGCCGAACTGAAGAATGGCGAAATCACCGAATACTGGGTAGAGCCGGAAGACCTCGGCATGAAGAGCCAGAGCCTGCACGGCCTGGCCGTCGAGAACCCGCAGGCGTCGCTGGAGCTGATCCGCGATGCACTGGGCCGACGCAAGACCGAAAACGGCCAGAAGGCCGCCGAGATGATCGTGCTCAATGCTGGCGCGGCGCTGTATGCCGCTGACCATGCCATGAGCCTGAAAGCCGGTGTGGAACTGGCCCACGACGTACTGCACACCGGGCTGGCCTGGGAGAAGCTGCAGGAGTTGGGCGCCTTTACTGCAGTATTCAAGGTGGAGAACGAAGCATGAGTGTGCCGACGGTGCTGGAAAGGATCATCGCCCGCAAGTTTCAGGAAGTGGCCGAGCGCAGCGCGCGCGTCAGCCTCGCCGAGCTGGAGGGCCTGGCCAAGGCTGCCGATGCCCCGCGAGGCTTTGCCAAGGCCCTGATCGAGCAAGCCGCGCGCAAGCAACCGGCGGTGATTGCCGAAATCAAGAAGGCCTCGCCGAGCAAGGGCGTGATTCGCGAGCATTTCGTGCCGGCGGAAATCGCCGTCAGCTACGAGAAGGGCGGGGCGACGTGCCTGTCGGTGCTGACCGATGTGGACTACTTCCAGGGCGCCGACGAGTACCTGCAGCAGGCCCGCGCGGCGGTGTCGCTGCCGGTGATCCGCAAGGACTTCATGGTTGACCCGTACCAGATCGTCGAGGCCCGGGCCCTGGGCGCGGACTGTGTACTGCTGATCGTGTCGGCGCTGGATGACGTGAAGATGGCCGAGCTGGCGGCCACGGCCAAGGATGTCGGCCTCGACGTGCTGGTGGAAGTGCACGACGGCGATGAGCTGGAGCGGGCGTTGAAAACCCTGGATACACCGCTGGTGGGGGTAAACAACCGCAACCTGCACACCTTCGAGGTCAGCCTGGAAACCACCCTCGACCTGCTGCCGCGTATTCCGCGTGATCGCCTGGCGATTACCGAGAGTGGCATCTTGAACCGGGCCGATGTGGAGCTGATGGAGATCAACGAGGTCTACTCCTTCCTGGTCGGTGAGGCGTTCATGCGCGCCGAGCAGCCGGGGTTGGAGCTGCAGCGGTTGTTCTTCCCGGAACAGGTGAAGAAGACTGTTCAGCAACTGGACTGATCAAATGAAGCCGGCGTTATTGCCGGCTTTTTTGTATGCCTGTAGTGGCCCCTTCGCGGCGGTCCGACGCTTCGGCTCGCCCGCGAAGAGGCCCTGAATAACAACATCAAAGGTGGATCAATGACCGATCAACCCCTGGCCCTGACCGTAGAACAAGGCCTGCACGCCGAACAGGAATTGCTGGCCGCCGTCTGCCGCGGCGAGCGCGACAGTGGCGTGCTGTTCTGGCGCCCGACCGACCACGCCCTGGTCATGCCCCGGCGCATGAGCCGTCTGGACAATTTCGAAGCCGCCTGCTCGGAGCTGGCGATCGCCGGCTGGCCGGTGCTGCTGCGCGAAACCGGCGGCGAGCCGGTGCCGCAATCACACGCCACGGTGAACGTTGCCCTGGTCTATGTTGCCCCCCGCAGCGAAGGCGACCACGGCCGTATCGAAAACGCCTACGAGCGCCTGTGCCTGCCGCTGTGTGACGTGCTGCGCGAGTGGGGCGGGGTGGCGTCGGTGGGCGAAATCGACGGCGCCTTCTGCGATGGCCGCTACAACGTCAACCTCAATGGCCGCAAACTGGTGGGCACCGCCCAGCGCTGGCGCCAGGGGCTGGGTGGCAAGCGCCCGGTGGTGCTGGTGCACGGTGCGCTGCTGCTGGACAACGAGCGTGAATCGATGGTGGCGGCGGTCAACCGCTTCAACGAGTGCTGCGAGCTGGAACAGCGCTGCCGCGCTGATGCGCACATCGCCTTGCACGAAGTGGCGCCTGCGGCCCCATGGTTCGAGCGGCTGTCGCAGGCCTATGCCAAGGTACTGGCCGACCTGCCCAGGGACTAGCGGGTACCGTAGACCACCATAGTCTTGCCTTTGACCTGCACCAGGCTGCGTTCTTCAAGGTCCTTGAGGACGCGGCCGACCATTTCCCGCGAGCAACCGACGATGCGGCCGATTTCCTGACGAGTGATCTTGATCTGCATGCCATCGGGGTGGGTCATGGCGTCGGGTTGCTTGCACAGTTCCAGCAGGCAGCGGGCGACACGCCCGGTAACGTCGAAGAACGCCAAGTCGCCGACCTTGCGCGTGGTGTTGCGCAGGCGCTGGGCCATCTGGCTGCCCAGGGCATAGAGGATTTCCGGGTCCTGGCGCGCCAGTTCGCGAAACTTCTCATAACTGATTTCGGCTACTTCGCATTCGGTCTTGGCGCGCACCCAGGCACTGCGCTGCTGTTCACCCTCGACCGGTTCGAACAGGCCCAACTCGCCGAAGAAGTCGCCATTGTTGAGGTAGGCGATGATCATTTCATGGCCGTCATCGTCCTCGATGAGGATGGTGACCGAACCCTTGATGATGAACGACAGTGTCTCGGCCCGGTCGCCGGCGCAGATGATGTTGCTTTTGGCGGTATAGCGACGGCGCTGGCAGTGCACCAGCAGCTTGTCGATGTTCTTGATCTTGGCGGGTAAGGCGGAAGCAACCATCACGAAATCCTGTTCGATATGACGCATAGGCTTTTTATAAAGGTCGGCTGGCGGGAAGCGCCAGTCATTTGGCGCCAGCTTATCAGACACTACAGGATGTTTCGGTACTAAACCGACACGACTCGTGCTTTTCCCACAGCCGTACAAGGTCTAAGCTGACACCCTTTTCCGAAAATCAGGAGTCCGGGTAGATGAAGGCACGTATCCAGTGGGCCGGTGAGGCGATGTTCCTCGGCGAATCGGGGAGCGGCCATGTCGTCGTGATGGACGGCCCGCCCGAGGCCGGCGGCCGTAACCTGGGCGTGCGCCCGATGGAAATGCTGTTGCTGGGCCTGGGTGGCTGCAGCAGCTTTGACGTGGTCAGCATTCTGAAGAAGTCGCGCCAGGCGGTGGAAAGCTGCGAGGCGTTTCTGGAGGCCGAGCGTGCCAGCGAAGACCCGAAGGTGTTTACCAAGATCCACATGAACTTCGTGGTGAAGGGGCGTGGGCTGAAGGAGGCCCAGGTCAAGCGTGCGGTAGAGCTGTCGGCGGAGAAGTATTGCTCAGCTTCGATCATGCTCGAGCGTGCCGGGGTTGAGATTACCCACGGGTACGAGATTGTAGAGCTGGGCTGAACCGCAGACTTCCGGGGCTGCGTTGCAGCCCATCGCCGGCAAGCCAGCTCCCACAGGGATAGCACCTGGCTTGAGGTCAATGCGGTCGAGGTGGGAGCTGGCTTGCCGGCGATGGGGCGCGGAGCGGCCCCGACAATTTCAGCTGCGAAGCGCCGGCAGCGCAGCCCGCACCCATCCCGGCAAACAACCGCGCATCACCCGGCTCAACCGCTCCCGCCGCTTCTGGTAAACCAGCCCCAGCCCGATAACCCCCAGCCCGATCAAGGTCACCACCACCGGGAACAGCAGCGAGTCGGCAAACACCTCGTATGACAGGTACCCCAGGTAAGCCGCCACGCCCAACGCCCCGAACACCATGAACACCGACCGACGCAACAGCACTGCGATACCCATCAGGGCGATATTGATCAGGCAGTACAGGGCCTTGCCCAGCTCGCTGCCACTGTCTACCAGCGTCAGCCCACCCCAGAATGCCGCCAGCCCGGCCAGGTAGCCCCAGTGGGCGTAGTCTTCGCGGGTGCGGCCGTCCACCCCGACGAACACCACCAGCAACCCGAGCCCGAACCACAGCGAAACCTCGCGGCGCTGTTCCCAGCTGAATGGCGAGCCGAAGAACCATTCGCTCAGGTCCATCGACATGAACCACAAGGCCACGGCAATCGGCATGACGATGAACGGGTAGGGGATCAGCCTCAGCATCAACAGCCCGGCAAGCACCGTGGCTGCTTCCATTGCCAGCCAGCCGCTCTGCACGTAGGTGTAGTACTGGTGATAGTTTGCCTGCGCATCATCCATTGGCCACCACCCGGCCAGCCGTTCGATGGCGAACACCGCCAATGGCACGATGCTGACCGCGACTGCTGCCAGCACCCCGGCCGCGACGGGCTGTACGCGCCGTTGCAGGTTAACGGCGAACAGCGTGAGCAGCAGGATATAGAGGCTGGCGATGACCAGCAGTGCCCAGTCGCCGATGCGCATCCAGGCTTCGGTGAGCAGCCAGCCCATGGCTGCCATGATCAGCATGGCGCCGAAGTAGAAAGCGACATGGGCCAGCTGGAAGCTGCCGCGCTGTGCCGGCTGCTGGCGCAGGAAGGCCAGCAGGGCCTGGTCCTGGCCCGGCTGGAGAATGCCGGCTTGCACGGCGCGCGCCAGGTCCTTGGCGTCGAAACGGTCCGTCATGGTGATGCCTTCAGATACGGTAGGTGCTCTTGGTCATGACCTTGGCCAACAGGCTCATGCCAAAGCGAACAGGGGCGGGGAAGCGATAACCGCCGGCTTCCAGTGCAGACTCGGCGTGCTGTTCCTCATCGATGCGCATCTGCTCGAGGATGGCCCGGGACTTTTCGTCTTCCTGCGGGATCTGCTCCAGGTGCTCGTCGAGGTGCTTGCAAACCTGGTGCTCGGTGGCGGCGACGAAGCCCAGGCTGACCTTGTCGCTGACCAGCCCGGCGAGTGCGCCGATACCGAACGACATACCGTAGAACAACGGGTTGAGCACGCTGGGGTGGCTGTTCAGCTGGCGAATGCGCTGTTCGCACCAGGCCAGGTGGTCCACTTCTTCCTCGGCGGCGTGTTCCATGGCCTTGCGCACTTCGGGCAGCTTGGCGGTCAGGGCCTGGCCCTGGTACAGCGCCTGGGCGCACACTTCACCGGTGTGGTTGATACGCATCAGCCCGGCAACATGACGAGCCTGCTGTTCGTCCAGGTCGACGTCCGGCTGGACGATGGCCGGCGATGGGCGGGCGGGTTGGCCGCTGAAGGGCAGCAAGGTGCGCATGGCGGTATCGGCCTGCAGCAACAAGCGGTCGAGCGGCGAGTAGTGACGTTCGGTAGCCATCGGGCACCTCCGCAAGAATGTGCCCGACAGTTTACCGCAATAGTGGCAGGGTCGCTTGCCGTGGATCAGCCCGGTGGCCAGTGCATCTGGCGCTGGCCAAGCACGTGCATGTGGATGTGGTAGACGGTCTGGCCGCCTTGCTCGTTGCAGTTCATCACTACGCGGAAGCCTTCCTCGCAGCCAAGTTCCTTGGCCAGACGCTGGGCGGTGAACAAGATGTGACCAGCCAGGCCTTTGTCTTCTTCGGTCAAGTCATTGAGGGTGCGGATGTGCTTTTTCGGGATGACCAGAAAATGCACGGGCGCCTGGGGGGCGATATCGTGGAACGCCAGAACCTGGTCGTCCTCGTAGATGATCTTCGCCGGGATCTCCCGGTTGATGATCTTGATGAATAAATCGTCCACAGCACTTGCTCCATGGTGAGGGTCGGGCCGAGTGTACTCAGCCGGGCGCCGCTCGCCCAGTGGCTATTCCATGCCTACCGGGCAATAGCGGCGGTGGATGGCCCCTGCCAGCTTGCGCACCAGCCACCGTGGCAGCAGGCGCGGGGCGAACGCCAGCCAGCGGTTGCGACGGCCGGGCAGTATCAGTGCACGGTTCTTGTCCAGCGCGCGCACGGTGTACAGCGCCACTTCCTCAGGGCTGAGGCAGCGTGGCTTGCCATCCAGCCGCGGAATGCGCCGGCGCGAGGAGCGCACCGGGCCGGGGCACAGTACCGAAACCTTGATGCCGGTGCGCTTGAGTTCTTCACGCAAGGCCTGGGAGAAGCTCAGCACATAGGCCTTGCTGGCGGCATAGGCGGCCATCCACGGGCCAGGCGCCACCCCGGCCAGGCCGGCGACATTGAGGATCTGCCCGCCGCCCTGCACGGCCATCAGGTTACCGATGGCGTGGCACAGGCGGCTCAGGGCCAGCACGTTGACTTCAAGCAGGTCCTGTTCGTCGGCCCACTCATGGGCCAGGAATGGCCCGTAGGTGCGCAGGCCGGCACAATTGACCAGCAGGTCGATGCGCCGCTCGCCTTCCTCCAGCTCCAGCACGAAGCCCGACAGGCGCAACGGCTGGCTGAGGTCGCAGGCACGGAACAGCACCTCGACACCGAAGCGTTGGGTCAGCTCGATGGCCACCGGTTCCAGCGTTTCACGCTGGCGTGCCACCAGGATCAGATTGCGCCCGCGCCGCGCCAGGGCTTCCGCCAGGGCCAGGCCCAGGCCGCTGGAAGCACCAGTGATCATGGCGTAACGGGTCATGCAAGGCTCCTGGGGGCTGAAGAGGGCGCCTAGTGTACAGCTTGGCCGGGCAAGGTGTTGCCTTTTGCTACAGGGTGCGGGCGCGCAGGGCCTGGCAGCGTTCCAGGGCGTCCCGGTACTCGTCATGCAGCCGTCCGATCAGCGCGCTGGCGCTGGGCAGGTCGTCTATACCGCCGACCCCCTGGCCCGCCGACCACACGGTCTTCCAGGCCTTGGCTTCGTCGTCGATCGGCTTGAGCTTGCCTTGCTCATGGCCGTCCTTGATGGCGTTCATGTCATAGCCGGCCTGTTCCAGGCTCGGGCGCAGGAAGCTGGCGGGAACGCCGGACACCGCCGGGGTGTGGACGATGTCGGCGGCATGGGAATCGAGCAGCATCCGCTTGTAGGCGTCCGGGGCCTGGCTTTCTGCGGTGGCGATGAAGCGGGTGCCCATGTACGCAAGGTCCGCCCCCAGCATTTGCGCGGCGAGGATCTCGTGGCCGTGGTTGAGGCAGCCGGCCAGCAGCAGGGTCTTGTCGAAGAACTGGCGAATCTCCGCGGCCAGGGCGAACGGGCTCCAGGTGCCCGCATGGCCGCCTGCGCCTGCAGCAACGGCGATCAGGCCATCGACACCGGCTTCGGCGGCTTTCTCGGCATGGCGGCGGGTGGTGACATCGTGGAACACCAGGCCGCCGTAGCCATGCACGGCATCGACCACTTCCTTCACCGCGCCGAGGCTGGTGATGACGATCGGCACGCGGTGTTCCACGCACAACGCCAGGTCGGCCTGCAGGCGCGGGTTGGTCGGGTGGACGATCAGGTTGACGGCATAGGGTGCTGGCGCCTGCAGCTGTGCCAGGCCTGCCTCGATTTCCTCCAGCCAGGCCTTGAAGCCGGCGCTGTCGCGCTGGTTCAGGGCCGGGAAGCTGCCGACCACGCCGCTGGAGCAGCAGGCCAGTACCAGCCTGGGGTTGGAGATCAGGAACATCGGTGCGGCAACCACGGGCAGGCGCAGGCGTTGTTCGAGGGAGGCAGGTAACGACATGGCAAGGCTCCTTGAGCGGGTGGCTATGTCAGAACGGTTTGACCACCACCAGAATTACGATACCCAGCAGGAACAGCACGGGCACTTCGTTGAACCAGCGATAGTAGACGTGGCTGCGGGTGTTGCTGCCGCTGGCGAAGCGCTTGCGCTGGGCGCCGCACATGTGATGGTAGACGGTCAGCAGGATGACCAGGGTCAGCTTGGCATGCAGCCAGCCCTGGCTGAGCCAGCCGGGCGTGAGGTAGAGCATCCACGCGCCGAACACGTAGGTGGCGATCATCGCCGGGTTCATGATGCCGCGAAACAGCTTGCGCTCCATGGTCACGAAGCGTTCCTGGCTGATGCTGTCCTGGCTTTGGGCGTGGTAGACGAACAGCCGCGGCAGGTAGAACAGGCCGGCGAACCAGCAGACCACGCTGACGATATGCAGCGCTTTGATCCATAGGTAAAGCATGGGGGAGTTCCTTCAGGTATTCACGGTCGTCAGATAGTAGTGGTCAAGCGCCCGAAGGGTCACCCGAAGAGTTGTTACAGGCGCCTTGCGCCCCTATTATCGTGCGCTTTCCAGACGGCTCGTTGATAAGGGGCAAGCGTTATGATCAAGGTCGGTATCGTCGGCGGCACGGGTTACACCGGCGTCGAACTGTTGCGTCTGCTGGCACAGCATCCACAGGCCGAAGTGGCGGTCATCACTTCGCGCTCCGAGGCGGGCGTTGCAGTGGCGGACATGTACCCGAACCTGCGCGGCCACTATGACGGGCTGGCGTTCAGCGTGCCGGACAGCAAGACCCTGGCCGCCTGCGACGTGGTGTTCTTCGCCACCCCGCACGGTGTTGCTCACGCCCTGGCTGGCGAACTGCTGGCGGCCGGTACCAAGGTGATCGACCTGTCGGCCGACTTCCGCCTGCAGGACGCCGCCGAGTGGGGCAAGTGGTACGGCCAGCCGCACGGTGCGCCAGAGCTGCTCAAGGACGCGGTATACGGCCTGCCTGAAGTCAACCGCGAGAAGATTCGCCAGGCACGCCTGATCGCTGTGCCGGGTTGCTACCCGACCGCCACCCAACTGGGCTTCCTGCCGCTGCTGGAAGCTGGCCTGGCCGACCCGTCGCGCCTGATCGCCGACTGCAAGTCGGGTGTCAGCGGCGCTGGCCGTGGTGCGGCGGTGGGCTCGCTGTTCTGCGAGGCCGGCGAAAGCATGAAAGCCTACGCAGTGAAGGGCCATCGCCACCTGCCGGAAATCAGCCAGGGCCTGCGCCTGGCCGCTGGCAAGGATATCGGCCTGACTTTCGTGCCGCACCTGACGCCAATGATCCGTGGCATCCACGCCACCCTGTACGCTACCGTCGCCGACACCTCGGTCGACCTGCAGGCGCTGTTCGAGAAGCGTTACGCCAATGAACCGTTCGTCGACGTGATGCCGGCTGGCAGCCACCCGGAAACTCGCAGTGTGCGCGGCGCCAACGTCTGCCGCATTGCCGTTCATCGCCCGCAAGGTGGTGACCTGGTGGTGGTGCTGTCGGTGATCGACAACCTGGTCAAAGGCGCGTCCGGCCAGGCGGTGCAGAACCTCAACATCCTGTTCGGCCTGGACGAGCGCATGGGCTTGTCACACGCGGGCCTGCTGCCGTAAGCCGCCAGCGTTCAAAAAGGCCCGCGTCGTGCGGGCCTTTTTGTAGGTCGCGACTAAAGCCGCACAATTCTTGACCGATTTTCTCGGGAAAGCGGATAATGCGCGTCATCGAGTTTTATGGCGGCTACCACGCCGGGAGAATCAACATGAGCGTCGAAACCTTCACCCCCACCGCTTTGGAATTCACCCACGGCGCTGCGCAAAAGGTGAAGAACCTGGTTTCCGAGGAAGGCAACGATCGTCTGAAGCTGCGCGTGTTCGTCACCGGTGGCGGCTGCTCGGGCTTCCAGTATGGCTTCACCTTCGATGAGGACGTGGCCGAAGACGACACCATCGTCGAGCGCGAAGGTGTTTCCCTTGTGGTCGACCCGATGAGCTTCCAGTACCTGGCCGGCGCCGAGGTGGATTACCAGGAAGGCCTGGAAGGCTCGCGCTTCGTGATCAAGAACCCGAACGCTGCTACCACCTGTGGCTGCGGCTCCTCGTTCTCGATCTGAGGCCTGGCCATACGAAAACGCCGCGCAATTGCGCGGCGTTTTGCTTTCTGGCGTAACGTTCAGGCCGGGTAGATTGCGCCGAGTACGCGCAGGCCCTTGGCCGCTGTCACGCTAGGGCGATTGGCAGCGATGCCTTCCAGGCAACAGTGGGCCAGCCAGGCGAAGGCCATGGCTTCGACCCAGTCTGGGTCCACGCCATGGGCGCCGGTGCTGGCGACACGGGCGTCGGGCAGCAACTGGCCGAGGCGTGCCATCAGGGCGCCGTTGCGCGCACCGCCACCGCAGACCAGCAGCGCTTCAGTGTCTTGCTGGGCGTTGCTCAACGAGTCGATGATGCTGCGTGCGGTCAGTTCCAGCAATGTTGCCTGTACGTCCTCGTCGCGGTATGCGGGCAGGCGGGCCAGGTGACCATCCAGCCAGGGCAGGTTGAATACTTCGCGGCCGGTGCTCTTCGGGCCGCTGCCGGCGAAGAACGGGTCGGCCAGCAGTGCACTGAGCAAGTCGGCCTGCACCACGCCCGAGGCAGCCCAAGCCCCATCCGCATCGTAGGCCTGGCCGCGCTTGCGCTCGATCCAGGCATCCAGCAGCACGTTGCCCGGGCCGCAGTCGAAGCCGTGGACTGGCTTGTCGTGTTCGATCAGGCTGAGGTTGCTGAAACCGCCCACGTTGAGAATGGCCAGGCGCTGGCCCAGGTGGCTGAACAGGGTTTCATGGAAGGCCGGGACCAGTGGCGCACCTTGGCCACCGGCGGCCACATCGCGACGGCGGAAGTCGGCGACCACGCTGATACCGGTAAGCTCGGCCAGCAGCGCCGGGTTGCCGATCTGTACGGTAAAACCGCGTGCAGGTTCGTGGCGGATGGTCTGGCCGTGGCTGCCGATGGCGCGGATGGCTCCGGCCTGCAGCCCTTGCCTGGCCAGCAGTTGGCGGATGCCTTCGCCTGCCAGGCTGGCCCAGCGGTTTTCCGCCAGTGCAGCGCGGGCGATCTCGTCAGGGCCGCTACTGCAAAGGCCCAGCAGCTCCTGGCGCAGGTCGCCGGGCATGGGCAGGTAGTGGGTGGCGAGCAGTGCGAGCTGCTCGCCTTGTTCGATCAAGGCAATGTCCAGGCCATCGAGGCTGGTGCCGGACATCACCCCTAGGTAGAGCGCCATGGGCTTAGCGCTTGTTCGCTGCGAGCAGGGTGGCCTTTTCCTGATCCATGCGGGCGATCAGGGGTTGGCTCTGCTGCAGGAAACGCTGGCGCTCGTTCCTGGCGATCGGGTCGGCCATCGGCACTTTCTGGCTCAGCGGGTCGACATGCACACCGTTGACCTGGAACTCGTAGTGCAGGTGCGGGCCGGTGGACAGGCCGGTGGTGCCGATGTAGCCGATGATCTGGCCCTGCTTGACCGAGCCGCCGGTCTTGATGCCCTTGGCAAAGCCCTGCATGTGGCCGTACAGCGTCTTGTAGCGGTTACCGTGCTGGATGATCACGGTGTTGCCGTAACCACCGCGGCGCCCGGCCAGCTCAATGCGGCCGTCACCGGCTGCCTTGATCGGAGTGCCGCGTGGGGCGGCGTAGTCGACGCCTTTGTGGGCACGGATCTTGTTAAGGATCGGGTGCTTGCGGCCGGCGGAGAAGCGCGAGCTGATGCGGGCGAAGTCGACCGGGGTGCGGATGAAGGCCTTGCGCAGGCTGTTGCCATCAGCGGTGTAGTAGCTGGTGTTGCCCTGCTTGTTGGTATAGCGCACGGCGGTGTAGGTCTTGCCGCGGTTGGTGAAGCGCGCGGACAAGATGTTACCGGTGCCGACGACCTTGCCGTCCATCACCTTCTGCTCGTAGACCACGTCGAATTCATCGCCCGGGCGAATGTCCTGGGCGAAATCGATGTCGTAACCCAGCACGCGGGCCATGTCCATGGTCATGCTGTGGGACAGGCCGGCGCGCTGGGCCGAGGCCGACAGCGAGCTTTTGATCACGCCGTGGGCGTAGGCGGTACGCACTACCGGCTTGCTGATTTCGCGGTTGAAGGTATAGCCCTTGTCGGTCTTGGTCAGGCGAATGGTTTCGAGGTTGCTGACCTTGCTGTGCAGGCTGGCCAGCTGGCCGTCCTTGTCGAGCTCGAACTGCAGCACCTGGCCGTGCTTGAGCTGGCTGAACTGCTTGGCCTGCTTGTTGCTGGCCAGCAGGTCGTGCACCGCGTTGCTCGGCAGGCCGACCTTGGCGAACAGGGTGGACAGGGTATCGCCCCGGGCCACGGTGACTTCACGGTGGCTGGGTTGCTTGGCGGCTTCGACGACCGGTTCGGCGGCAGGGGCTTCCTGCTCGGCGTTCTGGGTCTCGGGGGCGGCCTCTTCGATCTGGGCGAATGGCGAGCCTTGCTCACCTTCTGCCTGCACCAGGGGCGCAGCGCGGGATTCGTCCTTCAACTGCTCGGCAGGGCTCTCCAGCTCGAGGTTGAGGGTGGTTTTCTTGGCTTCCACTTCGCTGGAGGGAAACACCAGCAGGGCCAGGCTGAGCAGGGCGGCGATGCCGCTGGCGGCCAACAGATGGCTTTTCGGATAAAGCGGGGGCGCTTTAGGCGGTTCGTTGGTCATGGGCAAGGTGACTTTGAAAAAGGTGAAATGGAATAGATGAATGACATGATGAAGATGAAATAACTGTATAAAATATAACCAAATCCATTTTCACGCAAGGGCGCGTAGACGCCGCAAGCCCGTGTTCGGGTCACATTCCTTTGCGAAACTTGTAATTGACGGCCGATCTTGTATGGTTGGCTCCCCCTGAATCTGAGCCTTGCGGGTTTGTCTATGAAGTCGGTTGAAGAGCAGCTGGCGCTTATCAAGCGCGGTGCGGAAGAAGTACTGGTCGAGTCGGAACTGGTGGAGAAGCTCAAGCGCGGCCAGCCTCTGCGCATCAAGGCCGGCTTCGACCCGACCGCGCCTGACCTGCACCTTGGGCACACGGTGCTGATCAACAAGCTGCGCCAGTTCCAGGACCTGGGGCACCAGGTCATCTTCCTGATCGGTGACTTCACCGGCATGATCGGTGACCCGAGCGGCAAGAGCGCCACGCGCCCACCGCTGACCCGCGAGCAGGTGCTGGAAAACGCCGAGACCTACAAGCAGCAGGTGTTCAAGATCCTTGATCCGGCCAAGACCGAGGTCGCGTTCAACTCCACCTGGATGGACAAGCTGACCCCGGCCGACTTCATTCGCCTGGCGTCGCAGTACACCGTGGCGCGCATGCTCGAGCGCGATGACTTCGACAAGCGCTACACCACCAACCAGCCTATTGCCATCCACGAGTTCCTGTACCCGCTGGTGCAGGGTTATGACTCGGTGGCGCTGAAGGCGGATGTCGAGCTGGGTGGTACTGACCAGAAGTTCAACCTGCTGATGGGGCGTGAGCTGCAGCGCGCCTATGGCCAGGAAGCTCAGAACATCGTGACCATGCCGCTGCTCGAAGGGCTCGACGGCGTGAAGAAGATGTCCAAGTCTCTGGGTAACTATGTAGGTATCCAGGAAGCGCCGGGGGTGATGTACAGCAAGCTGGTATCGATCCCGGATACCCTGATGTGGCGCTACTTCGAACTGCTGAGCTTCCGTTCGATGGAAGAGATCGAGCAGTTCCGTGCCGACGTCGCCAATGGTGCCAACCCGCGCGATATCAAGATCAAGCTGGCGGAAGAGATCGTTGCGCGCTTCCATGGCGAGGAGGCTGCGGCCAATGCTCACCGTGCCGCGGGTAACCGTATGAAGGAAGGCGAGCTGCCGGAAGATCTGCCGGAAATCGAAGTGGCTGCGGGCGAAAGCCTGCCGATTGCTGCTGTACTGAACCGGGCTGGCCTGGTGAAGAACTCGGCGCAGGCGCGGGACTTGCTGAGTGGTGGTGCGGTCAAGGTCGATGGTGCGGTGGTTGATCGTGACTTCATGTTTGCGCTGGGTGCTACCCATGTGTGCCAGGCGGGCAAGAAGTCGTTTGCCCGGGTTACCCTCAAGGCTGAGTGATAGTCGGTAGGTTTAGCTATATAGAAGCGGGGAGGCCGACAGGCCTCCCCGCTTTGTTTTTCAGCGATATTAAAGTTTCTTGAAATTAAGGGTTGACGCCCTCTCGAATCCCCTTATAATGCGCCCCACTTCCAGCGACGCCGGAACGACAAACTCCTTGAGATTCAATGAGTTAGATAGTTGAGGCGA
>NZ_NEJX01000037.1:0-18334 GCF_002113245.1 Pseudomonas sp. B13(2017)
ACTCACAAGCACCCACACGAATTGCTTGATTCGATTTGTTAAAGAGCGTTTGGTTAAGAGCTTTTCGTCTCAACCGAGGCGCGCATTCTACGCTTTCCTCATTTGCTGTCAAGCGTTTATTTTGAAGTTTTTTGCGAGAAACTCGTTTAGCTTCAAACACTTGACTCAACAGGGTGACTGGTTTTGCTTCGCTACCGCGTTGGAGTGGTGCGCATTATAGGGCGGCGTTTCAGGAGGTCAACCTTTAATTTCAATAATTTAGAATCTTTTTGAAAAAGACCGCGTCAGGGCCGCCAGGTGCTCGCCGCAAGCCTTGCAGCGCCTGTGAGATCGAGCGCCGCGCGGGCGGCGCCCGATCTCACAGGCACCGAAAATACAACGCCATGCACCTTGCCCCCCATCCTCATAATTGCGCACTATATTGCTCACCCCCACCCCGCTCAAGGATCGCTGCACAGAAATGAACACCCAGCCCCGCAGCCTGGCCGCTACCCTCTTCCCGATCGGCCTGCTGCTCATCGCCATGGCATCGATACAGTCCGGTGCCTCCCTGGCCAAAAGCATGTTCCCCCTCATCGGCGCCCAAGGCACCACCACCCTGCGCCTGATCTTCGCCAGCATCATCATGCTGCTGATCCTGCGCCCGTGGCGTGTGCGCATGACCCGCAACACCCTGCGCAACGTCATCATCTACGGCATGGCGCTGGGCGGCATGAACTTCCTCTTCTATATGGCCCTGCAAACGGTACCGATCGGCATCGCCGTGGCACTGGAGTTCACCGGCCCGTTGGCCGTGGCGATCTTCTCCTCGCGCCGGCCGATCGACTTCCTGTGGATTGCGCTGGCCATCGTCGGCTTGCTGCTGTTGCTGCCGGCCGGCCATGGCGGGCAGGCCCTCGACCCGGTCGGCGCAGCCTATGCCCTGGGCGCGGGCGTGTGCTGGGCACTGTACATCCTGTTCGGGCAGCGGGCCGGGGCCGAGCATGGTATCCAGAGTGCCGCACTGGGCGTTGTGGTCGCCGCGCTGTTCGTTGCCCCCATCGGTATCGCCCACGCCGGCAGCGCATTGCTCACTCCCGCCGTGATCCCCATGGCCCTGGGCGTCGCGGTGCTGTCCACCGCCCTGCCCTACAGCCTGGAAATGGTTGCCCTCACGCGCATCCCGGCACGCACCTTCGGCACCCTCATGAGCATCGAACCAGCCTTCGGCGCCCTGTCCGGCCTGCTGTTCCTGGGCGAGGTCCTGACGATTACCCAGTGGCTGGCCATCCTGGCGATCATTACCGCGTC
The DNA here is from genome assembly GCF_002113245.1 of Pseudomonas sp. B13(2017). Taxonomy (NCBI): domain Bacteria; kingdom Pseudomonadati; phylum Pseudomonadota; class Gammaproteobacteria; order Pseudomonadales; family Pseudomonadaceae; genus Pseudomonas; species Pseudomonas sp. B13(2017). The sequence continues at coordinate 1,291 of NZ_NEJX01000037.1, forward strand.
GGTCGGCACCACCCTGTCCATGCGCAAGGAACCCAGCCCGGCCGTCGCGGCAGACTGATATGAGAAATATTTTCATTTGAGACAGGATTAATGATTGTAGCGACCCGTCTCGCTCATTAAGCTGTCACAGAATCATCATCTTTACGCTATCTACTGGACCGAACACGGACGCTGGGGAAATTTCAGGAAGAACCGAAGCGATAACGACAGGGCCTGGCAGCTGATCCGCCCTGCATTTAAGGACAGGAATGAAACGTATTTTGCTCATCCTGGCCATCTTGGCTATTGCTGGATGTGCCGCCACGGCCAAGACTGAGGTCAAAAGGGGCAAGAAGGGCCTGCATATCAATTGCTCCGGCCTGTCTTCCTCGTGGGACAACTGCTACAGCAAGGCCGCAAGCTCCTGCAGCACGCGCGGCTACCGGGTCATTGCACGCTCGGGCGATAGCGATGAAGAACCCGGTGACTACTTGTTCGGCATCAACCCGGCGGGTTACACCAGCCGCAGCATGATCGTCATCTGCAAGTAGAAAAAAAGGGCAGCTCGCAAGCTGCCCTTTTCATTTACCACCTTACAAGGGCGCGGTACGCGCCTGCAGCCAGGCCAGCGCGTCACCCTTGAGCAACGGCGCCAGGCGCTCGCGTACCTTGGCGTGATAACCGTTCAACCAGTCCAGCTCTTCCCTGGCCAGCAGTTCGGGCACCAGGCAGCGGGTATCGATCGGGCACAGCGTCAGGGTCTCGAAGTTCAGGAAGTCGCCGAAGGCGCTCTTGCCGGCCTCGCGGTTGACCACCAGGTTCTCGATGCGCACACCCCACTGCCCTGGGCGGTACGTGCCCGGCTCGATCGAGCTGATCATGCCCACCTGCATCGCCGTCTGCGGCGTGGGCGCCGCCTGGTAGGCAATGACCTGTGGCCCCTCGTGCACATTCATGAAGTAACCCACCCCATGCCCGGTGCCGTGGCCGTAATCCACCTGGTCAGCCCAGATCGGTGCCCGGGCAATGGCATCGAGCAACGGCGACAGCACGCCACGCGGGAAGGTGGCCCGCGACAGGGCGATCATGCCTTTGAGCACGCGCGTGCAATCCTGCTTCTGTGCAAGGCTCGGGTTGCCCACCGGCACCATGCGGGTGATGTCGGTGGTACCGCCAAGGTACTGCCCGCCCGAATCGATCAGCAGCAGACCATCGCCCTCGATGACCGCATGCGACTGCTCGGTGGCACGGTAATGCGGCATCGCGCCATTGCCATTGAAGGCGGCAATGGTCGAGAAGCTCAACGACACGAAGCCTGGGCGGCGGGCACGCGCGGCACTCAACTGCTCGTCGACCGTCAGTTCGGTAACCCGCTCCCGACCGAGGTTGGCCTCGAGCCAGGCGAAGAACTCGCACAAGGCCGCGCCGTCCTGCTCCATCACCTGGCGGATGTGCACCAGATCGTCATCACCTTTGCACGACTTGCTCAGGGTGCTGGGGTTGAGCCCCTCGACCAGTTCCACCCCGGCCGGCAGGTTATCCAGCAGGCCGCAGGTTACCCGGGCCGGGTCGACCAGCAATCGGCTGCCGGCCGGCATGGCGGCAAGGGCATTGCCTGCTTCGGCGTAGTCGCGCGCCTCGATACCGTCGGCCGCCAGCACCTGGCGTAGATGTTCGTCGAGCTTGTCCTGGCCGACGAACAGGATGGCCTGCTGCTGGCTGATCAAGGCAAAGGCGACGAACACTGGGTTATAGGACACATCGCTACCGCGCAGGTTGAACAGCCAGGCAATGTCATCCAGGGTGGCGATGAAATGCCAGTCGGCCCCCTTGGCCTGCACGCTCTGGCGCAACTGCGCCAGTTTTTCCGCACGGCTTACCGTGGCGTGCGGTGGCAAATGCTGGTAGACCGGGTTGCCTGGCAGCGCCGGGCGCCCTTCCCATACCTGGCCCAGCAGGTCCTTGTCCGTCACCAGTCGCGCCCCGCGCGCCTTCAGCCGGTCGCCAAGCTGGCGCGCCGAAGCCAGGGCCATGACCGCGCCGTCTACCGCCACGCTGCCATTGGTCTCGACGTGATCGCCCAGCCATTCCAGCGCACCAGGCTTGCCCGGCAACAGCTTCATCAGCTCGATGCCGCTTCCAGCCAGCTCGTGTTCCGCCTGTTCCCAGTAGCGGCTATCGACCCACAGCCCGGCAAAGCCAGCCGTGACCACCAGCGTGCCGACCGAGCCGTGGAAACCCGACAGCCACTGGCGCCCTTGCCAGTAACCGGGCAGGTATTCGGAAAGATGGGGGTCGGCCGAGGGTACCAGCAAGGCATCGATGCCCTCTGCGGCCATGGCCTGGCGAACCTGCGCCAGGCGCTGCGGCACGCTTTGCCCAAAGGTGGTCTGAACGTTCATGCGCTCTCCTGCGGCTACATCACGGTTTATCCAGTGCGCCGATAATGGAACAGCCGCCGAAGCCCTGCAATCGTGGCGACCGACACACGGCATGCATTGCCCGTCACGCCCTGCGCATACCAGACATTTCCTACAGACGGGCCATGACCACCGATCAAGTTGCGCTGAACTTCCTCAAAGCACCGGCTTCACACTCTGTACATTCATTGCACACAGGCAAATGACCATGCCCAATGCCTGCGCCCCTAAAAGCGGCGTGGTGCTGCTCGACACCCGCGCGCACACCCCCGACCACGAGCATGCCGTGCACCTGAAGCTTGCCGATGGCCTGGCCCGCCTGCTGGGCTGCCCACACGTGCAACCCGGCCAGCCACCAAGCGCCACCGATGGCTACTACTACCTGCCCACCGAAACCCTGGTCGATCCCAAGCGTCATGCCGCCCTGGGCATCTGCAGCGAGCAGGACCTGTTCGGTGGCCTGGTCGCACACCCCTACATGGCGACCAAGGCGATCTCCCACCCGTTGCCGGCCGGGGCCAGTTTCCCGCCGGGCTGGACCGATGCCTTCGCCCGTCAAGCCAGCGACGCCCTGCTGCGCGGCTATACCGTGTTCAGCAAGGCCGATGCACGCACCGCCGCACAGCTGTTATTGGCGGACGGCCCGTTGCGAATCAAGCCGGTACTGGCCTGCGCAGGCCGTGGGCAACAGGTCATCACCGCGGTGGATGAACTGGAACCGCTGCTGGCCGGCATGGATGACCAGGACCTTGCACTATGGGGGCTGGTGCTCGAGGAAGACCTGAGCGAAGTGCAAACCTTCAGCGTCGGCCAGGTACGTGTCGCCGGCCTGACCTGCAGCTATCACGGTACCCAGCAACTGACCCGCGACCACCAGGGCACGGAAGTGTATGGCGGCTCCGACCTGGTGGTGGTGCGCGGTGACTACCAGGCACTGCTGCAACTGCCGCTGGAGGAGCCGCTGCGCCTGGCCATCAACCAGGCGATGGCCTACGAGCAGGCCGCCGAGCAGCACTTCCCCGGCTTCATCGCCTCACGGCGCAACTACGACATCGCCCGCGGCGTCAATCCCCTGGGCCACCTGCGCAGCGGCGTACTCGAACAATCCTGGCGCCTGGGCGGAGCCAGCAGTGCCGAGCTGCTGGCCTTGCAGGCGTTCGCCGACGACCCGGCATTGCAACGGGTGCGTGCCTCCACCCATGAAGTGTTCGGCACCCCCGAACTGCCCACTGACGCCACCCTCTTTTACCAAGGAAACGACAGTGAACTCGGACAACTCAGCAAATTCGCGCGGATTCGTGAACATGACCATTCAGAGTGAAACCGTTGAACTGCAGGTCGAGGATGACAGCATCGTCGGCACCCTGGTCAGCCCCGGCAGCAAGATGCCGGGCATTCTCTTCGTCCACGGCTGGGGTGGCAGCCAGCAACGCGACCTGGCCCGCGCCCGGCATATCACCGGGCTGGGCTGCGTGTGCATGACCTTCGACCTGCGCGGCCACGAAAAAACCGAAAGCCAACGGCTGACGGTCACCCGCGAACAGAACCTGACCGACCTGCTGGTGGCCTACGACCGGCTGGTAAGCCACCCGGCCGTCGACACCAGTGCCATCGCCATCATCGGCAGCAGCTACGGCGGCTACTTGGCCACCCTGCTGACCCGCGAGCGGCCGGTCAAATGGCTGGCCCTGCGGGTGCCCGCCATGTACTGGGACGACGAATGGAACCTCCCCAAGCAAACCCTCGACCGGCAACGGTTGAACGCCTACCGCCAGCGCCCGCTCGGCCCTGCGGACAACCGCGCACTGGCCGCCTGTGCCGAGTTCGGTGGCGATGTACTGCTGGTGGAGTCCGAGCAGGACGACTATGTGCCGCACAGCACCTTGATGAGCTACCGCTCGGCATTCGTCAGCGCCCATTCGCTCACCCACCGCATCGTCGACGGTGCCGACCACGCGTTGTCCAGCGAAGAGAGCCAGAAAGCCTACAGTTCGATCCTGGCGGCATGGATCAGTGAAATGGTCGTTGGCGCCCGCCTGGACCGCTACCCGCACTACGCGCCCTGGTATGCGTGAGGCTCGCCCACCTGGCAATGCAGGCCGCCATCGGCGCCGCGCACCAGGCTACGCAGGGTCTGGTAGGCAGCAAAGTTGACCCCACGCGCCTGATGCTGGCCAAGCAGTTCGAGGAAAGGTTCCCCGACGAAATAAACGGCCGCCGCTGCCCACGCCTGGCGGGACTGCCATTGCAGGTACTGCAGCACCCGGCTGCCATCGTCGCTGGCCTGGATACTGACACCCTGCAGCCCTTCGCAACGCGCGGCCAGCGCTTCGCTGCGCGCCACCAGCGCCTGGGCCAACGCCTGCTGGAACCTGCCGGGTACTTCGTATTCGATCATCTGGGTAAACCACAGGGCATGGGATGTTGCCGTCATGAACGGTCTCCTGGTGACGGACGCCTACAGCGCGATGCCGAGCAGGGTAAAACCTCAAGTTATGTCAAGGTCAAGCGGTTTTCCGCACTGGGAACGCCCCCGTGCCCTAACCCGATACCGCGAAGCGCCGCCGGTAATCACTCGGGGTCAGGCCGGTGATGCGCTGAAACACCTTGCGAAACGCTCCCGGGTCCTGGTAACCGACGCCCCAGGCGATCTGCTCGACATTGCGCCGGGTGAACTCCAGCAAGCGGCACGCCCGCCCCACCCTCACCTGCTGGCAGTACTCGGTTGGCCGTAGCCCCGTGGCAGCACGAAAACGCCGCAGGAAGGTGCGTTCCTCCAGCCCCGCGCACGCTGCCATGCTGGCCAGGTCGGCATCCTGCCCACCGTTGCCCTGCAACCAGTGCTGCACTTTCAGCACCGCCTCATCGCCATGGTCCAGGCGTGGATTGAACACTGCACCGGGCAGTGGCGCCGCGACCGGGTCGACCGCCAGGTAGCGGGCAGTTTCCCGCGCCACCGTCGCGCCCATGAAGCGCTCCAGCAAGCGCAAGCCCAGGTCGGTCCAGGCCATCAACCCGGCCGAGGTGACGATGTCGCCATCGTCCAGCAACGGTTGCTGGGCCTCGACCCGCACCTTGGGAAAACGCTGGGCAAGCGAATGCACGTAGTTCCAGTGGGTGCAGGCCGGGCGCCCGTCGAGCAGGCCACTGGCGGCGATGAAGAACACCCCGATGCACACCGACGCCAGCACCGTGCCGTGCCCGTGCAACTGGCATAACGATGCACGATGGCGCTCAAGCAACTCACCCTGAGGTGCCGACTCCAGGCTCGGCGGAATGATCAGCACCCGCAGATCGGCCGCGGCGGCAGGTGGACTCTCAGGGGCAGGCTGCAAGTGCCCCGCTTCGTCCGCCTGCCAGAAGCTGATACGCACCGATGGCAACTCGACGGCACCCAGTTCGGCAACCACCCGATTGGCCACCAGGAACAGGTCGGCCAGCCCATGCACGGCAGCACGTTGCGCACCTGGGTACAGCAGCAGGCCGATGTCCAGGCTGGCGGGGTTGTCAGTTTTTGCCTGCATAGTGTCGTTCGCGCCAATCCTCAGGTCAGTGCACACAGCCTATAACTAACGTCATCCAACGACTACTGCCACAGGAGGCAGCATGAGCAAGCAGGCGCTGATCATCATCGACATCCAGAACGACTACTTCCCGGGCGGCAAATGGACCCTCGATGGTGCCGACCAGGCGGCCGACAATGCTGCCCGCCTGTTGGCGGCGGCGCGTGAACGGGGCGACCTGGTGGTGCATGTGCGGCATGAGTTCGACAGCGCCGATGCGCCGTTCTTCGCGCCAGGCTCGCAGGGTGCGGCGATCCATGCCAAGGTCGAGCCTCAGGCCGGTGAACCGGTGGTGCTCAAGCACAAGGTCAACGCCTTCCTCGGTACCGACCTTGAGCACACGCTGGACCGGCATGGCGTCGAGGCCCTGACCATCGTCGGCAGCATGAGCCACATGTGCATCGACGCCGCCACCCGGGCCGCGGCCGACCTGGGTTACGACGTGACCGTGGCGCACGACGCCTGTGCCACGCTGCCACTGGAGTTCGATGGCAAGCGGGTGCCGGCGGCGCAGGTGCATGATTCGGTGATGGCGGCGTTGGCGTTTGCCTATGCCAAGGTGGTCAGGACCGATGAGTTGATAGGAGACTGACCACGAACCTTGGGTTGCCCATACGGGCCTCATCGCCGGCAAGCCAGCTCCCACAGGCCCACCTTCAGGCTCAGAGCCAGTGGCGAACCTGTGGGAGCTGGCTTGCCGGCGATGAGGCCTTGGAGGCAGCAACACCTCTCGATCAAATCACCACATTGCGCACAAACCGCACCGCCACCGCCCCATCGTTGCGATAGGCATACCGGCAGTTGCTGGGAAACACATGGAACTGCCCGACCTGCAGGCGATGCTCGACCCCTTCGATAATCAGCGTCAGTTGCCCTTGCGCCACATAGATCTGCTCGCTCCAGCCCTCGGCATCAGCCTCGCTGGAATAGCACTCGCCCGGTGCCAGGGTCCATTCCCACAGCTCCACCTCGCGCCGCGCCACACTGCTGCCCAGCAGCACCGCTCGGCTCTGCGGGTGCTCCCCGGCCCAGGCCAACTCTTCGATGCGCCCGGGATCACGCTGGTCAGGTGCCTGGATCAGGGTACTGAAAGCCACGCCCAAGGCTTCGGCAATCAGGTCGAGGGTAGTCAGGCTGACATTCTTTTCGCCCGCCTCGATCGCCACCAGCATGCGCCGGCTGACACCGGAGCGCTCCGCCAGCGCCGTCTGGCTCATGCCCGTGGCATTGCGCAGGCTGCGTACATTGAGGCTGACATGTTGCAGCACCGATGCCCGGTGCGAGGAATCTCTGTGCACTATATTGCTCACTGGTCGGTATTGCGCAGTATACTGCCCACTTTGCGGCGATTGTGCGCCGCCCCCTCCGAGTGCGCAAGACCATGAGCCAGCCCAGCAGCAAACCGACCCCTGCCATTGCCTTTCGCCTGAGCAAGGCCGAACTGGTGCTGGTGTTCATCACCATGCTGTGGGGCGGCACCTTCCTGCTGGTGCACAACGTGATGACCGTCAGCGGCCCGATGTTCTTCGTCGGCCTGCGCTTCGCTGCAGCCGCGCTGTTCGTCGGGGTGGTCTCGGCGCGGGCGCTGCCGGGGCTGACCTTCACCGAACTGAAGGCCGGCATGCTGATCGGGGTGTCGATCATGCTCGGCTACGGCCTGCAGACCATGGGCCTGCAAACCATCAGCAGCAGCCAGTCGGCGTTCATCACCGCGCTGTACGTGCCGTTCGTGCCGCTGCTGCAATGGCTGGTGCTGGGCCGGCGCCCCGGCCTGATGCCCAGCATCGGTATTGCCCTGGCGTTCATCGGCCTTATGCTGCTGGCCGGCCCTGAGGGTGGCAGCCTGCACTTCAGCGAAGGCGAGCTGGTAACCCTGGTCAGCGCCGTGGCCATTGCCGGCGAAATCATCCTGATCAGCCGCTACGCGGGCCAGGTCGATGTGCGCCGGGTCACCGTTGTGCAGCTGGCGACCGCCTCGCTGCTGGCGTTCCTGATGATCGTGCCGACCCAGGAGCGCATACCCGACTTTTCCTGGCTGCTGCTGGCCAGTGCCGTGGGGTTGGGCGCCATGAGCGCGGTGATCCAGGTGGCAATGAACTGGGCGCAGAAGTCGGTCTCGCCCACCCGCGCCACCCTCATCTATGCCGGCGAACCGGTATGGGCCGGGATCGTCGGGCGCATCGCCGGTGAGCGCCTGCCGGGCGTGGCATTGCTCGGCGGCCTGCTGATCGTGATCGCGGTGGTGGTCAGCGAACTCAAGGTGCGCCGCCCGCGCGAGGTGGCCGAAGCACGGGACGTGCAGGATGAAGGCGAACGCCAGGCTGGCCTGTAAAGCCGCCAACTGCGGCTATGCTTTGTAAGAATCTGTTATAAAAAAACAGCTTGTCACAGCCTGTTTGTAGGATTCTGCGACAGCTTGCGTGTTGGTGATCAACCCCTCGGCACGTATGATTCTTTGCAAACTTCTCCAGAATAGAACGCTATGTCATTGATAGTGCTATTGCTTCTGCCGTTCGTGGGCAGTTGCCTGGCAGCCGTGCTGCCGCACAACGCACGTAACGCGGAGTCCATTCTCGCCGGGCTCGTGGCCCTGGTCGGCACTGTCCAGGTAGCACTGCTGTACCCTCAGGTTGCCCACGGTGGCGTGATTCGCGAAGAATTCCTCTGGCTGCCCAGCCTGGGGTTGAACCTGGTGCTGCGCATGGACGGCTTCGCCTGGCTGTTCTCGCTGCTGGTGCTGGGCATCGGTACGCTGGTGTCGCTGTATGCCCGCTACTACATGTCGCCACAGGACCCGGTGCCGCGCTTCTTCGCCTTCTTCCTCGCGTTCATGGGCGCCATGCTCGGCCTGGTGATCTCCGGCAACCTGATCCAGCTGGTGTTCTTCTGGGAACTCACCAGCCTGTTCTCGTTCCTGCTGATCGGTTACTGGCACCACCGTGCCGACGCCCGCCGCGGCGCCTACATGGCGCTGATGGTCACGGGCGCGGGCGGCTTGTGCCTGCTGGTGGGTGCCCTGCTGCTCGGCCATGTGGTCGGCAGCTACGACCTGGACAAGGTCCTGGCTGCCGGCAACACCATCCGCCAGCATGCGCTGTACCCGGTGCTGCTGCCACTGATCCTCATCGGCGCCCTGAGCAAGAGCGCACAATTCCCCTTCCAGTTCTGGCTGCCCCATGCCATGGCAGCGCCCACCCCGGTATCGGCTTATCTGCACTCGGCGACCATGGTCAAGGCCGGGGTGTTCCTGCTGGCGCGCCTGTGGCCGGTGCTGTCGGGCAGCGAGGAGTGGTTCTGGATCGTCGGCGGTGCCGGCGCCCTCACCCTGCTGCTCGGCGCCTTCGCCGCCATGTTCCAGAACGACCTCAAGGGCCTGCTGGCGTACTCGACCATCAGCCACCTGGGCCTGATTACCCTGCTGCTGGGCCTGAACAGCCCGCTGGCCGCGGTCGCGGCGGTGTTCCACATTCTCAACCACGCCACCTTCAAGGCCTCGTTGTTCATGGCCGCCGGCATCATCGACCACGAAAGCGGTACCCGTGACATCCGCCGCCTCAGCGGGCTGATACGCCTGGTACCATATACCGCCACCCTGGCCATGGTCGCCAGCGCCTCGATGGCCGGCGTGCCGTTGATGAACGGTTTCCTGTCCAAGGAAATGTTCTTCGCCGAAACGGTGTTCATCAGTTCCACTGCCTGGGTCGAGGCCACGCTGCCGGTGATCGCCACCCTGGCCGGCACCTTCAGCGTGGCCTATGCCCTGCGTTTCACCGTCGATGTGTTCTTCGGCCCCACGGCGCAGGACCTCCCGCACACCCCGCACGAACCGCCACGCTGGATGCGGGCGCCGGTCGAACTGCTGGTGCTTACCTGCCTGGTGGTGGGCATCTTCCCTGCCCAGTCGGTCGGCCCGCTGCTGGCCGCCGCCGCCCTGCCGGTGGTGGGCGGCACCCTGCCGGAATACAGCCTGGCCATCTGGCATGGCTGGAACGCGCCGCTGATCATGAGCCTGGTGGCCATGAGCGGCGGTATCGTGCTGTACCTGCTGCTGCGCAAGCAGCTGCGCCTGGGCCGCTTCCCCTACCCGCCGGTGATCGAGCGTTTCAACGGCAAGCGCCTGTTCGAACACGGCCAGGTGCAACTGATGCTGCTGGCGCGGCGCATCGAGCGCCTGCTCACCAGCCGCCGCCTGCAGTCGCAGCTGTTCATGCTGGTGCTCGCCGCCTTCCTCGCCGGCCTCACCCCCATGCTCTACAGTGGTCTCAGCTGGGGCGACCGGCCGAAGATTCCGGGCTCGGGCGTGTTCGTCGCGCTGTGGCTGATAGCCATTGCCTGCGCCATCGGCGCCGCCTACCAGGCCAAGTATCACCGTTTGGCGGCGTTGATCATGGTCAGCGTCTGCGGCCTGATGACCTGCATCACCTTCGTCTGGTTCTCCGCGCCCGACCTGGCCCTGACCCAGCTGGTAGTGGAAGTGGTCACCACCGTACTGATCCTGCTCGGCCTGCGCTGGCTGCCGCGGCGGATCGAAGGCGTATCGCCGCTGCCGGGCAGCCTGGAGCGTGCGCGCATGCGTCGCCTGCGCGACCTGCTGCTGGCGGTACTGGTAGGTGGCGGCATGGCCGTGCTGTCCTACGCCATGCTCACCCGGCCGACGCCGAACGACATTTCCTCGTTCTACCTGAGCCGGGCCCTGCCCCAGGGCGGTGGCACCAACGTGGTCAATGTCATGCTGGTCGACTTCCGTGGTTTCGATACCCTCGGTGAAATCACCGTGCTGGTGGCCGTGGCGCTGACCGTATTCGCCCTGCTGCGGCGCTTCCGCCCGCCGAAGGAAAGCATGCAACTGCCAGCGCAGCAGCGTCAACTGGCACCTGACGTGGTCACCGACCTGATCAACCCACGGCATGCCACCGACACCGCTCTGGGCTTCATGATGGTGCCCGCGGTGCTGGTGCGCCTGCTGCTGCCGATCGCCCTGCTGGTGTCGATGTACCTGTTCATGCGTGGCCACAACCAGCCCGGTGGCGGCTTTGTCGCCGGCCTGGTGATGTCGGTGGCGTTCATCCTGCAGTACATGGTGGCCGGCACCCAGTGGGTCGAGGCGCAGATGAGCCTGCGCCCGCTGCGCTGGATGGGCACCGGGCTGCTGTGCGCAACCCTGACCGGCGCGGGCGCCATGCTGCTGGGCTACCCATTCCTCACCACCCATACCGCCCACCTGCACCTGCCGTTGCTCGGCGATGTGCACGTGGCCAGCGCGCTGTTCTTCGATGTCGGCGTGTTCACCGTGGTGGTCGGCTCGACCCTGCTGATCCTCACTGCCCTGGCGCACCAGTCGGTGCGCGCCTACCGCCCGGGCAACCCGGCGAAAACCAGCCAAGCAGGAGCCGCCTGATGGAAGAAGTGATTGCAGTAGCTATCGGCGTGCTGGCCGCCTCGGGGGTGTGGCTGATCCTGCGCCCGCGAACCTACCAGGTGATCATGGGCCTGTGCCTGCTGTCGTACGGGGTCAACCTGTTCATCTTCAGCATGGGCAGCCTGTTCATCGGCAAGGAACCGATCATCAAGGACGGCGTGCCCCAGGACCTGTTGCACTACACCGACCCCCTGCCACAGGCCCTGGTGCTCACCGCCATCGTCATCAGCTTCGCCATGACCGCGCTGTTCCTTGTGGTGTTGCTGGCCTCGCGCGGCCTGACCGGTACCGACCACGTGGATGGCCGGGAGCGTGACGAATGAGTGGCATGAGCCAATTGATCATCGCGCCCATCCTGCTGCCCCTGGTGACCGCGGCAGTGATGTTGCTGCTGGGCGAGAAACACCGGCAGATAAAAGCCCGGCTGAACCTGCTGTCGACCTTCGCCGGCCTGGCCATCGCGGTCAGCCTGCTACTGTGGGTGCGCACCCAGGGCCAGGCGGAATCGATCGGTGTCTACCTGCCGGGCAACTGGCCGGCGCCGTTCGGCATCGTGCTGGTAGTCGACCACCTGTCGGCCCTGCTGCTGACCCTCACCGGCATCATCGGCTTCAGTGCCCTGCTGTTTGCCCGCGCCCGCTGGGACGGTGCCGGGGCCAGCTTCCACGCACTGTTCCAGATCCAGCTGATGGGCCTGTACGGCGCCTTCCTCACCGCCGACCTGTTCAACCTGTTCGTGTTCTTCGAGGTGCTGCTGGCCGCTTCCTATGGCCTGCTGCTGCATGGCTCGGGCCGCGCCCGAGTGCGTGCCGGCCTGCATTACATTGCCATCAACCTGTTTGCCTCGTCGCTGTTCCTGATCGGCGCGGCGATGCTGTATGGCGTGACCGGCACCCTGAACATGGCCGACCTGGCCCTGAAGATTCCGCTGGTGCCGGAGGCCGACCGCGGCCTGCTGCACGCCGGCGCGGCGATCCTGGCCATGGCCTTCCTGGTCAAGGCCGGCATCTGGCCGCTGAACTTCTGGCTGGTGCCGGCCTATGCCTCGGCCAGCGCGCCGGTGGCTGCGCTGTTCGCCATCATGACCAAGGTCGGCCTGTATGCCGTGCTGCGCCTGTGGACACTGCTGTTCTCCGGGCAGGCCGGGGCCTCGGCGCACTTCGGTGGTGAATGGCTGGTGTACGGTGGCCTGGTCACCCTGGCGGTGGCGGCGGTGTCGATCCTGGCCGCGCAGCGCCTGGAGCGCATGGCCGCCCTCAGCATCCTGGTTTCGGCCGGCACCCTGCTCGGCGCCGTCGGTTTTGCGCAAGCGGCGCTGACCGGCGCGGCATTGTTCTATCTGGTCAACTCGACCCTGGCGCTGTGCGCGTTGTTCCTGCTCGCCGAACTGGTCGAACGTTCGCGCTCGGCCAACGAAGCACCGCTGGACGACGAAGAAGACGCCATGCCGCCACCGCTGGAATCACTGCACCCGCCCAAGGGCATCAACCTCGACGATGAGCAGAAGGTGGTGATCGGCCAGATCATCCCGTGGACCATGGCCTTCCTCGGCCTCAGCTTCATCGCCTGCGCCCTGCTGATCATCGGCATGCCGCCGCTGTCGGGCTTTGTCGGCAAGCTCAACCTGATCAGCGCGCTGTTCAACCCGCAGGGGCTGGGCGTACCTGCCGAGCAGCCGCTGGGCACGGCGGGCTGGGGCCTGGTGGCGTTGCTGATCCTGTCTGGCATGGCCTCGCTGATCGCCTTCGGCCGCGTCGGCATCCAGCGTTTCTGGAAGCCTGAGGAACGCCCGTCGCCGGTGCTGCGCCGCTATGAATGCCTGCCCATCGTCATCCTGCTCGGCCTGTGCATCATCCTCAGCTTCAAGGCCGAACCGCTGCTGCGCTACACCCAGGACACCGCCGCCAGCCTGCAGGCCCCCGACGCCTATATCGAAGCCGTGATGGCCGCCCGGCCGATTCCTGGCCCCACCTCGCTCGACGTACAGGTGCAGCCATGAATCGACTGTTCCCCGCACCGCTGTTATCGGTTTCGCTGTTCGGCCTGTGGCTGTTGCTGAACCTGTCGGTCAGCCCCGGCAACCTGCTGCTGGCTGCCGCGCTCGGCGTGCTGGCGCCGCTGCTGATGGCACCGCTGCGCCCGCAGCATGCCCATGTGCGACGGCCGCTGGCCATCGCCCGGCTGATTGGTCGGGTCGGCATCGATGTGATCATGTCCAACCTGCTGGTTGCCCGTGGCGTGTTGCGCGCCGGCAAGCAGCCGCCGCGCTCGGCGTTCGTGCACATCCCGCTGGCCCTGCGCGACCCGCATGGCCTGGCGGCGCTGTCGATGATTACCACGGTAGTGCCCGGCACGGTCTGGTCCGAGCTGGCGCTGGACCGCAGCGTGTTGCTGCTGCATGTGTTCGACCTGGACGATGAGGCGGCCTTCATCCAGCACTTCAAGGACACCTACGAACGCCCGCTGATGGAGATTTTCCAATGACAGGCCTGCTCGCCAACGCTGTCCTCGCCAGCCTGTTCATCTTCGCCCTGGCCATGGCCCTGGCGCTTATCCGGCTGTTCCGCGGCCCGTCCGCCCAGGACCGGGTGCTGGCGCTGGACTACCTGTACATCCTGGCCATGCTGACCATGCTGGTACTGGGAATCCGTTATGCCAGTGACACCTACTTCGAAGGTGCCCTGCTGATTGCGCTGTTCGGTTTCGTTGGCTCGTTTGCCCTGGCCAAGTTCCTGCTGCGCGGTGAGGTGATCGAATGACTGAAACCCTGCAACTCCCCTTCTGGCTGGAGCTGGTCACTGCCGCGCTGCTGCTGACCGGCAGCCTGTTCGCCCTGATCGGTGCCGTGGGCCTGTTGCGGCTGAAGGACTACTTCCAGCGCATGCACCCGCCGGCACTGGCCTCGACCATTGGTGCCTGGTGCGTGGCACTGGCCTCGATCATCTACTTTTCCTGGCTCAAGGACGCCCCGGTGCTGCACGCCTGGCTGATTCCGATCCTGCTGTCGATCACCGTACCGGTGACCACACTGTTGCTGGCCCGGGCAGCGCTGTTCCGCAAGCGCATGGCGAAAGAGCCGGTACCTGAAGAAGTCAGCAGCGGCCGCGATCGCGGTAACTGAAAGGTTGCCGCCTCACCCTTGGGCCAGGCGCTGCAACTCGCGCCGGACCATGGCCGCATAAGGCGGCGGGCCGAGGCGATACAATTCCCCTGCCACCCAGTTCAACCAGGCGCCCTGCAACTCTTCGCGCCTGGCCAGCAAACGCTCGGCCTCGGCCACGGCATCCGCCTGGTGCTGGCGATGGAACTCGGCACGCGTGGCGGGCGCGTCGTCACTGTGGGTCATTCACTGGCCTTGAAGGTGGTCAGCTCACCTTTGCGCCATTTGGCAACCTTGCCGGTCACCGCCTTGAGCAACTTGCCCAGGCCTTCCTGTACTTGTTGCTGAGCGGCGAACACCAGCATCACACCGTGGCCTTCACGGAACACGATGCCCTCGCCTTCGGGCACCGAGACGAAGGCATAGTCGCCCACGCCATACACGTTCAGCTTGATTTCGCGAAAGCGCATTTCCAGTTTGCCGCCTTCGCGACTGGGCAGTACGGCGGCGCGAAAGTGGTCGCCCACCTTCAGTTCCAACCGCTGCTTGTCATCGACGACCAATGCGCTTTCGGTGTCGATTTCGGCCATGTACAGGCCTTCGGGACTCTGTTCGGTGACATAGACAAAGCGGCCCTGGAACAGCTGGGCCAATTTACCGCGCAAGTCGCCCAGGGCGAACAACGCATGGGTATCAAGAGTGCTGACTGCCAATGAAGTAATCCTCAACCGGTTACAACCCGCCCTCACCCAAGCTCGGTGAGGCACGGCCATTTCTTATCGATAGGCGAAAAGAGTAATGAAGCGATATGCGAAATGTCTGTGCACGCTGGCGATGCAGCGTGCAGGAATCTTTACTCTGGCTTGCCAGATCTGGCCTCAAATACAGGCTTTCGGCATATTCCCGATTCGGGAAGCGTAATGTCTGACAGCAAAACCGCCAGAAAAGATGCGACAGGCAATGCCAGAGCGCACGTGAGAACGGGCCCTGCAATCCATCAGCGCATTACTGGGGGAAGAATATGCACGAAAACACCGAAATTCGTCGAGAGGCAAAGTACATTTCTTACAGGGGAACGCCCTGAACAACACCCGTTCGCTCGTCGGCAGCACTCACTACACTCAGGCCGCCAGGCCCTTCTTCAACTGCTGTTGCCAGGCCGCCTGGCACTCCAGCGCTTCTTCTCGCGTGGCGAATGCGGTACCACGGCGTTCGCCATTGACCAGCACCACCCAGCAGATGCGTTTACCCAGCGCACGCAGTGTGGCGGGCACCCCCGAACCAATCATCACGGCTACATCGACCCGGCTATTCATCATTCCCTCCGGAATTTAATTAGCACCCTAACGATAAAGCCATGATACGCCTGCGTACGGCGCGGAAACAGCGCATCCCGGTACAGCAGTATTACGTACGGGGCAACAAAACCGCCGCCGGAAAGAAACGCAAAAAGCCCCAGGGATCGCTCCGTGGGGCTTGGCACACCGCGCGGGGTTACACCTGGCGCTGGTGGCGGTCGAGCTGCTCGTGGCGCTCCTGGGCTTCGATGCAGTACTTGGTGGTCGGGCTGATCAGCAGACGCTTCAGGCCGATTGGTTCACCGCTGTCATCGCACCAGCCGAAGCTTTCGTCGGCAATACGGTCCAGGGCCATTTCCAGCTGCGGCAGCAGGCGCTGGTCGCGGTCGATGGCGTTCACCAGCCAGCTACGCTCTTCTTCGACCGAAGCCACGTCGGCAGGATCCGACGGGGTGTCCAGGCCTTCGATGGTGGCACGGCTCAGCTCGATGCGTTCATGGGTTTCGACTTTCATCGCCTGCAGCAGGCCAGCGAAGAAAGCCAGCTGGTCAGCGTTCATGTAGTCATCGGCCGACATGGCCAGCAACTGTTCCTTGGTCATCGATTTCTCTATGAAAAAATGTGCATTTGGGCGATTCAGGTGCCGCCGACGCCTTGGCATCGGCAGCGGAATTCTTCAAGCGCCAACCGGCACTCTTTTACAGGGGGCGGCAGTCTAAGGCGCCGCGTCGCGTGGAGCAACTGCAATTGGGTGCGAATTTGCTTCCGTTGCCCACATTCCGCCAGTCGGCGCCCTCTGCTCTGGCTCTGGCTCTGCTCTTGCTCTTGCTCTTGCTCTTGCTCTTGCTCTTGCTCTTGCTCTTGCTCTTGCTCTTGCTCTTGCTCTTGCTCTTGCTCTTGATCTTGATCTTGATCTTGATCTTGATCTTGATCTTGATCTTGATCTTGATCTTCGCGACTTCAGGAGGCCGAGCAGAGGTCTTGCGGAGGGAGGTGACGGGCATGGATGCCCGTCAAGCGCTGAGGCCCCATGGATGGGGCCTGCAGCGCGTACTCCCGGGAGCAAGACCGGCGCGAGGGAACCCCGTAGCGTAGCGGAGGGGCCGGATGATGGGAGCGCAGCGTTTTTTGGTTACTTTTTGCCGCGTTTGGCAAAAAGTGACTCGCCGTAAGGGCGAAAAGGTGAGTATGCGTCACCATCGTAAATGGACTATGCGCGAGATCAAGACCAGTACTTTTCCGCTCTTCGCTCTTCGCTCTTCGCT
>NZ_NEJX01000038.1:0-17281 GCF_002113245.1 Pseudomonas sp. B13(2017)
TACCTGTGGGAGCGGGCAAGCCCGCGAAGAAGGCCGCACAGATGTCACAGTCATCCCCGCTCAGCTGTTAGGCTTGTCTGGTCAGAACTACAAGAAGCCGCCATGCCGATCATCGGACACCCCCGCGCCATCCCGGCGCTGGACTACCTGCCCAGGCCACTCTATGCCCGTGCCGAAAGCCTCGGCGCCGGCTCCTGGACCACCCGCCACCAGCACGACTGGGTGCAGTTCTCCTACGCCATCAGCGGCGTTCTCGGGGTGTATACCCACGAAGGCAGCTACTTCGCCCCGCCCCAGTGGGGCGTGTGGATACCAGCCGATGCCGAACACGAAGTGGTCACCTCTATGCAGGCCGAAATGCGCAGCCTTTACGTGCGCCGGGATGCCTGCCCGTGGGCACCGGAGCAATGCCGGGTACTGGAAGTGACCCCGCTGGCGCGCGAACTGATCAAGCAGTTCTGCCTGTTCCCGGCAGACTACCCGGAGGGTGACAGCGCCGAGGCGCGGCTGGTGGCAGTGCTGCTCGACCAGTTGCGCATGCTGCCCGAGGTCGGTTTTTCGCTGCCACTGCCACGGCACCCGGGGTTGCTGGCGCTGTGCAATGGTCTGATCGCTGCACCGGACCAGTCGCAGACCTTGCAGCAGTGGGCGCGAGAGTTGGGGTGCTCGGAGAAGACGCTGATGCGGCTGTTCCAGCGGGAGACGGGCTTGAGTTTTCGCAACTGGCGGCAGCGTATGCGGCTGTTGTCATCGTTGGCGTTGCTGGAGGCAGGGGAGAGTGTGACCGAGGCGGCGTTGGGGTGTGGGTATGACTCAACCTCGGCTTACATTGCGGCGTTCAAGCAGTTGTTCGGCGCGACGCCGGGGGAATTGAGGCTTTAGTGATTGGTCGCCTGTGCCGGCCTCTTCGCGGGCGCGCCCGCTCCCACAGGACCCCACTGCACTCAGGGCCTGTGCAGTACCTGTGGGAGCGGGCGTGCCCGCGAAGAGGCCGGCGCAGGCAACATCAGGTACGGAACCTGCGCACCAGCGCATCCAGCTCATTGGACAACCCGGCCAGGCTCTCCGAATCCATCCGCGCCGCCTGGGCCAGTTCGGCCACCAGTTGCGCATCGCCGTGAATCTGGCTGATGTGCCGGTTGATGTCCTCGGCCACCTGGTGCTGCTCTTCGGCCGCCGTGGCGATCTGGGTGTTCATGTCGCGGATCACATCCACCGACTCGCGGATCTGCCCGAAGCTGTCACGGGCCAGGCCGATGCGGCTCACCGACTGCTGCGAAACCTCCAGGCTGGCGTGCATCTGTGCGGCTACTTCGGCAGTGCGGCTGGCCAGGTTGCCCAGCAGGCCGTCGATCTCGGCGGTGGAGTCGGCAGTGCGCTTGGCCAGCGCCCGCACCTCGTCGGCAACCACGGCAAAGCCACGGCCCTGTTCGCCGGCACGGGCCGCTTCGATGGCGGCGTTGAGCGCCAGCAGGTTGGTCTGCTCGGCAATCGAGCGGATGGTGCCGAGGATCGACTGGATGGCGTTGCTGTCACGCTCCAGCTGCTGGATCGACTGCGCCGACTGCTCGATCTCCTGGCTCAGGCGATCGACGCTATGTACCGCGGCATCGATCTGCTGCTGGCCTTCGCGGGCCTGTTGCTGGCCGCTGTCGGCCGACTGCGCCGCCTGGCTGCAGGAACGTGCCACTTCGTTGGCAGTGGCGACCATTTCGTGGAAGGCGGTAGAGACCATGTCCACCGCTTCGCGCTGGCGGCCTGCGGCTTCGGCCATGTCGCTGGAAACGCGGGTCGAGCTGCTGGAGGTGCTGAGGATCTTGCTGGCGGCAGCACCGATGTGCTGGATCAGGCTGCGAATGGCACCGAGGAACTGGTTGAACCAGCTGGCCAGTTGCGCGGTTTCGTCCCGGCCACGGATTTCCAGGTTGCGGGTCAGGTCGCCCTCGCCCTGGGCGATATCTTCCAGGCCGCTGGTGACGCTGTTGATCGGGCGCACGATCAGCTTGGCAAAGGTGGCACCGACCACGGCGAACAGCGCGGCCAGTACCAGGGCCACCACGCCGATCAGCCAGGTCAGGCGGGTGGTGGTCTGCATCACTTCGCTTTGTTCGATCAGGCCGATCAAGGTCCAGCCCAGCTGTTCGTCCGGGTAGATGTTGGCCATGTAGCGCACGCCATTCAGCTCCACTTCGGCCAGCCCCTTGCCGTGCTTGGCCAGCTCGGCGTACCCGTCGCCAAAGCTCGCCAGTTGCTTGAAGTTGTGCTTGGCGTCACGAGGGTCGACCAGTACGTTGCCGTTGTTCTCCACCAGTAGCACGTAGCCGCTTTCGCCCAGCTTGATCTGCTGGACGATCTCGGTGAGGCCTTTGAGCGAGACGTCGACGTTGACCACGCCGCCAGGGTTGCCCAATTGGTTGGCGACGGTGCGCACGGTGCTGACCAGCACGGCGTCGTCGGCAGCCCAGTAGTAGGCGCCGGTACGCAAGGTCTTGCCAGGGTTGGCCATCGCCAATTGGTACCAGGGGCGGGTGCGTGGGTCGTAATTGACGAACTTCTGCCCGGCCGGCCAGCCGACATAGCCACCGTCATTCACCCCGTAGGACAGGTACGCATAGCTGGGATGCGTGGTGGCCAGGCGGGTCATGAACTCCAGCAGCTTGCTGGCCTGGTCGCCCAGTTCATAGGACGGGGTTGCGCTCATGTACTTGTTCAGTTCGCTACCCGTGGCGGCGACCATCGGCTGCGCAGCCAGGTACTCGACGTTCTGGTTGATGCCCTGGAAGAAGATGTTCATTGCGTTGCTGACCTGGCGGATTTCCCGGCTGCTGCCATCGAGGAATCCGTCGCGGGCTTCGCCACGCAGGTTGAGGACCACCAGGGTGGCCACAAGGACGATGGGCAAGCCGGCGATGACCGCGAATGCCCAGGTCAGTTTCTGTTTGATGCTCATCGACGCTCCCGGATTTTTTATTTTCGATACACGAGGCAGGTAACAATTGCATCGGCAGCATCCGGGTTTAATGTAGGGAAACGCCCGTATTTATTGGATAAAGTCGCAGTTGGTGACTATTCGGTCGTGTTTGGACGTATATGGCATACCAAAGGGTTGCGGGGTGGCTCAGTGACAGCAGCCGCCCGCAGCGCCATTGGCCAGGTCCTTCAGGATCGGGCAGTCCGGGCGCTCGTCTCCCTGGCAGTGCGAGACCAGTTCGCCGAGGGTGTCGCGCAGGCTCACCAGCTCTTCGATGCGCCGGTTCAGTTCAGCAATGTGCTGCGTCGCCAGCGCTTTCACATCGGCGCTGGCGCGTTGGCGGTCCTGCCACAAGGTCAGCAGCTTGCCGACCTCTTCGAGGGAAAAGCCCAGGTCGCGGGAGCGCTTGATGAAGGCCAGGCTGTGCAAGTCTTCCGCCTGGTACAGGCGGTAGCCGCTGTCGCTGCGCGTGGCGGGCTTGAGCAGGCCAATGGACTCGTAGTAACGGATCATCTTGGTGCTGAGCCCGCTGCGGCGGGCGGCCTGGCCGATGTTCATGGAGCCTCCTGGGTGTTGCTGGTGGGTTTCCACGCCTTGAGCCATAGCGCGTTGCTCACCACGCTGACGCTGGACAGGGCCATGGCGGCGCCGGCCAGTACCGGGTTGAGGTAACCCAGCGCGGCCAGCGGGATGCCGATCAGGTTATAGATGAACGCCCAGAACAGGTTCTGGCGGATCTTCGCATAGGTCTTGCGGCTGATCTCCAGGGCGGCCGGTACCAGGCGTGGGTCGCCGCGCATCAGGGTGATGCCGGCGGCCTGCATGGCCACGTCGGTACCGCCGCCCATGGCAATGCCGATATCGGCGGCGGCCAGCGCCGGCGCATCATTGATGCCATCACCGACCATGGCGACCACACCATCCTGCTTGAGTGCAGCCACGGTCGCGGCCTTGTCGGCCGGCAGCACTTCGGCATGCACGTCGTCGATGCCCAGGGCATCGGCCACCACTTTGGCGCTGCCGCGGTTGTCGCCGGTCAGCAGGTGGCTGCTGATGTGTTGCGCGTGCAGGGTATTGATCGCCTGCTCGGCACCGGGCTTGAGGCTGTCACCAAAGGCGAACAGGCCCAGCACCCGCGGCTGCGCGCCGCGTTCGATCAGCCATGACAGGGTGCGCCCCTCGGCTTCCCAGGCCTGGGCCTTGGCGGCCAGGTCGCCGGGTGGCAGGGCGCTTTCATCCAGCAGGCGGCGGTTGCCCAGGGCCAGCTCGCGGCCTTCCACGCGCCCGGCAATACCACGCCCGGTCAGCGACTGGCTGTCGGTAACGCCAGGCACATCCAGGCCCTGCTCGGCACAGGCATCCAGTACCGCCTTGGCCAGCGGGTGTTCGCTGCCGCGCTGCAGGGCACCGGCCAAGCGGTGCAGATCGGCGCTGCTGCCCACCTGCGCCTGGCTATGGACAACGCGTGGGCTGCCGGAGGTGAGGGTGCCGGTCTTGTCGAACACCACACGGTTGACCGCATGGGCGCGCTCCAGGGCTTCGGCGTCCTTGATCAGGATGCCATGGCGGGCGGCGACGCCGGTGCCGGCCATGATCGCTGCGGGCGTGGCCAGGCCGAGGGCGCAGGGGCAGGCGATGACCAGTACCGCGACGGCATTGATCAGCGCGGTTTCCAGCGGCGCGCCGGCCAGCCACCAACCGACCAGGGTGATCAGCGCCAGTACCAGCACGGCCGGGACGAATACTTGGCTGACCCGGTCGACCAGCTTCTGGATCGGTGCCTTGGCCGCCTGGGCGTCTTCCACCAGGCGGATGATACGTGCCAGCACGGTTTCTGTGCCCAGTGCCTGGGTGCGTACCAGCAGCCGGCCTTCGCCGTTGATGGCGCCACCGGTGACGCTGTCCCCTGGCTGTTTGGGCACCGGCAGGCTCTCGCCGCTGATCAAGGCTTCATCGGCATGGCTGCTGCCGTCTTCGACCACGCCATCGACCGGGAAGCGCTCGCCGGGTTTGACCAGTACCAGGTCGCCGAGACGCAGTTGGGCAATGGCCACGTCTTCTTCCCGGCCATCGACCAGGCGCACGGCCCGTTCCGGGCGCAGGGCCTCGAGGGCACGGATGGCGCTGGCGGTCTGGCGCTTGGCACGGCTTTCCAGGTACTTGCCCAGCAGCACCAGGGCAATCACCACGGCCGAGGCTTCGAAGTACAGGTGAGGGGCCATGCCGGCGGGGGCCTGCGCCCACTGGTACAGGCTCAGCCCGTAGCCGGCGCTGGTGCCCAGGGCCACCAGCAGGTCCATGTTGCCAGTCCCGGCACGCACGGCTTTCCAGGCGGCCACGTAGAACCGCGCGCCGAGAATGAACTGCACCGGCGTGGCCAGCAGGAACTGCACCCACGCTGGCAACATCCAGTGCACGCCAAACGGCTGCACCAGCATTGGCACCACCAACGGCAGGGCGAGCAGCAACGCTGCGCCGACCGCCAGGCGTTCGTTACGCAGGCGGTGCTGGGCAGCGTGCTGGTCGTCCCTGGCGGTTTGCGGCAGGCTGGCGCTGTAGCCGGCCTTTTGCACGGCGTCGATCAGCAGGTTGTCGTCGAGGGCCGCGAGCACTTCGAGGTGCGCGCGTTCGCTGGCCAGGTTGACGCTGACCTGTTCAACCCCCGGTAGCTTGCCGAGGGCGCGCTCTACGCGGCCGACGCAACTGGCGCAGGTCATGCCGCCAATCTGCAGTTCGACGGTGCGGGTGGGCACGCCATAGCCGGCTTCGCGTACGGCGTCGACCAGCGCGGGCAGGCTGTTGGCCGGGGCCTGGACCCGGGCCTGTTCGGTGGCGAGGTTGACGCTGACCTGTTCAGCGCCGGTGACCTTGCGCAGGGCGCGCTCGACCCGGCCGGCACAGCTGGCGCAGGTCATGCCGGAGATCGGCAGGTCGTATGTGGTGGATGCGGGCATGGCTCTCCTCCTTGGACAGGCCTCCAGCATCAACCTTGCCACGCAGGTAAGGTCAATAGCCCAGGCCGGCTCGCTTCAGCTCCAGCCCATATTGCCCCATGGCGATGCGGTATTTGTTGATCTGGCCCGCCTGCAGGTTCAGTCGTGTGCTGCGTTGGTCCTCGACACCCGCGGCGCAGCCGGGCATTTGCCCGGGCAGCAGGCGCAGGCGCACGTCCACCGGGCCGGGCGGCAGGTTGAACGAGGTGGACTGCTCCTGGAACACGCGCCCGGAGAGCTGGTCGTTGAGGTAGATGCCGATTTCGCAACTGGTGGCCACTTCCAGGCGCTCCCGGGAAATGATCAGCACGCTGTAGTCCGAGTTGCCCTCGGCACTGGCCGGTGGCACTGCAGCCAGCGTGCTCAATAGCCCGACGACGCCCAATGCTGCCCTGAACATGAAGAATCTCCTGCTTGCGTGATCATCAAAGGCGCAGCTTGGCCGACGCGCGCGCGGATTTCCACCCCGGCTGTTGTCGGCAGATCTTGACCTTGCCCCGATGGCAAGCTTCAGACTCATGGAAAACCTGAAGGAGGTAACCCCATGCAAGTGTTCAATGTACAAGGCATGACCTGCGGCCATTGCGTGAAAGCCGTGACCCGGGCGGTGCAGGAGCAGGATGCCGCTGCCAAGGTGGAGGTCGACCTGGCGGCCAGGCAGGTACGGGTGCAGAGCGACTTGGCTCAGGAGCGGATCCTCACGGCCATTCGCGATGAGGGTTATCAGGCGGACGTAGCCTGATCACTTGCCTGTGGGAGCGGGCGTGCCCGCGAACACCGGCACCGCCGGTGCCATCCACCGCGCGGCCTGATTCGCGGGCACGCCCGCTCCCACAGGGACCGCGGCAGCCCTTGGATTTGTTGCAAATGTTTTCATGTCGATAGGGCCCACAGCAGGTAGAATCGAGCACTTGCTTAGCCTGCTATGGATTCCTGATGAACCTGCGAATGGTGCTCATCCTGGGCGCACTCAGTGCGTTCGGGCCCTTGGCGATCGACTTCTACCTGCCCGCCTTCCCGGCCATGGCGCAGGCGTTCGCCACCGATGAAAAACACGTCCAGACCACCTTGGCCGCCTACTTCCTTGGCCTGTCCATCGGGCAACTGGCCTACGGGCCGGTGGCTGACCGCTTTGGCCGGCGCAAGCCACTGATGTTCGGGGTGACCCTGTTCACCCTGGCGTCACTGGCCTGTGCCTATGCTCCCAACCTCGACACCCTGGTGCTGGCGCGTTTCGTCCAGGCGTTGGGCGGTTGCGCCGGGATGGTGCTGTCGCGGGCCATCGTCAGTGACAAGTGCGACCCGGTGGCCTCGGCCAAGGTGTTCTCGCAGTTGATGCTGGTCATGGGCCTGGCGCCGATCCTGGCACCGATGCTGGGCGGGGTGCTGGTGAACGTGGCCGGCTGGCAATCGATCTTCCTCGCCCTGAGCCTGTTCAGCGCCGGCTGCCTGCTGGCGGTCAGCCTGGGCCTGCCGGAAAGCCTGCCCGAGCACATACAGCGGCAACCGCTGTCTGGCGCCTTGCGCCAGTACTTGCGCCTGTTCGCTGACCGGGTGTTCGTCGGCCATGCCCTGACCGGTGGTATCGCCATCGCCGGCATGTTTGCCTACATCGCCGGTTCACCTTTCGTGTTCATCAAGCTTTACGGCGTGCCGGCCGAGCATTACGGCTGGTTGTTCGGCACCAATGCCGCCGGCTTTATCCTGGTGGCGCAGGTGAATGCACGCTTGCTGGCCAAGCGCGGGCCGGCGTTCCTGCTGGCGCGTGCGGTGTGGTTGTACCTGGTCGCGGGCCTGGCGTTGCTGGGCGTGGCGGCACTGCGGCCAACACAGCTGTGGCCACTGCTGGTACCGCTGTTCGTCTGCATCTCCAGCCTCGGCTGCATCATCCCCAACGCCTCTGCCTGTGCCATGAGCGGGCAGGGCGCGCGGGCCGGCAGTGCCTCGGCGCTGATGGGCTGCCTGCAGTTCAGCGTCGCCGCCGGCGCAGCGGCGCTGGTCGGGCTGCTGCATGATGGCAGTGCGGTGCCGATGGCGCTGGTGATCAGCCTGTGCGGGGCGCTGGTGGTCAGTGTCGCGCTGCTGACCCGACGCTTGCCGGCCAAGGCTCCCGCATAAGCGGGTGAGGTGCCTGCAGGCGGGTTTCCAACGTGGCGACGAAGGCACGCGCCTCGGCCTCGCTGCGGAAACTGACCACGTGTTGATCGAGCTGGACCTGCCAGGGGCAGGCGGGGTTTCGGCTCGACGCACTGACGACAATTTTCATCGCGGCATACCTCCAAAGGGGGAGAGCGGATGAAGTGTAGCGCTGCACCTTCTGCCTGCCATGACCTGAATCAGTGTCCTGACTGACGGTCGGCAGGAACGTTTTCTACATGTTTTTTCCTGCTTGGGGTGCAATGCCCGCAAGCACGTGGAACCTTCGCTTTGGCTTGCGCTACTTGTGGAAATTGGTTGTCGGCCGCGTCCGAAGTTGCATCCGGTGTTTTTTCCGCCCGTCGTTCCCGTGCTCTTGCCATGTGTGCCGGGCTGCTTGCCCGCGCGGTCCGGGCAGCTTTCACGCACTGTTTCACTGCTTGCCATGGGTAGGCATACCCAGTGGTTTTTTACCGGTGGTGTCACTGTGCAACGCTGCCTGAATGGCGTTTTTTGCGGCTTATACTGGCGAACCAGGCCAGTGCCAGCAAGAGGCGCTTCCCTGCCAGGGGTGGCCATCGCATCCACACAGTGAACTTGCAGGGAGTTACAGGGACATGAACGCAGCCAGCAGTATCAGCCAGATTGCCAGCCTGATGGCCGACCCCAAGCGCAGTGCCATGTTGTGGGCATTGATCGATGGCACGCCGCGGCTGGCCAACGAGCTCGCGGTAATGACAGGCCTGACCTCGTCATCGGCCTGCGCTCACCTTTCGCTGTTGTCGTCGGCCGGTTTGCTCCGGCATGAAGCACGGGGGCGCAAGCGCTACTTCCGGCTGGCCACCCCGCAAGTCGGAGCAGCGGTGGAGGCGCTGGCCAGTGTCCAGTTGGAGAGCGCCAGGGGGGAGCGGGCCAAGGCGCCGGTATCACCGCTGCCCATGTCGATACGCAGGGCGCGTCGCTGTGGCGATCACCTGGGCGGGGAACTGGCCGGCGAGCTGTATCACCGTCTGGTGGTGGCCGGCTGGCTGGAGGGGAGTGGTCGACAGCTGATGGTCAGCGAGGAGGGGCGGACGCAGTTGGCTTTGGTCGGGGTCTACATCGATGCCTTGGCGCCGCATCAGCAACGTGGCTGTGTGATCTGCCGCTGTACCGAGTGGAACGACCAGGGGCCGCACCTGGGTGGCGTACTGGGGCAGGCCTTGTTCCGGCTGTTCCTGCAATCGGGCTGGATGCGCGAGGCCGAGGACTCGCGGGCATTGCATATTTCTGCGTTGGGTATCCAGCAGATCAATCGCATTGCCCGCGTGCCGACGTTGCAGGTCGGTTGAGTCGCGGTCAGGTCACTCAGGCCAGCCGGGCATCCAGGCTGTTCTGGGCCAGGCGACGGGCCTGGTCTTCGGTCATGCCCAGGTGGGTGTGCAGGGCGTGGAAGTTTTCGGTGACATAGCCACCGAAGTAGGCCGGGTCGTCTGAGTTGACCGTGACCTTCACGCCGCGCTCGAGCATGTCGAGGATGTTGTGCTGGCTCATGTGGTCGAACACGCACAGCTTGGTGTTCGACAGCGGGCACACCGTGAGCGGGATCTGCTCGTCGATGATGCGCTGCATCAGGCGCTCGTCCTCGATGGCGCGCACGCCGTGGTCGATACGCTTGACCTTCAGCAGGTCCAGGGCTTCCCAGATGTACTCGGGCGGGCCTTCCTCGCCGGCATGGGCAACGGCGACCAGGCCTTCACTGCGGGCGCGGTCGAACACGCGCTGGAACTTGCTCGGTGGGTGGCCCATTTCCGAACTGTCCAGGCCAACGGCGATGAACGCATCGCGGAACGGCAGGGCCTGGTCGAGGGTTTTTTGCGCCTCATCTTCGCTGAGGTGGCGCAGGAAACTGAGGATCAGGCCGCTGCTGATGCCCAGTTGCTGGCGACCGTCCTTGAGCGCCTGGCTGATACCGTTGAGCACCACTTCGAAGGGGATGCCGCGGTCGGTGTGGGTCTGTGGGTCGAAGAACGGTTCGGTGTGGATCACGTTCTGCGCCTTGCAGCGTTGCAGGTAGGCCCAGGTCAGGTCGTAGAAGTCCTGCTCGGTGCGCAGCACGTCGGCGCCCTGGTAATACAGGTCGAGGAACTCCTGCAGGTTGTTGAAGGCATAGGCACCGCGCAAGGTCTCCACATCGGCCCAGGGCAGGGCGATCTTGTTGCGCTCGGCCAGGGCGAACAGCAGCTCGGGCTCCAGCGAGCCTTCCAGGTGCAGGTGCAGTTCGGCCTTGGGCAGGGCGTTCAACCAGTCATACATGGTGGGTCATCTCGATCAGGTACGGTTGCCGCCATTCTACAGAGCCTGGCCGGGCATTGCGCACGGCCAGGCTGCGACCTGGTGAATCACCAGACCAAGGGTTCGCCCTTGTAGTTGATGAAGCGCAGCCCGCCCTTGCCGCTTTGCGCCTTGATCTGATCAAGCATGCCGCGGGTGCTGGTCAGCACGTCGATCTCGGCGTTTTCACCGCCCATGTCGGTTTTGACCCAGCCCGGGTGCATGGCCAGCACGCACAGGTCAGGGCGTTGTTGCTCGACGACGAAGCTGTTGATCATCGAGTTCAGGGCCGCCTTGCTGGCCTTGTACAGGCAGATTTCGCCGCCATCGGGGATGGTCACGCTGCCCAGGATCGAGCTCATGAAGGCCAGCACGCCGCTGCCTTCGCGTACCTGGCCGACCAGGCGGCGGGCCACGCGGATCGGCGCCACGGCGTTGGTCATGAACAGGTCGCCGATGTCCTTGTTCTGTACCGCCTCCAGGTCCTGCGGCAGGGGGCCCATGACCCCGGCGTTGACGAATATCAAGTCGAACACTTGGCCTTGCAAGCGTTGCTTCAGGCCATCGAGCTGGGCCGTGTCGTTCATTTCCAGCTGTTCGATGCGCACGCCGGATACATCCGCGAGGGCGCCGGGCTGCTGCGGGTTGCGCACGGTGGCGGTGATGTTCCAGCCGTCTTCTTGCAGGCGTTGCACCAGGCCCAGGCCCAGCCCGCGCGAGGCCCCGATGATAAGTGCGTTTTTTGCGTTAGCCATGTGGATGCGCTCCGTGATCGGTTGGCAAAGAAAGGTATTGAGGATAATGCACTGTGATGCCGGGCGCCTTGTCGTAGGTTGTACGAAAAATCACCAGTTGCCTCAGGCCCTTGTGCGGCGTGGTCTTCGGCTTGTTGGCGCACGGGTTATCCACAAGCTGGTCCACAGTTATTGTGTGCAAGCGCAGATGGCTGTGCAGGGCTACGCAGGCTGTGGGCCTGGGGATAACGTCAGGAGCATCAACGGTTTGCGGCTGTCATCAAATGGTGATCAAAATATGATCAAGGCTCTGCAGCCCTTGAGTAATGCCGCCTGCAAGCGAGTGCCCCAAGCTTATCCACAGGCCGGCCCACAGTTGTTGTGGGCAATGTTCAGCGTGCTTCGAGCAGAATGCGCCCGCGGCTCAAGTCGGCCAACTGCTGCTGCAGTGGCGTCAGGTGGGCGTCACCCAGTGCAATCAACAGGTCCACGCCATTGGCGGTGAACTGCTCATCCAGGACCAGGCCGTCAACCTCCGCCAGGCGCAGCTTCACAAGCGCCAGTTCGCTGAAACTGCAACTGCAGGTGAATTCGCTGCGCTGCACCAGCAGCCGCTTGGGTGCCTGTTGC
The DNA here is from genome assembly GCF_002113245.1 of Pseudomonas sp. B13(2017). Classification (NCBI taxonomy): domain Bacteria; kingdom Pseudomonadati; phylum Pseudomonadota; class Gammaproteobacteria; order Pseudomonadales; family Pseudomonadaceae; genus Pseudomonas; species Pseudomonas sp. B13(2017). The sequence goes on from NZ_NEJX01000038.1 coordinate 11,778, forward strand.
AGGCACTTGTTGGCACCGCCGCCATAGGCCCTGGCCAGGCCGCCGGTGCCCAGCTGGATACCGCCGTACCAGCGGATCACCAGCACTACCACCTGGTCGCAGTCCTGCGCTTCGATGGCCGCGAGGATTGGCCGCCCCGCGGTACCGCCAGGTTCGCCGTCATCGCTGCTGCGGTACTGGGCGCCAAGCTTCCAGGCCCAGCAGTTGTGGGTGGCGGCCAGGTCGCTGTGGCGTTCGATGAAACTCATCGCGTCGGCGGCACTGCTGATCGGCCCGGCAAGGGTGATGAAGCGGCTTTTGCGGATTTCCTCGCGGTATTCGCAGAGGTCGAGCAGGGTAGAAGGCATAAATGACGATCAGGCAGCCGGCTTGATGCCGCAGCCCTTCAGAATGATATGGATAAGATTGTTGCTCGCGTCTTCCATGTCTTGCTTGGTCAGGCGGCTGCGGCCGGTGACCTGGCAGATCTGGGTGGCGAAGTCGGCGTAGTGCTGGGTGCTGCCCCACAGCAGGAAGATCAGGTGCACCGGGTCGACCGGGTCCATCTTGCCGGCTTCGATCCAGGCCTGGAACACCGCGGCGCGGCCGCGGAACCATTCGCGGTAGTCGGCACTGAAGTACTCGCTCAGGCAGGTGCCGCCGCTGATCACCTCCATGGCGAAAATCCGCGAGGCTTGCGGGTTGCGCCGGGAGAACTCCATCTTGGTGCGGATGTACTGGCTCAGCGCTTCGCCCGGGTCGTCGTCGACGCTCAAGGCGTTGAAGGTGCTGTCCCACAACTCGATGATGTTGCTGAGCACGGCAATGTACAGGCCCAGCTTGTTGGTGAAGTAGTAATGCAGGTTGGCCTTGGGCAACCCCGCCTTGAGGGCGATGGTGTTCATGCTGGTGCCCTTGAAACCATGGCGGGCAAACTCGTCTTCGGCGGCCTGGATAATGGCCTGTTCGTTCTTCTGGCGGATGCGGCCCGCGGGCTTGCCCGAGGCGGAGAGGCGATGCGCAGGGACTTCTAGGGTCATGGACGATTCCGTACGGGTCAGTGGCTGCGGCTGTCGGACAAGATTACCTGCCTGTGCCGAAGTGACAAGCGTTTGCGGCACAGACTGGCATCAGCGTGTCGCAGCCAGGCTTTCGAGGAAGCTTTCCAACACCAGGTTCGGCCGCCGTCCCTTGCGCGTTACCCAGCTCAGGCTCAGGTCATAGAAGCGTTGCCGGGGCTTGAGGGCACGCAAGCGGCCTTGCTGCACCCAGAACGTGGCGTAGTGGTCTGGCAGGTAGCCGATGTAGCGACCGGTAAGGATGAGAAACGCCATGCCTTCGCGGTCCGAAGCACTGGCCGTGCAGTTCAGCGCCTGGTAATGCGCCTGGATTTCGGCCGGCAGGCGGAAGGTGGGAGTGATGGCTTCCTGGCTGTTGAGGCGGTCGTCGTCGATCTGCTGGTCATCGGCATAGAACAGCGGGTGGCCGACCGCGCAGTACAGCAGCGAGCGCTCGCTGTACAACGGCTGGTACTCGAGGCCCGACAGCGGGCTGGTCTGTGGCACCACACCGACATGCAGGCTGCCATCGAGCACGCCATGCTCGACCTGGCTGGGCGCGATCATGCGGATCTGGATGCGCACATCGGGGCCGCGGTCCTTGAGCTCGGCCAAGGCATGGGTAATGCGCATGTGCGGCAAGGTCACCAGGTTGTCGGTCAGGCCAATGTTCAGCTCGCCACGCAAATGCTGGTGCAGGCCGTTGACCTCGGTGCGGAAGCTTTCCAGGGCGCTGAGCAGCTGCAGCGCCGAATGGTAGACCTCGCGGCCTTCCTCGGTCAGCGAGAACCCGGCGCGGCCGCGTTGGCACAGGCGCAGGCCCAGGCGTTGCTCGAGGTCGTTCATCTGCTGGCTGATGGCCGAACGGCCAATGCCCAGCACGTTTTCCGCGGCCGAGAAGCCACCGCACTCCACGACACTGCGGTAGATCTTCAGCAGGCGGATGTCGAAATCGCTGACTTGGGCGAGTGGATCGGGGCGTCGGCTCATTAGTTTAGTCAGGGCCTGTCTGAAGATTAGAAATGTTGGCTTTTTCAGACTTTATCGCCGTGCCAATTTAGCTGCAACAACATCCATCGTTGCCTAATCGTCTTCCGAGGAACCGCCGATGAACATGCCCGAAACCGCTACCGCCGGTATCGCCAGCCAGCTCAAGCTGGATGCCCACTGGATGCCCTACACCGCCAACCGCAACTTCCAGCGCGACCCGCGCCTGATCGTGGCGGCCGAAGGCAGCTACCTGGTCGACGACCAGGGGCGCAAGATCTTCGATGCCCTGTCCGGCTTGTGGACCTGCGGCGCCGGGCACACCCGCAAGGAAATCACCGAGGCGGTGGCTCGCCAGATCGGCACCCTGGACTACTCCCCGGCCTTCCAGTTCGGCCACCCGCTGTCGTTCCAGCTGGCCGAGAAGATCACCGAGCTGACCCCGGGCGACCTGAACCATGTGTTCTATACCAACTCCGGTTCCGAGTGTGCCGACACCGCGCTGAAGATGGTGCGTGCCTACTGGCGCCTGAAAGGCCAGGCGACCAAGACCAAGATCATCGGCCGTGCCCGTGGCTACCACGGCGTGAACATCGCCGGTACCAGCCTCGGTGGTGTCAACGGTAACCGCAAGCTGTTCGGTCAGCTGCTGGATGTCGACCACCTGCCTCACACCGTGCTGCCGGTGAACGCCTTCTCCAAAGGCATGCCGGAAGAGGGCGGTATCGCCCTGGCTGACGAGATGCTCAAGCTGATCGAGCTGCACGACGCCTCCAACATCGCTGCCGTGATCGTCGAGCCGCTGGCAGGTTCGGCTGGTGTACTGCCGCCGCCGAAGGGTTACCTGAAGCGCCTGCGTGAAATCTGCACCCAGCACAACATCCTGCTGATCTTCGACGAAGTGATCACCGGCTTCGGCCGCATGGGCGCGATGACCGGCTCCGAAGCCTTCGGAGTCACCCCGGACCTGATGTGCATCGCCAAGCAGGTGACCAACGGCGCCATCCCGATGGGCGCGGTGATCGCCAACAGCGAGATCTACCAGACCTTCATGAACCAGCCGACCCCGGAGTACGCCGTGGAATTCCCGCACGGCTACACCTACTCGGCCCACCCGGTAGCCTGCGCCGCCGGTATCGCCGCGCTGGACCTGCTGCAGAAGGAAAACCTGGTGCAGGCCGCCGCCGAGCTGGCGCCGCACTTCGAGAAGCTGCTGCATGGCGTGAAGGGCACCAAGAACATTGTCGATATCCGCAACTACGGCCTGGCCGGCGCGATACAGATCGCTGCCCGCGACGGTGATGCCATCGTGCGTCCGTACGAAGCGGCGATGAAACTGTGGAAGGCAGGCTTCTATGTACGCTTCGGTGGCGACACCCTGCAGTTCGGCCCAACCTTCAACACCACGCCGCAGGAACTGGACCGCCTGTTCGACGCAGTGGGCGAAACCCTGAACCTGATCGACTGATCTTTCCGATTCTGATGCCAGGCGCGTGAACACATCGCGCGCCTGCCTCAACCTTCTTTATCTGGAGTTTTGCATGAGCATTGTTCAGCACCTGATCCACGGCGAACTGGTTACCAAGGGTGAGCGCACCGCCGATGTCTTCAACCCGTCCACCGGCCAGGCCGTGCGCAAGGTCGAGCTGGCCAGCCGCGCGACCGTGCAGGAAGCGATCGACTCGGCCAAGGCTGCCTTCCCAGCCTGGCGCAACACCCCACCGGCCAAGCGCGCCCAGGTGATGTTCCGCTTCAAGCAACTGCTGGAGCAGAACGAAGCACGTATCTCGCAAATGATCAGCGAAGAGCACGGCAAGACCCTGGAAGATGCTGCCGGTGAACTGAAGCGTGGTATCGAGAACGTCGAGTTCGCCTGCGCCGCGCCGGAAGTGCTGAAAGGCGAGTACAGCCGCAACGTCGGCCCGAACATCGATGCCTGGTCCGACTTCCAGCCACTGGGCGTGGTTGCCGGTATCACCCCGTTCAACTTCCCGGCCATGGTGCCGCTGTGGATGTACCCACTGGCCATCGCCTGCGGCAACGCCTTCATCCTCAAGCCTTCCGAGCGCGACCCGAGCTCGACCCTGTTCATCGCCCAGCTGCTGCTGGAAGCCGGCCTGCCGAAAGGCATCCTCAACGTGGTGCACGGCGACAAGGAAGCGGTGGATGCGTTGATCGAAGCGCCGGAAGTGAAGGCCCTGAGCTTCGTCGGTTCGACTCCGATCGCCGAGTACATCTACGCTGAAGGCACCAAGCGCGGCAAGCGTGTGCAGGCCCTGGGTGGTGCGAAGAACCACGCGGTGCTGATGCCGGATGCCGACCTGGACAATGCCGTGAGCGCACTGATGGGTGCTGCCTATGGTTCGTGCGGCGAGCGTTGCATGGCCATTTCGGTGGCGGTGTGCGTGGGTGACCAGGTGGCGGACGCCCTGATTGCCAAGCTGGAACCGCAGATCAAGGCCCTGAAGATTGGTGCCGGCACCTCGTGCGGCCTGGATATGGGCCCGCTGGTGACGGCTGCTGCCCGTGACAAGGTGGTGGGCTATATCGATGACGGTGTTGCTGCTGGCGCCAAGCTGGTGGTGGATGGCCGTGGTTTCCGTGTGGCCGGTAATGAGGATGGCTATTTCGTCGGTGGCACCCTGTTCGACAAGGTGACCCCGGAGATGCGCATCTATAAGGAAGAGATCTTCGGCCCGGTGCTGTGCGTAGTGCGTGTGAACAGCCTGGAGCAGGCCATGCAACTGATCAATGATCACGAGTATGGCAACGGCACCTGCATCTTCACCCGTGACGGTGAAGCGGCGCGCCTGTTCTGCGACGAGATCGAAGTGGGCATGGTCGGTGTGAACGTACCGCTGCCGGTGCCGGTGGCCTACCACAGCTTCGGTGGCTGGAAGCGCTCGCTGTTCGGTGACCTGCATGCCTATGGCCCGGACGGTGTGCGCTTCTATACCCGTCGCAAGGCGATCACCCAGCGCTGGCCACAGCGTGCCAGCCATGAGGCTTCGCAGTTTGCCTTCCCTAGTTTGTAAGGGATGAGCAGAAGCGGGGAGGCCGACAGGCCTCCCCGCTTTGTTTTTCAGCGATATTCAAGTTTCTTGAAATTAACCCTTGACCCCCTTCTGAATCCCCTTATAATGCGCCCCACTTCCAGCGACGCTGTAACGACAAACTCCTTGAGATTCAATGAGTTAGATAGTTGAAGCGAAGTTGAAAGGGCTACGATCGAATGATCGGCAGCGGTTGAGATGATGGTTGACAGCGCTTCTAAACGCTGTATGATTCGCCTCCCGCTACGAGAGATCGCAGCGAGTCAAGTGTTTGAAGCTAAACGAGTTTCTCGCAAAAAACTTCAAAATAAACGCTTGACAGCAAATGAGGAAAGCGTAGAATGCGCGCCTCGGTTGAGACGAAAAGCTCTTAACCAAACGCTCTTTAACAAATCGAATCAAGCAATTCGTGTGGGTGCTTGTGAGT
>NZ_NEJX01000039.1:0-15917 GCF_002113245.1 Pseudomonas sp. B13(2017)
CAAAGCACAGGTCCCGAGGCTGTAGGTGGACCTGTGGGAGCTGGCTTGCCGGCGAAAGGGCCGCAAAGCGGCCCCGGCAATCTCAGCTCAACCTACCGGTTGAGTACTCTATTGGGCCGCCCGGCTGGAATATTTATTGGCCTTGCTGGCCTCATCGCCGGCAAGCCGGCTCCCACAGGCAAAGCACAGGTCCCGAGGCTGTAGGTGGACCTGTGGGAGCTGGCTTGCCGGCGAAAGGGCCGCAAAGCGGCCCCGGCGACCTCAGCTCAACCGCCCGGCTGACGCATACGGCGCCGGGTCAATGATCGGCTCTGCCCCAGTCAACAGGTCGGTAAACAGCTGGCACGAAGCCGGCGCCAGCACCAGCCCGTTGCGGTAATGCCCGCAGTTCAACCACAACCCCGAATGCCCCGGCACCGGCCCGATATACGGAATACCTTCCGGCGACCCTGGCCGCAGCCCGGCCCAGTGCGCCACCACCGTGGCCCCCTCGAGCTCAGGCAACAATTCCACCGCCGAGGCCTTCAGGCTCTCCAACGCCTCCTTGGTCGGGGTCTTGTCGTACCCGGCATGCTCCAGCGTGCTACCCACCAGAATATGCCCGTCGCGCCGCGGGATCGCATAGCGCCCCTTGGCCAGCACCATGCTCGGCAGGAAGTCTTCGGCACATTTGAACAGAATCATCTGGCCCTTCACCGGCTCCACCGGCAATTCCAGGCCGAGCGTACGCAGCAGGTCGCCACTCCAGGCGCCGGCACTGAGCACCACCTCATCCGCCGCCAGCACGCCGTCTGCCGTCTGCACACCGGTCACGCGACCGCCTTGCTCGGCGAAGCCGGTAATCTGGCAGTGCTCACGCAAGGTCACGTTGGGCAACGCCAGCAACGCCGCCTTGAGCGACTTCACCAGGCGAGGGTTGCGCACGTTGGCCACGCCGGCCATGTAGATGGCACGCTTGAAGCCCGGGCCCAGCACCGGCACCGCGTCATAGGCCGCCGAGATATCCACGGCACTCAGCGGCCGCTGCTCACGCTCGGCCCAGGCCAGCGCTTCGGCCTCGTCGTCCAGGTCGAGCCAGTACAGGCCGGTGGTGTGCACTTCGGGGTCGACGCCGGTGCTGGCGAACAAGCGCTCGCCCAGCTGTGGATAAAAGTCTTGTGACCAGTGTGCCAAGGCGGTCACGGCCGGGCTGTAGCGCCACGGGTACAGCGGCGAAACGATGCCACCGCCGGCCCAGGACGACTCGCGGCCGACTTCACCCTGATCACACACCACCACCTGCCCGACCTTCGCCGCCAGGTTGAATGCCGTCAGCAGGCCGATCACCCCGCCACCGACCACCACTACTTGCTTGCTCATCTGTCGATCCAACACCTGAAGTAAATCCGCGATGCACCGGGCATCATTCAACCTTCAGCTTCCCCAGCAGTGCACGCTGTCTTCGACGGCACCCGGATTGCGCTGCACGCCGGCCTGGTCGAGCTGGAAATCGCCACAGCGGTCCTGCGCCATCAGCCCGCTCGGCAGCCGCCGGGCGCGCAGCGTGAAGGTGTCGCTGTCGCGCTGGGCCTGCAGGCTGTAATAGCGGGTACCGTCGGGCAAGGCCGGGTCGCCCTCGGCGTATTGGCCAGTGCGTACGCGGTGGCGCTCCAGGCGCAGGGCGGCATCATGCAGCAGGCCAACCACTTCGCTGCGCGCGGCTCGCCGTAGCTGGTCGCTGTAACTGGGGTAGGCAATGGCTGCCAGAATGCCGGTCACGGCCAACACAATCAACAACTCGATCAGGCTCAAGCCTTGCTGCATGTCAGTCTCCTCGCAATCTCTGGCGCCAGGCAATGCGCCGGGTCGTGTCCTCGCCCATGGCATAGACCGCTTCCAGCACATGCCGTGACTGGGTTTGCAGGCTGACGGCGGTGACGCGGTACAGGGTGACCTGCTGCCCTTCCGGCATATGCGCCGCGTGTTCGCTGGTACCCAGATTCTGCAAATGGAAATAGCCGGTTGGCGTGCGCTGCCACTGCCCGCTCAGGTCATGCGGTCGAGCGGGTGGCGGGCACGCCTCGCAAGGGTCGGGGGGAGCACGCTCGAGCTCGCCTGCCCCAGCCAGCAGCGTGGCCTCGGCCTGCTCCAGCGCCAGCAGGCCTTCGCTCAGATAGCCGGTCATCTGCGTTTGCGCCAGCGCATCTCGCAGGGCCGACGCCGCAAGCAGCCCCAGCAGCATGCTCAGGACCAAGGCCAACAACAGGACGATGCCACGCTGACGACTCATGAGGCCGGCACCGGGTTGCGGATTGCGACGCTCAGTTCATGGTGCTGTTCAAGTTCGAGCGTGGGTTCGTAAAGCGTCAGGGCAATATCCACCCCCTCACCCTGTGCCATTTGCACACGCTGCAAACGCATTGACCGCACATTTTCAACCAGCGGCTGGAAGTTGCTGTTGTTGCGTTTGAATCTCAGCGTATTGCCCCGGAGTTGGTAGACATATCTGCTGATGGGGTAAACCTGTGGGTAGCCCTTCTTCAACTCGTCATCCACAGACACTTCGCTCGTACAGTTCGTGTGCAGGAACCACTGCGGCCCACCGGATTGCCCAGGTAACTCCGCCACGACCAGGCTAAGGGTGGATGCTTCGACTTCCATCGGCCGGGCGAATGCGTGCTCTGCGCTCGTACTGCCGAAGTGCTTTGGCTGCAGTCGCAAGCAGCCGAACATCCCGGTCATGCGGATATCCTGGGCCATTCGCAGCAATGCCAGGCGAGCTTCATCCTGCATGCGTACTGCCGTGCTTTGCAGCCGCCAGGTATGGTGGGCCGAGGTAAATAGCTGGCTGGCCACCGCCAACAGCAGCAACCCGATGGTCAGCGCCAGCATCAGCTCAAGCAAGCCGAAACCACGCTGGGCGCCGCTCATGGCCGCCCCCTTTCATGCTCACTGTGCGCCGCCATTGCCGCCTGCCCATCGCGGCGCGCGTCCTCCGCAGCCTGCAATGCCTGCAGTTGCAGGCCTGCCGCTGCGAACATACCCACGGCCACCACACCCACCGCCAACAACACTTCCAGAAGCGTCATGCCCCGTTGTCTTGCGTGCATCCCTGCACCTCCTGCGACTTTTCCTGCAAATGCATTGAACCCGGGCGACTGGACCGCCGGTCCAACGACCGTGAAGCTACAGCCAAGCACTTCCAGGGAGGAATGCACGGTGAAGCAACGAGGTGTAACACTGATACAAATGTTGTCGGCCCTGGCGGTGGCCGCATTGCTGACACAGCTCGGCATGCCGGCCTACGCCAGATTGAGCGACGACCTACACAGGGCGGCAGCTGCACGAGACCTGGCGCAGGCGCTGCGCAGCGCGCGCAGCCATGCCATGTTGCAAAGCCAGCCGGTGCTGGTGCAGGCGTTGGAAGGTAATTGGGGGAATGGTTGGCGGGTGATGCTGGAGCATAACCATCAGGTGCTGCGTGAGCAGCGTCTTTCACGGCCGCTGAAGATCACGAGCAATCGAGGTGAGCAGCTGAAATTCAGTGCGCAAGGGGTTCCGCTTGGGGCAACCAGTAATTGGTTAGGTTCAACGATGGAGATTTGCGAGCGCTTGACCGCAACTAGCCAGTATCAAGTGGTGATGGCATCGACTGGCAGGGTCAGGGTAGATATGGGAGAGCCCAAAAAATCCCGATGCAAAGACACCACTAGCAGATCAGCGCGGTCAATGTAGGAGCGGCCTTGTGTCGCGAACGGGCCGCAAAGCGGCCCCGGCAATATCAGCTCTAACGCTGAAATCCTGGGGCTGCTTTGCAGCCCGTTCGCGACACAAGGCCGCTGCTACATGGGGATCGCGCAAACTGCGGTCAGATCAGCGACCGAACCCGCAACTCCTTGGGCATGGAGAAGGTGATGTTCTCTTCCCGCCCATCCAGCTCTTCAGCACCGCTGGCGCCCCAGGCCTTGAGCTGCTCGATCACACCACGCACCAGCACTTCGGGGGCCGAAGCACCGGCGGTGATGCCGACCCGCGCCGTCTGCTCGAACCAGCCACGCTGCAGGTCCTCGGCACCGTCGATCAGGTAGGCCGGGGTGCCCATGCGCTCGGCCAGCTCGCGCAGGCGGTTGGAGTTGGAGCTGTTCGGGCTGCCGACTACCAGTACCACGTCGCACTCGTCCGCCAGTTGCTTGACCGCGTCCTGGCGGTTCTGGGTGGCGTAGCAGATGTCGTCCTTGCGCGGGCCGCCAATGTTCGGGAAGCGCGCACGCAGGGCGTCGATGACGCGGCTGGTGTCGTCCATCGACAGCGTGGTCTGGGTGACGAACGCCAGGTGGTCCGGGTCCTTCACCTGCAGGTTGGCAACATCCTCCTCGTCTTCGACGAGGTAGATGGCGCCACCGTTGCTGGCGTCGTACTGGCCCATGGTGCCTTCGACTTCCGGGTGCCCTTCGTGGCCGATGAGGATGCACTCACGGCCGTCGCGGCTGTACTTGGCCACTTCGATGTGCACCTTGGTCACCAGCGGGCAGGTGGCATCGAACACTTTCAGGCCACGGCCAGCGGCTTCCTGGCGCACGGCCTGGGAAACACCGTGGGCACTGAAGATGACGATGACATCGTCCGGTACCTGGTCCAGCTCTTCGACGAAGATGGCGCCGCGGTTGCGCAGGTCTTCCACCACGAACTTGTTGTGCACCACTTCGTGACGCACATAGATCGGCGGGCCGAAGACTTCCAGCGCGCGGTTGACGATCTCGATCGCCCGGTCGACCCCCGCGCAGAAGCCGCGAGGGTTGGCGAGTTTGATTTGCATGCTCGGCTCCAGGCTTACAGGGCCTTCACCTCGAGGATCTCCACCTCGAAGGTCAGGGTCTTGCCAGCCAATGGGTGATTGAAGTCGATGGTCACCTGGTCGTCATCGAACGCTTTGACCACACCGGGCAGCTCGGTGTTGGCGGCGTCGTTGAAGATGATCAACAGCCCTTCGGACAACTCCATGCCCTCGAACTGGGACCGCGGCATGACTTGTACGTTCTGCGGGTTGGGCTGGCCGAAGGCGTTCTCCGGGGCCACCACGACGGTGCGCTTGTCACCGCCCTTGAAGCCGAACAGGGCGTTCTCGAAACCTGGCAGCAGGTTGCCATCGCCAACCTTGAAGGTGGCCGGGGCTTTGTCGAACGTGCTGTCGACGGTGTCGCCGTTTTCCAGGTGCAGCGCGAAGTGCAGGGTGACTTCGGTGTTCTGGCCGATACGGGTGTCAGTCATGGACCGGATCCTCGGACTTCTTGCTCTTGAACATATCCAGCGCCAGCATCACCGCACCAACGGTAATGGCGCTGTCGGCCAGGTTGAAGGCCGGGAAGTAATGGCGGTTCTGCCAGTGCACCAGGATGAAGTCGACCACATGGCCGAGCACGACGCGGTCGTACAGGTTGCCGATCGCGCCACCCAGCACCAGCGCCAGCGCCACGGCCAGCCAGGTCTCGTTGCGCCCCAGGCGCTTGAGCCACACCACCAGCACGGCACTGACCACCACGGCGATCAGGGCGAACAGCCAGCGCTGCCAGCCGGAGCTTTCCGCCAGGAAGCTGAAAGCCGCGCCAGTGTTGTAGGCCAGGGTCCAGCTGAAGTAGTCAGGGATGACGACAACCTGCTGGTACATGGTCAGGGCATTGTTGAAATACAGCTTGGTGGCCTGGTCGAGGACCAGTACCACCAGGCTCAGCCAAAGCCATGCAAGGCGCCCGAAGCGCCCCGCTGCAGGGTTAGGCATAGTGGCGCACCTCGCCGGAACCGCTCAGGTTGTCGACGCAACGGCCGCAGATTTCCGGGTGCTCCGGGTGGCTGCCGACGTCAGCGCGGAAGTGCCAGCAACGGCCGCACTTGGCGTGGCCGGACTTGACCACTTGCAGCTTGAGGCCTTCGACTTCGGTGGCCACGGCTTCGGCTGACGCCTGCACGAACGGCACCACGCTGGCAGCCGAGGTGATCAGCACGAAGCGCAGTTCGTCGCCCAGCTTGCCCAGGTCGGCGCTCAGGCCTTCGTCGGCGTACAGGGTGACTTCAGCCTGCAGGTTGCCGCCGATGACCTTGGCGGTACGCTGGTTTTCCAGCTCCTTGTTGACCGATGCCTTGACGGCCATCACGCGGTCCCAGTAGGCGCGGTCCAGTTCGATGCCTTCCGGCAGTTCGCTCAGGCCTTGATACCAGCCGTTGAGCATTACCGACTCGTTGCGCTCGCCTGGCAGGTACTGCCAGATTTCGTCGGCGGTGAACGCCAGGATCGGCGCGATCCAGCGCACCAGCGCCTCGCTGATGTGGTACAGCGCGGTCTGGCAGGAACGGCGGGCGACACTGTTGGCGCCGGTGGTGTACTGGCGGTCCTTGATGATGTCGAGGTAGAAGCCGCCCAGCTCCTGCACGCAGAAGTTGTGCACCTTGGAGTAGACGTTCCAGAAACGGTACTCGCTGTAGTGCTCTTCCAGCTCGCGTTGCAGCAGCAGGGTGCGGTCTACGGCCCAGCGGTCCAGCGCCAGCATGTCTTCCGGGGCCAGCAGGTCGCGGGCCGGGTCGAAGCCGGACAGGTTGGAGAGCAGGAAGCGTGCAGTGTTGCGGATACGGCGGTAGGCGTCGGCGCTGCGTTGCAGGATCTGCTCGGAAACGGCCATTTCACCGGAATAGTCGGTAGCGGCAACCCACAGGCGCAGGATATCGGCACCCAGGGTGTTGTTGACCTTCTCCGGCTCGATGGTGTTGCCCAGCGACTTGGACATCTTGCGGCCGTTCTCGTCCACGGTGAAGCCGTGGGTCAGCAGCTCGCGGTACGGCGCGTGGCCGTCGATGGCGCAACCGGTCAGCAACGACGAGTGGAACCAGCCGCGGTGCTGGTCGGAACCTTCCAGGTACAGGTCGGCACGCGGGCCGGTGGCGTGGCCGATGTCATGCGAGCCACGCAGCACGTGCCAGTGGGTGGTACCCGAGTCGAACCACACGTCCAGGGTGTCGGTGATCTTGTCGTACTGCTCGGCTTCAGCGCCCAGCAGTTCGGCGGCGTCCAGCTTGAACCAGGCCTCGATGCCTTCCTGTTCGACGCGCTTGGCCACTGCTTCCATCAGCTCGACGGTGCGTGGGTGCAGCTCGCCGGTCTGCTTGTGCAGGAAGAACGGGATCGGCACGCCCCAGTTGCGCTGACGCGAGATGCACCAGTCCGGGCGGTTGGCGATCATCGAATGCAGGCGCGCCTGGCCCCAGGCCGGCACGAACTTGGTGTCCTCGATGGCTTTCAGTGCACGCTCACGCAGCGGCTCGCCGGTGGTCGGCTGCTTGTCCATACCCACGAACCACTGCGCGGTGGCGCGGTAGATCAGCGGGGTCTTGTGGCGCCAGCAGTGCATGTAGCTGTGGCTGATGGTTTCGGTGTGCATCAGCGCACCGACTTCGCTCAGCTTCTCGACGATGGCCGGGTTGGCCTTCCAGATGAACTGGCCGCCGAAGAATGGCAGCGAGTCGACGTACACGCCGTTGCTCTGCACCGGGGTGAGGATGTCGTCGTTGACCATGCCGTAGCGCTTGCAGGTGACGAAGTCGTCTTCACCGTAGGCTGGCGAGGAGTGCACCACGCCGGTACCGGCGCCCAGTTCGACGTAGTCGGCCAGGTAGACTGGCGACAGGCGGTCGTAGAACGGGTGGCGGAAGTTGATCAGTTCCAGCGCCGAACCCTGGGCGGTGGCGATGACCGAGCCTTCCAGGCTGTAGCGTTTGAGGCACGACTCCACCAGCTCTTCGGCCAGTACCAGCAGACGCTCGCCGGTGTCGACCAGGGCGTACTTGAACTCCGGGTGGATGTTCAGCGCCTGGTTGGCCGGGATGGTCCACGGGGTGGTGGTCCAGATCACGATGGCGGCCGGCTTGGCCAGCGAAGCCAGGCCGAAGGCAGCAGCCAGCTTGGCCTCGTCGGCAACCGGGAAGGCAACGTCGATGGTCTGCGATTTCTTGTCGGCGTACTCGACTTCGGCCTCGGCCAGGGCCGAACCGCAATCGAAGCACCAGTTCACCGGCTTCAGGCCCTTGAACACGAAACCTTGCTTGACCATCTCGGCCAGGGCGCGGATTTCGCCGGCCTCGTTGGCAAAGTTCATGGTCTTGTACGGGTTGTCCCAGTCACCCAGCACGCCCAGGCGGATGAACTCGGTCTTCTGCCCTTCAATCTGCTCGGCGGCGTACTCGCGGCACAGCTCGCGGGTGCGGTCGGCGGACAGGTGCTTGCCGTGGGTGACCTCGACCTTGTGCTCGATCGGCAGGCCATGGCAGTCCCAGCCCGGCACATACGGCGCATCGAAGCCGGACAGGGTCTTGGAACGGACGATCATGTCCTTGAGGATCTTGTTCAGCGCATGACCGATGTGAATCTTGCCGTTGGCATAGGGCGGGCCGTCGTGCAGGACGAACTTGGGACGATCCTTGCCAATTTCGCGCAGCTTCTGGTACAGGCCAATGCTGTCCCAGCGCTGCAGGATCTGCGGTTCGCGCTGAGGCAGGCCGGCCTTCATGGGGAAGGCGGTGTCCGGAAGGTTAAGCGTGGCTTTGTAGTCGGTCATTTCAGGCTCTTCGTTAACGGTTGAGCGTGCCAATGTGCACGTGCGGCGGCGATATCCGCATCGATCGCCGACTTCAGCGCCTCCAGGGAGGCGAATCGCTGCTCTTCACGCAGCTTGTGGTGGAACTCCACCGTCAGGCGCCGGCCGTAAAGGTCGCCGGCATAGTCCAGCAGATGAATCTCCAGGTGCGGGCGCCCGTCACCGGCAACGGTGGGGCGCACGCCGATATTGCCGACACCCGGCCAGGCCTTGCCGTCGATTTCGATGCTGGCCAGGTAGACCCCGGACAGCGGCACGCGGCGGCGCTTGAGCTGGATGTTGGCGGTAGGTGTGCCGAGCTGGCGGGCCAGCTTCTGGCCATGCAACACGCGGCCGCTGATGCGGTACGGGCGGCCCAACAGGTGCTCGGCCAGCTCGAAGTTGCCTTCGGACAGGGCCTTGCGCACTTCGGTGCTGCTGACCCGCAGGCCGTCCTGGATCACCGTGTTGGCAGCCTCGACGGTGAAGCCGTACTGCTTGCCGGCCTCGACCAGGAAGGCGAAGTCGCCGGCGCGGTCGCAGCCGAAGCGGAAGTCATCGCCCACTTCGAGGTGGCGTACACCCAGGCCGTCGACCAGGATGGCCTTGACGAAGGCATCGGCACTGAGCTTGCTCAGGCGCTGGTTGAATGCCAGGCACAGCACCCGGTCGATACCCTCGGCCGCCAGCAGCTCGATCTTGTCGCGCAGGCGGGCCAGGCGGGCCGGCGCGGTGTCGGGGGCGAAGTACTCGCGTGGTTGCGGTTCGAAGATCACCACGCAGGTCGGCAGGCCCAAGGCCTGGCCGCGCTCGCGCAGGCGCGCCAGGATCGCCTGGTGGCCGCGGTGAACCCCGTCGAAGTTGCCAATGGTGGCGACACAGCCCCGGTGCTCGGGGCGCAGGTTGTGAAGACCTCGAACCAGCTGCATAACGCGCTTCTTGCTCATAAAGTGGCCGATTATAACCACACCCGGGCGCCGGTGACAGGCAGCAGCGCCCAAGGGCGGCGTGGAATGCGAAAAACCGACGCCTGACCCGCCCGATGCCTTAGTGCAAGGCCTTGCGGGCGAAATGCCGAGGCCGGAAGCCGCACAGGTACAGGCAGCCGAAATAGGTCACGACGCCCGCCAGTACCAGAGCCCCCAGGCGCACCAGGCGCTCGAGCATGTTGCCCTGCTCCCAGGCCGGCAGGTAATGCATGCCGGCCAGCAACACCGCCGACATCAGCCCCACCGCCAGCACCAGCTTGAGCAGGAACATCGCCCAGCCTGGCTGCGGCTGGAACAGCTGCTGGCTGCGCAGCTTCCAGAACAGCAGGCCGGCGTTCAGGCAGGCCCCCAGGCTGATCGCCAGGGCCAGGCCGGCATGCGCGAGCGGGCCGATCAGGGCCAGGTTGAACAGTTGGGTGCAGACCAGGGTGAATACCGCGATCTTCACCGGTGTACGGATATTCTGCTGCGCATAGAAGCCGGGTGCCAGTACCTTGACCAGAATGATCGCCAGCAAGCCCACGGAATAGGCGATCAGCGCCCGCTGGGTCATGGCTGCGTCGACGGCAGTGAACTTGCCGTACTGGAACAGCGCCACGGTCAGTGGCTCGGCGAGGATGGCCAGGGCCAGGGTGCATGGCAGCACCAGCAGGAAGCACAGGCGCAGGCCCCAGTCGAGGATCCGCGAGTATTCCTCGCGGTCCTTGTTGGCGTAGGTCTTGGCCAGGGTCGGCAGCAATATGGTGCCCAGGGCCACGCCCAGCACGCCGGAAGGCAGCTCCATGAGGCGGTCGGCGTAGTACATCCACGACACCGAACCGGCCACCAGGAAGGAGGCGAAGATGGTGTTGATGATCAGCGAGATCTGGCTCACCGACACCCCGAGGATCGCCGGCAGCATCTGCTTGAGCACCCGCCACACGCCGGCATCACGCAGGTTCAGGCGTGGCAGCACGAGCATGCCGATCTTCTTCAGCGCTGGCAGCTGGTACAGCAACTGCGCCAGGCCGCCCGCCAGAACGCCCCAGGCCAGGGCCATGATCGGCGGGTCGAAATACGGCGTGAGCAGCACGGCGAAGGCGATCATCGCCACGTTCAGCAGGGTCGGGGTAAAGGCCGGTACCGAGAAACGGTTCCAGGTATTGAGGATCGCCCCGGCCAGGGACGACAGCGAGATCAGCAATATATAAGGAAAAGTCACCCGCAACAGGGCAGTGGTCAGCTCGTATTTCTCGGCGCTGTCGACAAAACCTGGTGCGGTCGCCCACACCACCCACGGTGCCGCCAGGATGCCGATGGCGGTCACCAGCGCCAGAACCAGGGTCAGCAGGCCACTGACATAGGCGACGAAGGTGCGGGTCGCCTCCTCGCCTTGCTGAGTCTTGTATTCGGCCAGGATCGGCACGAAGGCCTGAGAAAACGCGCCCTCGGCGAAGATGCGCCGCAGCAGGTTGGGCAGCTTGAAGGCGATGAAGAAGGCATCGGTGGCGATGCCGGCACCGAAAACACGCGCCAGGATGGTGTCGCGGACAAAGCCCAGCACCCGCGAAATCATGGTGATCGAGCTTACCGCAGCCAGGGATTTGAGCAGGTTCATCGAAAAGATTCACGCCAAGGGCAGAGGACGCTGCCAGACAGCGTCCGAATGTGCGATACTCCCGCGCCTTCGCAGGGGAGCCAAAAATTCCCGAGTTTACAGGTCGCGCAGCAGAAAGGAATATTTCCCTCTTGTTGGCGCACCGCTCGGCGGAACCTTGCAGGTGGCCTTGACATCCGTTCGACTGATCGGCATGATTCGCGGCCTATTTTGTTTGCTATTTACCTAAAGTCTTTCGAGGAGCTCGACGGTGGCCAACACACCTTCCGCCAAGAAACGTGCAAAACAGGCTGAGAAGCGTCGCAGCCACAACGCCAGCCTGCGTTCCATGGTCCGCACCTACATCAAGAATGTAGTCAAGGCCATCGACGCAAAAGACGCCGAAAAAGCGCAAGCCGCTTACGTTCTGGCTGTGCCTGTAATCGACCGTATGGCCGACAAGGGCATCATCCACAAGAACAAGGCTGCTCGTCACAAAGGCCGTCTGAATGGCCACATCAAGGCGCTGAAAGAAGCTGCAGCTGCCTAAGCGACGTGCTAGTCGAAAAACCGACCCTAGGGTCGGTTTTTTGTTGCCTGCGATTTGTGTTTGCGCCCCCTCGGTGGGAGCGGCCTTCTGTGGGAGCGGCCTTGTGTCGCGAAAGGGTCGCAAAGCGGCCCCCGGCAATTTCAGCATCTGCGCTGAGATAAGGGGGCCGCTGCGCGCCCCTTTCGCGACACAAGGCCGCTCCCACACAAAAAAGCAGGGCCATGTTTGGTAGCCCTGCCATATGTTACTTGGCGATCTGAATCTTCGGCGCCCACTGCAGCCATTCATCCTCGGCCTTGTCGAACAAGGCGAACGTCTGCTGCGGCCGTGCCGGGTTGCCCATCTGCTCGCCATCCGGCGTGGCGAAGGCGATACCGCCGTCGATCATGGTCTCCACCGACTCGGTACGCACCGTAACCCCCTTGACCAGCCCCCAGTCGAAACCGAAGCCGCTGCTGTTCCAGAAGCGGCTACCGCTGCGCACCAGGGCCGCATAGCGCGGTTCGATCAGGATATGGATCAACACGCGGTCAGCGCTCTGGCCCAGCTCGAAGCCCGTCACCTTGCCCACCGCAACCTCACGGTAGGTCACCGGCACGCCCGGCTTGATCGAGCCACGGCGCGGAGCGCTCAGCGTCAACGGCAGGCCGACTTCAGGCCCTGCCACCTGCGGGGCGTCGCCCAAGGCGATGAAATCGCGCTGTGGGCCACGGTCCTTGGCAGCCGGCTGCACTTCCAGGTACTGCCCGCCCACCAGGGTGTCGAGGTTCTGCGTGCGCACCAGGCCAAAGGCTGGCTTGACCACCCAGAACTGCGTACCGACGCGGGCGATACGGTCCGCCGCTTCGGTAATGCGCGCCCGTAGCAGCACCGCCTGCAAGTCATCGGTCAGGTCGACGCTCTCGACGCTACCCACATCCAGGCCGCGGAAGCGAATCGCCGTGCCTGGCTTGAGGCCGTCGGCACGGTCCACACGAATGGTGATCAACGTACCCGCGCGGTTGACCGCCTCCTGGCTGTCATGCAGGCGGAAGCGTGGGATGTGTCGTTTGAGCGGCACATCAGGCCGTGGCGTATCGAACGCGATACCACCAGCCATCAGGGTCTGCAGTGATTCACTCTTGATCTTGATGCCCGACAGGCCGCCCGTCAGGGTGATGCCACTGACATTCCAGAAGCGCGACGAACCGTTGACCAGCTTTTCGTATTCCTTCTCGATATGCACACCGATCAGGATGCGATTGCTGTTGCGGGCGAACTGGTAGCTTTGCACGCTACCCACCTTTACCTGGCGGTACATGACCGGGCTACCGACTTCCAGCGAACCCAGGGTGTCGGCGAACAGCACCATGTGCAGGCCTGGTGCCTTGAGGTCGAGCGGCGGCGCCTTGGCGCGGGCTTCGAACTCACGCTCTGGCCGCGCCCCCTTCTCACCAGGGCGAATGGCGATGTAATTACCCTTGACCAGCGCCTCCAGGCCGGTGATACCCGCCAGGGAAATCGATGGTTTGACCACCCAGAACTGCGTGCCCTCGACCAGATAATCCTCGGCCAACGGGTCCAGCGTAAGCTCCGCCGATGCACTGGCCAGGTTGTCTGCCATTGTCAGGGCTTTGAGCGAGCCCACCTGGATGCCCTTGTACATGACCGGTGTACGGCCCGCCTGCAGGCCCTCGTAATCGCTCAATTTCACCTTTACCCGGATGCCGGCCTGGGCCGCATCGAAGTCCTCATACAGACGGAACGGCAGGTTCGAGTCGGTAGGTGGGCTGTCCTTGCGGTGTTCCGGCGTGGCAAAGGCGATACCACCAGCAACAATGCTCGACAGCGATTCGCTACGCACTTTCACGCCCGAGAGCGAGGCATCGATGCTGACGCCGCTGGCATTCCAGAAACGCGTGTGCTTGCGCACCAGGCTGGCATAGGCCGGCTCGATGAAGACTTTGATCTCGACGGTGCTCTGGTCCTCGGACAGGCGGTAGCTTTTGACCCGGCCAACCTGGATCTGCTTGTAGAACACCGGGCTGTCACGGTTGAGCGACCCCAGCCGCTCGGCCTTGAGGGTAAGGTGCAGGCCCGGCTCGGTGTCCGACAGCGGCGGCGCCACCTTCAAGGCGGTAAAACGCTTGGTGCGCTCCCCCTCCCCCGGGCTGACGGCGATGTAGTTGCCTGAGACCAGGGTTTCAAGGCCGGAAATACCCGCCAGGCTGACGCTCGGCTTCACCAGCCAGAAACGCGTACCTTTGGTCAGGTGAGGCTCGGCAGCCTTGTTCATCTCGATGGTGGCGATCACCCCCTGGTTCTCACCCTTGGCGTCGAGCACCAGGCTTTTGACCTTGCCAACCGGCATGCCCTTGTAGATCACCTCGGTCTTGTTGGCGACGATACCCTCGCCCGACTCGAAGCGGACCTCAATTTCCACACCGGCATCACGGTAAGCCTGCCACGCAAGCCAGCCACCGATCATCAAGGCGATCAAAGGCAGGATCCAGATGGCCGACCAGTTCGAGGCTGGGCGGGTTTTAGCCGTTGGCAGGTCACTCATGGTCGTCATCCGACTCCGTGTTATCCCAAATCAGTCGGGGATCGAAAGTTAAAGCGGCAAGCATTGTCAGGATCACCACAGTTGCAAAGGCGACAGCGCCCAGGTTGGCTTCGACACTGGCTATTCGGCCGAAATTCACCACCGCCACCAGGATGGCGATGACAAAGATATCGAGCATGGACCAGCGCCCAATGAATTCGATGAAGCGGTACATCAATATCCGTTGCCGTGCCGAAAGTGGCTGCCGGCGCTGAACGGAGTACAACAGCAAGCCAATGCCCACCAATTTGAACGTGGGCACCAGGATACTGGCAATGAACACCACGGCAGCAATGGGCACCATGCCATGCTTGAGCAAGGTGATGACGCCAGACATGATCGTGTCGGGGCTGCCTTGGCCCAGGGTGCTCACGGTCATGATCGGCAGCATGTTGGCCGGGATGTACAGGATCGACGCGGCAATCAGCAGCGCCCAGGTGCGCGCGATGCTGTTCGGCCGACGGGCATGCACGATGGCACCGCAGCGTGTACAGGTTTGTGAAGTGCTGTCTGGCTGTTGCCGGTTCAGCTCGTGACACTCATTGCAGACAAGAATGCCTGCATCAATCGCCCGCATGCAGGTCCTCCCCTGATAGCGCACTCCAGATCTGGTGCGGTGACATCACCACCTCGAGCCACACCTGGATCAATAACAGGCTGATGAAGCAGAACAGCCCCAGGCCCACAGTCAGTTCGGCCAGGTCCACCAGCTTGACGATGGCCACCAGCACGCCCATGAAATAGACCTCGAGCATGCCCCAGTCACGCAAGTGGTGATAGATGCGGTAGAACAGCAGGCCGAAACTACGCCCCACGTTCAGGCGGATGCTCAGGAGCACGACCAGCTGACAGAGCAGTTTTGCCAGAGGGATGGCCATGCTGCACAAGAACACCACCACGGCCACGCCGCGCATTTCCGAGTTGTACAGGCCCAGCACGCCGCTCCAGACGGTATCGTCCGATGTCTGGCCAAGCAGGTGCAGTTGCATGATCGGCAGGAAATTGGCAGGCACAAACAGCAGCAAGGCGGTGAGTACCAAGGCCAGGCTGCGGTTGACCACATTGTGCCGATGGGCGTAGAGCTCGTAGCCGCAGCGCGGGCATTGGGCCTTCTCATCATGCTGGAGCACGGGCTTGCGCAGCAGCAGGTCGCATTCATGGCAGGCGACAAGCTGGTCCAGCGGCAACTGAGCCAAGGTTTCAGGTTCGACAGGATTGGGCATATAGCGCTTCTGAATAGGTGCGTGGGCCTATTCTAGTGTTCTGGCTCGAATTGTGGGAGGCAACATAACAGCGGGCCTGCGCGACCTTTGTAGGAGCGGCCTTGTGTCGCGATCGGGCGCGAAGCGGCCGTAAAGCCTGTATCCCGGGTCTCACAGGTAAACCGCGGCGCCTGGATTGCGGCCGCTGCGCGCCCGATCGCGACACAAGGCCGCTCCTACAGGGATCGCACAAGGCCGGGGGATTTGGGTGAGGCTTGGGGAGCTCTAGGGCCAGAAAGACAAAACCCCTACCTGCATGCGCAGATAGGGGTTTTGCGAAATGAATCTTGACGATGACCTACTCTCACATGGGGAAACCCCACACTACCATCGGCGATGCATCGTTTCACTGCTGAGTT
>NZ_NEJX01000004.1:0-323634 GCF_002113245.1 Pseudomonas sp. B13(2017)
CCCGAAAGCTGGCCAGAATTGCATTCGCCTTGATGAAGACTCAAGGCGAATACATGAGCAAAGGGGGCAAAAAGCATTGCCCACAACCATAGAATCTCCTACAGACGATCGCGTCCCCCTGTAGGAGCGGCCTTGTGTCGCGATGGGCTGCAAAGCAGCCCCAAAGGCCCCAACGCCCTACACCTTCCCCGGCCGACCCGCTACAATCGCGCCCCTCCCCCGCAGTCTCCAAGGATCGCCGATGTCCGGCCTTGAACTCATCGCCGCCGTCCTCGGCGTCACCGCTGTCTGGCTCACGGTCAAGCAGAACGCCTGGTGCTGGCCGATCGGCCTGGTCATGGTGCTGATCTATGGCTGGCTGTTCTACGAGGTGAAGCTGTACTCGGGCATGCTGCTGCAAGTGGCCTATGCCATCCTGCAGGTCTACGGCTGGTGGCAATGGAAGCGCCCGGGCCATGCTGAAGACGCCCGCCAGGTCACCCGCCTGCAGCGCCCGGCATTGCTCGCCGGCCTGGCCGGCGGGGTGCTGCTGAGCGCCGCCCTGGGCGCGGCGATGGCCACCTGGACCGACGCCGCCCTGCCCTGGCTGGACGCTACCCTGACCGGCTTCAGCCTGGTGGCACAACTGTGGATGGCGCAGAAGCGCCTGCAGTGCTGGCCCCTGTGGGTGGTGGTAGACATCATCTACGTGGGCCAGTACCTGCACCAGCAGCTGTACTTCACCGCAGGCTTCTTCGCCGTGCTCACCCTGATTGCCGTGCGTGGCTGGCTGGAATGGCGCCGTGACCCGGCGTTGGTGCAGCCATGAGCGCGGCACAATCCATGAAAGTACTGGTGCTGTGCGGCCCGGAATCCAGCGGCAAGAGCTGGCTCAGCGGGGTGATCCAGGCGCATTTCGGCGGCGTGGTGGTGGCCGAATACGTGCGCCACTTCATCGACCAGGAATGCCGCGACACCTGCTATGCCGACATCCCTGCCATCGCCCGCGGCCAGCTGGCCTGGGAAGACCACGCACGCGAGCAGGCACCGCCGCTGCTGATTCTCGACACCCATCTGCTCAGCAACATGCTCTGGAGCCGCGCCCTGTTCGGCGACTGCCCGGCCTGGCTGGAGCAGGCGCTGCTGGCACGGCATTACCACCTGCACCTGCTGCTGAGCCCGCAAGGCGTGGATTGGGTTGCCGATGGCCAGCGCAGCCAGCCCGAACTGCGCGACCGCCAGCGCTTTTTCGACGACAGCCTGCACTGGCTGCAACGGCATGACCAAGCGTACAAAATAATTGAGGGCAATTGGCCACAACGCCAGTTGCTGGCACTGCAAACAGTGGCTAAGCTCATTGGTAGCGATGCGCCATCCTGCCCCACCGAGTGTTAATCCCCCGACACACCCCTGTGGGGCGAAGCCCCTGAAAACATGGGGTTTTGCTGGGCGTCGAAGGTAGTGTCAAGGCGCTGAAACACTCCTGCAAAAACCCTTCCAATCAAGGCTAACACTGGCTTTGCCTGCACCGCCAGCGGCTGCCTGTTTCAATCCCGAGACAGAATACGCCGCAGCTTGTCATGGTACTCACCTTAAGCTTTTGATCTGAAAACGCTTCTCAAAAGCGGCACACCTTCTGCTGCCTGGTTCGCATCGCTGAACAGGGCCAGCGCTCATTGAAGGAGTTGCCGTCGTGAGGAAAACTGACAAACGCCTCTATCACCTGTTGCTTATGGGATGTGTGCTGGGCTCGTTGAGCCTGACGGCCCAGGCCGACAACGGCATCATCGTGATAACCCGTGACGTGCAGACACGCAACGCCGTTGTCCCGCCGTTACGACCCGACCCCAACCCCACCACCGTCAATGCCAACCCTTCCGCCCACATCCTCAAGCAAACCAACGAACTGAGTGATGGCGACTTCGCCAACATCAGCAGCGGTGCAGGTATCAGTACCCTGATTACCCAGCAGACCAACAACCTGGGCGGCAACCTCAACAACCAGTCCCAGCTGCCCAACCTGGCCGGTGGCCGCGGCACGGGCTCGGGCAATGGCATCTCGAACATGGTCAATTCGAGCTTGCAGCGCGGCCTGGCGCCGCTGCAGATCCTGACCGGAGGCAAGTGAGATGAAGCACACGCTGCTGATCCTGATCACGCTGTGCAGTACATCGACCTTCGCGCAATCCCCGGTTCCCGTGATCAACAACGCCGATATCGACAATTCGGGCAGCCGTTACCAGGGCAACCTGTCGGTCAATCAAGCGGCCGGTGACCAACAGCAACAGGCCAACGCGCGCGCCTTCGCCGTTGGGCCCGAGGCCAGCGCCACCACGCAGATCCGCCAGCGCCTGAACACCCCAGCAGACCCCGCAATGAACGCACGCTCGACCATACAGGGCGACGCCTTCAGCAACGGTAGCGGCGCCCTCGGGATCAACCAGAGCGCCGGCGCCAACACCCAGCAAGCGAACGCACTGAGCATCAGTATCGGTGCCCAGCCGCAAAGCATCGACGACAGCGTCCTCATGCAGCAGAACGTGGCGCTGCTCAACAACTCCGGTCCGATTGACACTTCAACTGGCCATCGCCAGGTCACCACCAGTGACCAGGCCTTCACCGGTAGCCGTGGAGTGATTCAGTTGAACCAGAGTGCCGGGGTGGGAAACCGCATGGCCAACACCCTGAGCATCCGGGTCGCGGATTGACCCTGCCAGTCAAGAACGACACTTAACCTAATCGTACGGAGAATCACCATGAAACCCTCGATGGCAATAAAGCCTCTGGTTTTCGCAATTGCTGCGGTCATGGCTGTTGCTGTACAAGCTGATCAGAACGACCGGCGTGGCGGGCACCACAATGGTCACCACAACAACGGGCAGCACACGCCTCCTCCCACCAGGATCCCTGTGTTTGCCACCGCCAACGCCATGGACAGCCAGCGCAGCACCGGCAACACCATCACCAACCAAGGCACCATCAACGAAGCCGAGATGAGCAGCTCGGCTTCTGGTGCCAGCGGCAACGTAGGTGTCAACGTGGCGGCCGGTAACGGCAACCAGCAGGACAATGCTGCGGCCATTGCCAACGCATCGTCCGAATCCAGCCTGGACAACAGCTTCGTGTTCGGCTCCGCCGAAGCCACCGCTGACGTTAGCCAGTTCAGCAACAACAACCGTGTCGACAACTGGTCCACCCAGAACTCGGCAGTCATGACCGGCTCGGCCGATGGTGCAGAGGGTAACGTCGGCGTCAACATCGCTGGCGGCGACCTGAACCAGCAGAAGAACACCATGGCCATCGCCAACACCGGAGCCCCGCTGGGCAACGCCACTGCCACCGCCTCTGCCGACCAGAACGGCCCAGGCCTGACGGTGAACAACGGCGCCGACCGCACCTACCGGGTGGATACGCTGACCATCACCACCACCAAGAGCGGTTCCAGCTCGCGTGAGGGCACGTTCAACTCGACCGACGACCGCAGCTCGTCCTCGAGCTTCAGCGTGGCCGGCTCGCAAAGTGCCAGTTCCAGTGGTTCCAATGGCTGGACCTCCAGTGGTTCGAGCAGCATGAATGCCAGTGGCTCGAAGACCTCCAGTGCCAGCGGGTCGAACAGCTCCAGTGCCAGTGGTTCCAATAGCTCCAGTGCCAGCGGCTCCAACAGCTGGAATGCCAGTGGCTCGGTTGGCGCCACTGCCAGTTCGTCCAGCAGCTCCAGCCTGAGTGCCACCCTGGCAGCCGCAGCCGATGCCAGCCGTACCGTGACCACCGATGACGGCCGTCGCGAACGCACCCGCACCGACAGCTTCGATGCATCGCTCAACGCATCGCTCAATGTCGATGTAGACCGCACACGTGACAGCTCGTACGACGCATCGTTCGAGAAAGCGTTCGACTCGTCATTCGACAAGTCGAACGAGTCTTCCTTCGACCGCAACCACGAATCGTCGTACGACAAGACTCGCGCATCGGCATACGAGAAGTCTCGCGACTCCTCGTATGAGAAGGCTCACGAGTCGACCTATGCCAACGCATCGGAATCGGCGTTTGAAAAGTCTGGCGAGAAATCGTCTCAATCGTCGAACGACGTGTCGAAGAGCTACAGCGAAAGCAGTGCCTACGACTTGAGCAATACCGTGTCCTTCCAAGTGCTGACCCCGACCGGCTGGGCCAACCCTGTTACCAACACTGCAACCCTTAGCGGTTCGGTGAACGGTGGCAGCGGCAACCTGGGCGTGAACGTGGCAGCCGGTGTGGGCAACCAGCAGAGCAACTCGCTGGCCATCTCCAACACCTCGTTCTGATCGCTGCGCTTGAGGCCCCCTTCGGGGGGCCTTTCTTCAACAGAACCGGAAGGCATCCGATCATGCGCATCATTGCCTTGGCGTTTTTGCTGTGCCTGGCCAGCGTGAGCGAAGCGGCGCAAATGCCGCTGTCCGTACTGCCGGGTGGTGCCGTGGTGTTCAAGCCCATCCAGAGCGTACGCGAGCGCAAGTTCGCCGACCTGGTGCAACAGAAGACCGACTTCAGCTGCGGCGCCGCCGCGCTGGCCACCATCCTGCGCCAGGCCTACTGGCTGGACGTGGACGAACAACAGATCATCGAAGGCATGCTGGCCCACGCCGACCAGGACCTGGTGCGCACGCAAGGCTTCTCGATGCTCGACATGAAACGCTACGTGGAAAGCCTGGGGATGCGTGCCCGCGGCTACCGGGTGGCGCCCGAGACCCTGCACAGCGTGCGCATCCCGGTCGTGGTGCTGATGGACGTGCGCGGCTACAAGCACTTCGTGGTCATGCAGAAGGTAGACAAGGGCTGGGTGTACATCGGTGACCCGGTACTGGGCCACAAGCGCTACAAGGTCGACGATTTTCTCAAGGGCTGGAACGGCATCATATTCGCCGTGATCGGCCAGGGCTACGACAAGAACAACATCCTGCTCGACCCGCCCCTGCCCCTGACCGCCAAGGGCCGGGTGAACAACTTCACCCCGGTGCAGGATGCAGAGCTGCTGGACTTCGGGTTCATCAAAAGCGACTTCTTCTAACGACTCTTGCAACGACAAGGAGCACGAGGCTCCGGGGAGCACCCCAATGAAGAATGCATTCTGGCTTGCAATCGCATGCCTGACCGTCAGCCTTCCTACCCAGGCCGAAACCTTCAAGCCCATCGAACTGAAGGACCATGAGCTGGCGACCTTGCGTGGCCGCTACGTGATGCCGGGGCGGATCGTGAGTTTCGGTATTGTCATGTCCAGCACCTGGCAGAATGCCAAAGGGGACGTGATCGGCGCGACGAGCACGATGCAGATTCAGCAGTCGACCATCAAACCGCAATTCTACGTGTCGTTGATCGACGAAAGCGGCACTGGCACAGCGTCAGCTGGAGCCACGGCACCGGGCACCGGTACCGTTACAGGCGGTGCCGGCCTCAACACCACAGAGGGTGTTACCCAGGTGGTACGCGCAGCTGGCGACAACAATACCGCCTACAACAATGTCGCCATCAATGTTTCCAAGGCCGATCAGGCGCCCACCGTGCAGCCACAGGGCCAGGCACTGGCCAACGGCCAGACACTGACAGGCGCAAACGGCGCAGGGGCGCTGAGTGTCTCCGCCAGCGGCGTAGGGGTGCAGTTCAACATCAGTGCCAGTAACAACCAGGGCAGCAGCGTGCAGCGCCTGGCGCAGGGTGGCCTGATGCAGAACTCGACGCTGCTGGGCAATGGCAACCGGGTCAATAACGTCACCACGCTCAATGTAGTGATGCGCGAAAGCGTGCCGACAGCTGCTTCGTTGAACGGCAGCCTCGACCAGCTCAAGGGCTTGCGCACATTCGGTTATTGATCTCCAAGTTCAAAGGCAGTCGAAAGGGACGGCAAATCCATGCACCGATCATTCACGCTCAGCGCCATTGTCTGTTTGACCACCCTGGCTCCGGCCACCTCCCTTTTCGCAGCTGCCGACCCGCAGGTCGAGGCACTGAAGCAGGAACTGCTCGAACTCAAGCAGCGCTACGAGGCACAGCAACAGGCGCTGATGGTACTGGAACAGCGCGTGCGCCAGGTAGAAGAAACCCCGGCAGCCCCCCCACCCAAACGCCTGGTCAGGTCCCCGGCCGAAGGGGTCAAAGGTGCACCGACTGTGGCTTCGGGTGCACCGGGCACCACCGGCAGCTCCTATGGCCAAGCGCTGACCGCCGACGCTGAACCGGCTCAGAGCGTGTCCAACCTGTACGATGAGGCCAGCGGCTTCTTCGGCGGCGGCAAGTTCAGCTTCGAGACCGGTGTCACCTATACCCACTACGATACCCGGGCGCTGGTGCTCAACGGCTTCCTGGCGCTGGACTCGATCTTCCTCGGCAGTATCAACCTTGACCGGGTGAAGGCAGATAACTGGACCCTGGACATGACTGCCCGCTACAACCTCGCCCAGCGCTGGCAGTTCGACATCAACGTCCCGGTGGTGTACCGCGAGTCCACCTACTCTTCCGGCGGTGCGGGCGGCGCCGGGGCGAGCACCTCGGACGAAACCGTAACCCGCGACCCGGAAATCGGCGACGTCAACGTCGGTGTCGCCTACAAGTTCCTCGACGAAGACGAGACCTGGCCTGACGCCGTCGCTACCTTGCGCATCAAGGCGCCGACCGGCAAAGACCCCTATGGCATAAAACTGCGCCAGGTAGAGGGCAACGACAACCTGTCAGTACCGGAAAGCCTGCCGACCGGCAACGGCGTCTGGTCGATCACGCCGGGCATCTCGCTGGTCAAGACCTTCGACCCCGCCGTGCTGTTCGGCAGCCTGTCCTACACCTACAACATGGAAGACTCGTTCAGCGACATCAGCCCACAGGTCAACAGCAAGGTGCCGGGCGATGTGAAGCTGGGCGACTCGTGGCAGATCGGCGGCGGTATCGCCTTTGCCCTGAACGAGAAGATGAGCATGTCGTTCTCGGTGTCCGACCAGTTCGCCCGCAAGAGCAAGATAAAACCGGATGGCGGCGACTGGCAGTCGATCTCCAACAGCGACTACAACGCGGCCAACTTCAACATCGGCATGACCTTCGCCGCCACCGACAACCTGACCATCGTACCCAACCTGTCCATTGGTCTGACCGATGACGCGCCGGACTTTTCCTTCAGCCTGAAATTCCCCTACTACTTCTGATACTTGCCATCGGCCGGGCTCGCGCGAACGGGCCCGGCTTTTGGTTACCAGCCTTGTCCCGGACCGCCTTCCCTGCCACGGCCTGTTATCATCAAGCACAGTTGCATGACGATTTAATGGCAAAAGGGATGTTTTTGTGAAGAACCTGTCAGACCACCCACGTACCCGGCTTGTCGCCCTGGCGACCCTGGTACTGGTGATCCCACTGGGTACGCGCGCCATGCTGGGTTGGTCCAACCCACTCGGTTACCTGTCCGACCTCGCCCTCGGCAGCCTGCTGGTCTTGCTGCTGCACCGTCGGCCGTGGTGGCTGGCGTTCCCCGTATTGCTCGCCTGGGCGGCCCTCTGGGTGGCTTCGGCCGAACTGGTGAGCGCGGTGGGCCGGTTGCCCACCAGCGCCGACCTGACGTACCTGCTCGACCCGCAGTTCATGGAAAACTCGACCGGTGGCGGCCTGGCCCATGCCTGGCTGCCCTGGGCCATGGGCGCCGGCCTGCTGGCCTGGCTGGCCAGCGCCTGGCGCAGCCGCACCCAACCCAGCCAGCCGCTGCCACGCACGGCCTGGGCCATTCCACTGCTGCTGTTCGGCGCCCATTGGGGCAGCCAGCAGCTGGTACCTTCCGACGCCGACCAATGGCGGCAATACAACCTTACCCACCAGCTGCTGTCGGCCGGGGCCGGCAACCTGCAGCGCCAGGTCGAAAGCTGGATGGGCCGTACGCAAACCTTCACCCCTCTGGCCAGCACCGGCCTGACCCAGTCCGACCTGCATGGCCAGCGCCTGCTCGCCGGGCCAGGCAACGCCCGCAACCTGCTGGTCATCACCGTGGAAGGCATCCCCGGGGCCTACCTGCGGCCCAACCGCCAGGCCCTGCACAGCCGCTTCGACGAAGAGCTGATGCCCAAACTCAGCCAGTGGGCCGAGCGCGGCATGAACACCCCGGACTACGTGCTGCATACCCATCAGACCATCCGTGGCCTGTACGCAATGCTGTGCGGTGACTACGACAAGCTGGCCAACGGCACGCCCAAGGGCGTGGAACTGCTGACCCAGAACGAACGCAACCAGGCCTGCCTGCCGGCGCAGTTGCGCCAGGCCGGCTTCACCACCCACTACCTGCAGGGCGCCGGCCTGCGCTTCATGGCCAAGGACCGCATCATGCCGCACATCGGCTTTGACGCGGTGCACGGCCAGGAGTGGTTCCGCAACAGGAACTACCTGGACTTCCCCTGGGGCAAGGATGACCGCGCCTTCTTCGAGGGTGCGCTGGATTACGTCGGCCAGCTGCAAAAGCAGGACAAGCCATGGATGCTGACCCTGCTCACCGTGGGCACCCACCAGCCCTACTCGGCACCGGCCGAGTACCTGGAGCGCTACGACACGCCGAAACAGGCGGCAGTCGCCTACCTGGACGACGCACTCGGTGCATTCCTCGACAACCTCGAACGCCAGGGCGTGCTCAAGGACACCCTGGTGGTGGTGACTTCCGACGAGTCCCACGGCATCGACGGTGTGCGCCTGGCCTCGTCCTGGGGCTTCAACCTCACCCTGGCGCCGGAGCAGGCACAGTTGCCACGGATCAAGCGCGGTACCTATGGCCATATCGACCTGACCACCTCCCTGCTCGACTACTTTGCCCTGCCCATCCCCATGGCGCTCGGCGGTCGCTCGCTGTACCGCGACTACGACAGCGGTCGCGAGATGATCTCCTACACCAACGGCATGCTGCGTTATCACGACGGCCAGGGTGTGTTCACCGAATGCGACTTCCAGCAGCGCTGCCGGCGTTACGCCAGCGAGGGCTTCATCGCCGACCAGGCACGTTACCTTGGCCCGGGCGACAGCCTGCTCGGCCAGCAGATCGGTGCCCTCGCCGGGGTGCTCGACCAGTCCCTGCTGCAAACACCGCTCAACCTGCGTTACCAGTTCGGCGGCCCATCGCCGATCCAGCTGCGCAAGCGCATCAAAGATGACTGGGCCGATAACCTGATCGGCGCCCAGTACCTGGAAATGCCTGAGGGTTCGCATACCCGCGTACGGGTCAAGGTACGTTCGCTGGACCCCAAGCGCGCAGCCTATATCCAGCTCAAGGCCAAGCAGCTGGAGCAAGACGTACCGCTGGGCTTGCCTGACGAAGTGAAAGTCACTGCCGACGAGCCGCTGGAGATGGAGTTCAGCTTCGACAACCCGATCGCGCGCAAGGCGTTTTCCTTCCATCTGCTGGGCTATGGCGGTGGCCAGGTAGAAGTCAGCGACTTCAGCGTGATCACCGCGCTGCCTGGGGAAGATGAAGCAGCGGATGAACTGACCGAAGGGCATATCGCCCATTCGGGCTGAGCAATACCACTCATCGCCCGGCCGCCGCGGCCTGTCGATTCGACCCGCCCGTGCTCGACTAGTGTGTGAATCCCCCAATGTGGAGACAGCACCATGAGCACGAGCGAAAGCAGGCACCCGGTGGTTTCCCGCAGCCAGTGGCTGGCGGCCCGCCGGCAACTGTGGCTGCACGAAAAGGCCTTCACCCACCACCGCGACGCGCTGTCCGCAGCCCGTCGCGCCCTGCCCTGGGTCAAGGTGGAGCACGACTATCGCTTCGAGGGGCCGGACGGCGAACTGAGCCTGGCCGACCTGTTCGCGGGCCGCAGCCAGTTGCTGGTTTACCACTTCATGTTCGCCGAAGGCTGGAGCGAAGGCTGCCACGGCTGCTCGTTCCTGGCCGACCACTTTGACGGCGCCAACCTGCACCTGGCGCATCACGATGTGTCGCTGGTGGCGGTGTCGCGGGCACCGTATGCCGAGTTCCAGGCCTTCCGCCGGCGCATGGGCTGGCAGTTCCCCTGGTATTCGTCACATGGCAGCGGGTTCAACGAGGACTTTGGCGTCAGCGTTGGCAGCGAGGGCCAGCGGCAGTACAACTATGAGCCATACGAGGGCGATGAAAGCGAGCTTCCCGGGCTGAGTGCGTTCTATCGCGAGCCGGATGGCAGCGTGTACCACACCTACTCGACCTATGCCCGCGGGCTGGACATCCTGGTCAACACCTACAACTTCCTCGACATTGCGCCACTGGGGCGCAACGAGGCCGGGACCATGGACTGGGTGCGGCACCATGACCGTTATGAAGGGCAGCCGGACAAGCCCAACTGCTGCCACAAATAACGTGAGGCAACACATATCCCTGTGGGAGCAACTGTCTTGCTCA
Source organism: Pseudomonas sp. B13(2017) (assembly GCF_002113245.1). Lineage (NCBI taxonomy): Bacteria > Pseudomonadati > Pseudomonadota > Gammaproteobacteria > Pseudomonadales > Pseudomonadaceae > Pseudomonas > Pseudomonas sp. B13(2017). Next base: position 10,349 of record NZ_NEJX01000004.1, read on the forward strand.
AATTCCCAAAGGCGGCGCGACCTCTGTGGGAGCGGCCTTGTGTCGCGAAAGGGCTGCAAAGCAGCCCCAGCAATTTCAACTGTTGTGAATCAACCCTGGGGCCGCGTTGCGGCCCTTTCGCGACACAAGGCCGCTCCCACAGGTATAGCGACAACCTCGAGAGCAACGCTGTACCTGTGGGAGCGGCTTTAGCCGCGAAGAAGCCAACGCGGTGGGTGGCACCGGCTGCGCCGGTGTTCGCGGGTAAACCCGCTCCCACAGGAATTGCGCCATGGTCCAGACTGCGTTCAACCCGTTACATCACCCGCGCACGCCCAGCATCCCGCGCTCGACGATGAAGTCGATCACCGCCTGCAGCCCCTCGCCCTTCTTCAGGTTGCTGAAGGTCCATGGCCGCTGCGGGCGCATGCGCTGGGTATCGCGCTCCATCACTTCCAGCGAAGCCCCCACATAGGGCGCCAGGTCGGTCTTGTTGATCACCAGGAAATCCGACTTGGTAATCCCCGGCCCACCCTTGCGCGGGATCTTCTCGCCTTCGGCCACGTCGATCACGTAGATGGTCAGGTCGGCCAGCTCCGGGCTGAAAGTGGCACTCAGGTTGTCACCGCCGCTTTCGACGAAGATCACCTCTAGGTTGCCAAACTTGCGCGCCAACGCTTCGACCGCCGCCAGGTTCATCGAGGCGTCCTCACGTATCGCCGTGTGCGGGCAGCCGCCGGTTTCCACACCGACGATGCGCTCCGGCTCAAGGGCCCCGGCTTCGGTGAGGATACGCTGGTCCTCCTTGGTGTAGATGTCGTTGGTGACCACTGCGATCTGGTAGTGATCGCGCATGGCCTTGCACAAGGCTTCGAGCAGCGCCGTCTTGCCGGAGCCGACCGGGCCGCCGACACCGACGCGCAGGGGTTGTTGATAGCTTTGCATGCAGGCAGTCCTCAGGAACGGAACAATCGGGTGTATTGGGTTTCGTGTCGCGATGAGGCAATGGCCAGCAACGGCAGGCCGCCGCCAAGCTGGTCGTCGCCCAGGCCCAGTGCCTGGTCGAGGGCCGCGGGCAGCCCCGCCCCCAGGTCGCGCAGCAAGGTCTGGGCAGCCTGCTGGCCGAACGGCACCAGCTTGACCCCGGCCATTACCGCGCCCTCCAGCCAGGCGAAGCCATGGCCCAGGGCCAACTGGCGCAGTGGGATCGCCCAGTGCGCAGCCAGCCAGGCCATACCGCCCAGCTGGGTGAGTTCGAGGCTGGCCCGCCAGGCCGGTGCCTGGCCCAGTTGCCAGCCATCCAGCAGCCGTGCCAGCGCCGCGCCGCGCTGCTGTTCTTCCAGGCGCAGCTCGGCGGTTTCGCGGTTGGCCAGCAGAAAGCGGCTCCAGTGGCCGAAGGCCTCGGCGTCCTCGGCCTGGCAGGCGTGGTAAAGGCGCGCCAGCACCGGCCAGTCGAGGCAGGCCAGGGTGTCGTCGATCTGCTCGCGCTGCCAGGCAGCGAAACCATCCACGCCCCGTACCCAGCCCGCCTCGACCGCCCACTCCAGGCCTTGCGAGTAGGTGAAGCCACCCACCGGCAAGCCAGGGCTGGCCAGCTGCAGCAGGCGCAACAACGCCAGGTCACTGTCCATCAACCGGCCAGTACCAGCGCGGCGCCGGCCAGCAGGCCACCGCCAAAGGCCTTCTGCAGGCCGCTATGCCTGCGCAACAGGCAACCAACCGCAAAGCCAGCCGCCAGCAACAGGCCGCTGACCGTGACGAAGCCGGCGCTGAACTGCCAGAACGCGCTTGGCGTGGCTTCCACGCCATGGGCCCAGCCATGGAACAGGGCGAACACCGGCATGGCCATGGCCAGCAGCAGTTGGCGGCTGGGCAGTAGCACGGCACCGGCAGCCACCAGCAGCGACACGGCAATCAGGGTTTCCATGCCCAGCACATCGCCGAACAGGTGGCCGCACACCGCGCCGCCGAACATCGCCGCCAGGGTTGCCAGGGGTAGCGTCAGGCTGCGCCGGGTCAACGCGGCGAGTACACCGGTGCCCAGCAGCATCAGCAGGTGGTCAAGACCGGTCAGCGGGTGCAGCAGGCCGTCCTGCAGCGGGTTGGCGTCGTGCCCGGGGTGGGCGAAGGCAGGCAGAGCCAGCATCAGCAGAAACAGGGCGAAAGTCTTTTTCATCGGTTGCTCCAGGCAGTTCAGGAATGGGCTGGCAGGCGCACGAACGGGTGATCGTGGCCGTGGGCATGGCTGTGGCTGTGGCTGTGCGGCGCGCTCTGGTAGGCGCCCGCTTCAGGCTCGAACGGCGCCTGTTCGGCCTCTACCGTCAGGCCCAGGCCGCGCAACATGTCGTCCAGCACGTGGTCGTGCTGGAAGCGCAACAGGCCGGGTTCGATCTGCAGCGGCACATGGCGGTTGCCCAGGTGATAGGCCGCGCGGGCCAGCAGGTGCGGGTCGGCGCAGCGCACCGTGGACACCGCTTCGGGCGCCGCCAGCACGCGGATCAGCTGGGTGCCCTCGGCATCGGCCAGCAGTTCGCCCCCGCGCAGCAGGTGGCCGCGCTCGAGCATCAGCCCGGCCTCGCGACCATCATCCAGGGTCACACGCAGGCGGCTCTTGATGCGGCTGTCCACGTCCAGGGTAACGGTGCCGGTTTCGCCCAGCTGGCCGGGGTCGGTGATACGGCGGGTCAAGACAATCATCGGTGCTCCTTCAGAACAGGAAGTAACGCTGGGCCAGCGGCAGTTCGCGGGCCGGCTCGCAGACCAGCAATTCGCCGTCGGCACGCACCTGGTAGGTCTGCGCATCGACCTCGATCAGCGGCTGCAGGGTGTTATGGACCATGTCGGGCTTGCGCACCCGGCGGCAGCCGTGGGCCACGCCGATCAGGCTGCGCAGGTTCAGCTCCTCGGCCAGGCCACGGTCCATCGCCGCCTGGGGCAGGAAGGTCATGCGCGTGGCATGCCGTGCCGCGCCCAGGGCGCCGAACATCGGGCGGTAATGCACCGGTTGCGGCGTGGGGATGGAACCGTTGATATCCCCCATGGGCGCGGTGACGATCATTCCGCCCTTGATCACCAGGGCCGGCTTGACCGCAAAGAACGCCGGCGCCCACAACACCAGGTCGGCCAGCTTGCCGACTTCCACCGAGCCCACTTCGTGGCCGATGCCGTGGGTCAGTGCCGGGTTGATGGTGTACTTGGCGATGTAGCGCTTGACCCGGAAGTTGTCGCTGTAGCTGGTGTCCGGCGCCAGTGGCCCACGGCGCAGCTTCATCTGGTGGGCCACCTGCCAAGTGCGCAGCACCACCTCGCCAACCCGGCCCATGGCCTGGGAGTCGGACGAGGTCATGGCAAAGGCACCCATGTCGTGGAGTATGTCCTCGGCGGCGATGGTTTCGCGGCGGATGCGCGACTCGGCAAAGGCCACGTCTTCGGCGATGCTCGGGTCCAGGTGGTGGCAGACCATGAGCATGTCCAGGTGCTCGTCCACGGTGTTGACCGTGTACGGCAGGGTCGGGTTGGTCGAGGACGGCAACACGTTGGCCTGCCCCGCCGCGCGAATGATGTCCGGGGCGTGGCCGCCACCAGCGCCCTCGGTGTGGAAGGTGTGGATGGTACGGTCGCCGATGGCCGCCAGGGTGTCTTCGATGCAGCCGGACTCGTTGAGGGTGTCGGTGTGGATCGCCACCTGGATGTCCATTTCCTCGGCCACGCCCAGGCAGCAGTCGATGGCTGCTGGTGTCGAACCCCAGTCTTCGTGCAGCTTGAGGCCCACGGCGCCGGCCGCGATCTGCTCGCGCAGTGCTTCCGGCCGCGAGGCGTTGCCCTTGCCCAGCAAGCCGATGTTGATCGGCAGGCTGTCGGCGGCCTGGAGCATGCGCGCCAGGTACCAGGGGCCGGGCGTGCAGGTGGTGGCGTTGGTGCCGGTGGCCGGCCCGGTGCCGCCGCCGATGAAGGTGGTGACACCGCTGTTCAGCGCCTCGTCCACCTGCTGCGGGCAGATGAAGTGGATGTGCGAGTCGACGCCACCGGCGGTGACGATCTTGCCCTCGGCCGCGATCACCTCGGTGCCGGGGCCCACGGGCACGTTCACGCCCGGCTGCACATCGGGGTTGCCAGCCTTGCCGATCACCGCGATACGCCCGTGCTTGATGCCGATATCGGCCTTGACGATACCCCAGTGGTCGATGATCAGGGCATTGGTCAGTACCAGGTCCATGGCTTCGGCGGCCAGCATCTGGCCCTGCCCCATGCCATCGCGGATGACCTTGCCGCCACCGAACTTCACCTCTTCGCCATAGATGGTGAAGTCGCGCTCCACCTCGACCCACAGCGCGGTGTCGGCCAGGCGTACGCGGTCACCTACCGTGGGGCCGAACATGTCGGCATAGGCCTGGCGGGAAATGCGGCTCATGCCCTGCCCTCCAGCGCGCCCATCACCTTGCCCTGGAAGCCATGGACCTCGCGCTTGCCGGCGTAGGCCACCAGTTGCACGGTACGCGCCTGGCCGGGCTCGAAACGCACGGCGGTACCGGCGGGAATGTCCAGGCGAAAGCCCAGGGTCGGGGCGCGCTCGAACACCAGCGCCTCGTTGACTTCGTAGAAGTGGTAGTGCGAGCCGACCTGCACCGGCCGGTCGCCATGGTTGGCCACGCTGACGCTGACCGTCGCGCGGCCGCTGTTCAGCTCGATGTCGCCGGCGGCGACCTGGATTTCACCTGGGATCATGCGGGGCTCCTGGGCAGTTTCAGACGATGGGGTCATGCACGGTCACCAGCTTGGTGCCATCCGGGAAGGTCGCTTCGACCTGCACGTCGTGGAGCATTTCGGCAATGCCAGGCATCACCTGCTCGCGGCTCAATACTTCGCGCCCCAGGCTCATCAGCTCGGCGACGGTGCGGCCATCACGGGCGCCTTCAAGCACGGCGGCACTGATCAGCGCCACCGCTTCCGGGTAGTTGAGCTTCAGGCCACGGGCCAGGCGCCGCTCCGCCAGCAGCGCGGCGGTGAACAGCAGCAGTTTGTCTTTCTCTCTCGGGGTCAGCTCCATGGCGCTCTCTCAGGTGGCCCAGATACGCGGCGGGCAGGCCGGCAGGCCGAGGACGGCCGGGCGCAGCACATGCCACAGGCGTTGCAGGGTGCGTTGCAGGTGTTGGTTGTCATGGTCAAGCACGCGGATCACCAGCAACGACCCAAGCAGGGTCGCGCCGGCCGGGTTGGCCATCTCGTCGAGTAGCGGGCGCACCAGATCCAGCACGGCCTGGTCGGCGGGTGCGGCGCAAAAGGTGGCCAGCAGCGGATGCCCGCCAAGCTTGTCCAGGCGCCCGCCTTCGACGCGCAGGCGCTCGTGCAGGCCTACTTCGTCGGGCATTTCGATATGCAGGCGGCTGTCGAGGGCACCCTGCTCGAAACGCTCGTTCATCACCGGGCGCCCCAGGCACAGGGTTTCCCAGGCCAGCAGCCGCGCCCCCGGTTCGAGGGTGAAACGGCTGTCGAGGCTGGCGCGGGCGCCGGAGAAGAAGATGCTGTCCTGCGGCAGCCACTCCAGGGTGCTGCCGGCGGCCAGGTGAAAGCGCTGGGCCAGCCGCGCGGTCGGGCCGATGCTGCGGTAGAACTTGCTGGCGCCGGGCATGGTCAGCAGAGCGTGGCTGCCCGGCTCCAGCTGGATATCCAGCTCCAGGCGGTCGCCGGCGACGATCCCACCGGGTGGGTGCAGCACGTAGACATGGCACGGTGCACCTTCCGGATAGAACGGTCGCTGCACCAAAAGAGGTCCGAAATGCCGCCACGCACCAAGGCGGGTCACCTCATCACGCCTGACGAAACGCAACTGCAGGTGAGCGCTCCAGCCGGCATCGTCGTGTTGTTGTTCGATCTGCTCCGCGAGCGACATCCTGCGGCCCCTGAAATCCGTGGCCTGCTGGCCGTTTAGAGGGGCAGGCACGCACGGCTACGGCGCGCGCGGCCTGACCACTCGATCAAATTCGCAGGCTGGATATAGCAGGTTGCGGGCCAACTCCGCAGGTGAACGAAGATGAAACTTTTGCCCAAGCCGCTCTGGCATCGGGCATACAGGGGGATGGCGCACAAAGTGGGGGCGCACTCAGGCCCTGTTTAGGTGCTGGACTGAGAGAATGCTGGGGCCGCTACGCGGCCCATCGCCGGCAAGCCAGCTCCCACAGGGATCGCGCATGGCTTGAGGTCAGCGCGGTCGGCGTGGGAGCTGGCTTGCCGGCGATGGGCTGCACAGCAGCCCCAAGTGTGACGAAACTCAGTAATCGAAGCGGTCCACCGCACGCCGGCGTTCGTTGTCATCACGCCGGTCATAGATGGCGGTGGTCTGGATATTGGCGTGATGCGCCAGCTTCTGCGCAATGGACAGGTCGTGCTCTTCGATCACCCGGGTGATGAACGCCCGGCGGAAGTCGTGCGGCATGATCTTCACGCCCACCTGCGCACCACGCTGGCGGGCGATGTAGTAAATGGCATGCTTGGTGATGCGCGCCCGGGTGATATGGCTGCCACGGCGGATGCGGTTGAACAGGAACGGGTCGTCTTCGGCCCCTGCCGGCAAGTCCTGGCGGCGCAGGTCCAGCCACGCCTGCAACTTCTCGAACGCCCATGGCGGGGCGTACTTGATCAGCTGGCGGTTGCCCTTGCCCAGCACCTGCAGGCTGCGCGCCTCGAAGTCGACCTGGTCCAGGTCGATGTCCACCGATTCCGACTTGCGCATGCCGGTGCCGTACAGCAAGGCGATGATCGCCGCGTCGCGCACACCCTGCGGCCGTGGGTCGGCCGCGCACACATCCATCAGCTCGCGAATCAGGCTGCGGCGCAGGTTGCGCCCCGGCGGCAGGCGGCTGCCGGTGGCTGGTTTGACCTCGCGGATGCGCAACAACTGCTCGTGATCGATCAGGCCCTGGCGCCAGGCTTCGTTCATCACACCGCGGATGGCGTTGACGTACAGCGACGAGCTGTTGGGTGCGTAACCGTCGGCACGTAGCGCCGCCACCAGGGCGATCACATGGCCGGGCTCGAGCCGATGCCAGGGCACATCGACGATATTGCAGTCGACAAACCCCAGCCGGTCGGCAGCGTCCTGAAGGATGTAGCGCATGGTTTGCTGGCTGGATGGGGCCAGGCGGGCCATGTACTGCAGCAGTGGATTTTTCGAGAGGTCGGACAAAACGTGAATCCTGTAGCGAAGCGTTGGCCAGCGGCGAACCGGCCAGACCCTGAAGCAAGTCAATACGACATACAAGCAGGTCCAAATAACAGCAGAAAACGCATGTCATTCGGACCCGGAGAGGTGCCATCACCTTGATATACAAGGGGTTCGGAGCTGGCACGGATCGTGATCTTACCCCAATTGAGCCTACTGAACGAACGAAGGTCCGCCCATGCTTTTGCAGCCGATCGCTTCACGCCCACGCCAGGCCGTCTGGGGCCTGGGTTTCCGCCCATTCTTCCTGGGTGGCAGTTTGTTTGCGCTGCTCGCCTTGCTGTTATGGGCCGGTGTACTGGCCGGAGTGCTGGAGCCAACGCCCCCCGGCGGCATGCTTGCCTGGCACCGCCACGAGATGCTCTATGGCTTTGCTGCCGCCATCATCGCCGGTTTCCTGCTGACTGCCGTGCAGAACTGGAGCGGCACCCCAGGCTTGAGCGGGCGTGCGCTGCAGGGTTTGTTCCTGCTTTGGCTGCTGGGCCGGGCGAGCTGGTTCCTGCCATTACCGGGCAGCTTGCTGGTTGTGATCGAGGGCAGCTTTCTGCCACTGGTGGCACTGGCCCTGGCACGGCCGATCGTGCAACGGCGCTTGCGTAACAACTACCCGATCGTCGGCCTGGTGCTGTTGATCGCCGCCTGCCAGTGGCTGACCCTGGTCGGCTGGCTGCGCCAGGACGAACTGTGGCAGCGCCGCGGGGTGTTTGCTGGGTTGTGGCTGGTGGCCGCGATGATGACCGTGCTTGGCGGGCGGGTGATCCCGTTCTTCACCCGGCGCGGCCTGGGCAACATGGCCCCGGCCCCTGCCCGCCCCTGGCTGGACCGGGCCTGCCTGCTGCTGAGCGTGGCGGTACCGCTGGCCTTTGCCTCGGACTTGGCCGATACGCCACGTACCAGCCTGGCCGTGCTGTTCGGCGCCTTGTTCGCCCTGCATACGGCCCGCCTGGCCTTGTGGCATGACCGCGGCTTGTGGCGGGTGCCCCTGCTGTGGTCGCTGCACCTGGCCTATGCCTGGATTGCCATTGCCTGCCTGGGCATGGCGCTGTGGCATGCCGGGGTGGCGCTGGGCCCGAGCCTGGTGACCCACGCCCTGACCGTGGGCGCCATGAGCGGCTTGATCCTGGCGATGATGGCACGGGTCAGCCTGGGCCACACCGGCAGGCCGCTGCAGGTGCCGACCAGCATTGCCTGGGCCTTTGCCTTGATACAACTGGCGACCCTGGCGCGGGTGGTGCTGCCGCTGTTCACGCCGCTGGGGGTGAGCCTTTCGGTAGTGTGCTGGAGCCTGGCGCTGCTGCTGTTCCTGCGTCACTACCTGCCCATCCTGCTGCGGCCACGGGCTGACGGTATGCCGGGCTAGCCTTGATGCCCAGATTGGGGCCGCTTTGCGGCCCATCGCCGGCAAGCCAGCTCCCACCTCGACTGCATCGACCTCAAGCATTGTGCAGTACCTGTGGGAGCCGGCTTGCCGGCGATGGGCGCCCACACCGACCGCGCCGACCTCAAGGCCTGCGCTGTACCTGTGGGAGCTGGCTTGCCGGCGATGGGCTGCGAAGCAGCCCCAAGGTTTCAGCGCAGACGCACAAATTGCCGGGGCCGCGTTAACCTCCCGGCGCTGGCCACCACCCCGGGAACATCTGCTGCACCCGGGGTTCGGCGAAGCGCTCGTCGATCAAGACCAGAACGCCACGGTCCTGGTCGCCCCGGATGACCCGGCCTGCCGCCTGGATGACCTTGCGCACGCCCGGGTAGAGATAGGCGTAATCGAACCCCGCACCAAACTGCCGCCCCAGACGCTGCTTGAACTGCTCGTTGACCGGGTTGACCTGGGGTAGCCCGAGGGTGGCGACAAACGCGCCGATCAGCCGTGTGCCCGGCAAGTCCACCCCCTCCCCGAATGCACCCCCCAGCACCGCAAAACCCACCCCGCGGCCATCCGCCACAAAACGGTCGAGAAAACCCTGGCGGGCCGCTTCGTCCATGCCCGGCTCCTGGGCCCACATGGGTATCTGTGCATGCCGCTCGGCCAGCAGCCCGGCCACCTGTTGCAGGTACTCGAAACTGCTGAAGAACGCCAGGTAGTTGCCCGGCATGCGCTTATACTGCCGGGCAATCAGCTCGACGATTGGCGCCAGCGAAGCCTGGCGTTGCTGGTAACGAGTGGATACCTGGCTGGCGATGCGCACTTCCAGCTGTTCGGCGCGAAACGGCGCGGCCACTTCCAGCCAGGCGGTATCGGCCGGCATGCCCAGCAGGTCGCTGTAGAAGTGCCGTGGGCTCAGGGTGGCGGAAAACAGCGTCACGCTGCGCGCCGCCTGCATGCGTGGGCCCAACAGGCGCGCCGGGGTGACATTGCGCAGGCACAGGGTGGCCAGCCGCCGCTTGCGCGGGCCCTGGCGCTGGCTGATGTCGAACAGGAAGTGCTCGTCGAACAGCTCGGCAACCCGGCTGAACTGCAACGCCTGGTAGAAGAACTGCAGCACCTGCGGGTCCATTTGCGCAGGCGCCTGGTTCATTTGTTCCTGTATCAGCCCGATGCATTGCTGCAGGGCACGCAGCAAGGCCTCAGGCAGCGACTCGCTGGCCTGGTACGGCGCGCGCTGCTCCTTGTAGAGGGCGTTCCACTGCCGGTTCAGCCGGTCCAGCGCACTGACCAGCCCGGGCGGTTTGCTCTGGCGCAGGGCCTGCAACTGCCCTTGGTCGAGGCTGGCGCTGTACATGCCACGGCCGCGCTCGACCAGGTTGTGCGCCTCGTCCACCAGCACCGCGACCCGCCACTGGTTGGCCTGGGTCAGGCCGAACAACAGGGCATGGGCATCGAAGTAGTAGTTGTAATCCGCCACCAGCACGTCTACCCAGCGCGCCATCTCCTGGCCCAGGTAATACGGGCATACCTGGTGCGCCAAGGCCACTTCGCGCAGCTGGGCGCGGTCAAGCATGGGCAACGCTGCCGCCGCAGCGCGCGCGGCCGGCAGGCGGTCGTAGAAGCCTGCGGCCAAGGGGCAGGATTCGCCATGGCAGGCCTTGTCGGGGTGCTCGCAGGCTTTGTCGCGGGCGATCAGCTCCAGCGTGCGCAAGGCCGGCTGCGGCGTGGCATGGGTGATCTGGCGCATGGCATCCAGGGCCAGGGCCCGGCCCGGGGTCTTGGCCGTGAGAAAGAACAGCTTGTCCAGCTGCTGCGGCACCATGGCCTTGAGCAGAGGGAACAAGGTACCGACGGTCTTGCCAATTCCGGTGCTGGCCTGGGCCATCAGGCAACGGCCGGTACTCACCGCCTTGTACAGGGTTTCCGCCAGTTGTCGCTGGCCCTGGCGGAACGCCGGATAGGGGAAGCCCAGTGTTTGCAGGCCTTGGTTACGCTCGGCCAGGCGCTGCTCCTGCCCTTGTGCCCACGCCAGAAAGCGTTGGCACTGGGTTTCGAAGAAGGCCTGCAGTTCGGCAGCCGTGCAGTGTTCACTGATCAGCGTCTGGCCATCGCTGTCCACGTCCAGGTAAACCAGCGCCACCTCGATGGCCGGCAGTTGCCGTGCCTGGCACATCAACCAGCCGTAGACCTTGGCCTGCGCCCAGTGCAACTGGCGATGGTTGGCTGGCTGGCGCGACAGGTCGCCACGGTGGGTCTTGATCTCTTCCAGGCGGTTGCAGGCGGGGTCGTAACCGTCGGCACGGCCACGCACTCTCAGGGTATCGAACTGGCCTTCGAGGGCAATTTCCGACTCGTAGCCCGCAGCGCGTCGCGCCACCACCCGCCGATGCCCCTCGATCCCCTCCTGGGCGGTGGGTGATGGCGTGAAGCGCAGGTCCAGGTCGCCGACCTTGGCGCTGAATTCACACAAGGCGCGTACCGCCACGCTGTAGCTCACGGTGTTTCGCTCCAGCGCACATGGCACACCGCGACAGGCAGGCCGTGGGCCCGGCAGAACTCCAGCCAGCGCAGCTGGTTGTCCTGCAGGCGGTCGCCAGGGCCCTTGACCTCGACCATGCGGTAGCGACCTTGTTCGGGCCAGAACTGGATCAGGTCGGGCATGCCGGCGCGGTTGTTGCGGATGTCCTGCAGCAGGCGCAGGAAGCACTGTTTCAAATGGGCCGCCGGCAGGCAGGCCAAGGCTTGCTCAAGCAATGCTTCACTGAGCACGGACCAGAACACGAACGGCGACTGCAGCCCTTGCTTGGCGGCGTAACAGTCGAGAATCGCCCGGTGATGGCTGCCATCGTCCAGCCGCCCCAGGCAACGTTCGAACAGGGCACTGCGGCGTTGCTGGAAGTCGCCGTCGTGCAGGTCCTGCGGGGCGGCCTGGAACGGGTTGAAGAACGCGCCAGGCACTGGGGCGAAGATCGCCTCCCAGCACAGCAGGCCGAACAGGCTGTTGAACAGCGTGTTCTCCACGTAATGCACCGGCCCACCGGCTTCGGCCAGGTGCTGGCGTACCGCCTCCTCCACACCCAGCGCTGCCAGTTCCCGGGGCAGTTCCAGCTCGATCAGCTCCAGGGGCGCGACACGCTGGCGCCGCTGTGGCGGGCCACCGAGCTTGCGTGCCAGGCGTGGCAACATGCGTTCCAGCGCCTGCACTTCCAGGGCGTTGGCCGGCGCGGCCGCCAGTTGCAGCGCCAGTGCATGGGCCTGGGGCCACTGCTCGCTGCGCTCCAGCACCCGCACCTGGCGGATGCGCGCCTGGGCATGACTGCACTGCGTGTACACAGCCATGGCCTGCGCCCAGTCGCCCAGGCGCTCGCATTGCTGGCCCAGGGCGAATTGCAGGCGCGCATGGCGCCGGGCCAGCCATGGGTTGTCGCTGTGCAGGCCCTGCATGGCTGCCAGGATCGACAGCGGGTCGTCGCCCTGCTCCAGGCGCTCGGCGCACTGGTGCAAGGCCATGGCCAGGTCGACTTCGGCGCGTTGCTGCAGGGCACGCGAATCGGTGCTGAACGGCACCTGTTCGTAGCGCAACAACCCGAGGTCGGCGAGGACGAAGTCCGACCAGTCCTGGTACAGGTTGCCGAAGAACAGCAGGCGCATGCGGTCGCACAAGGGTTGCAGGCACCACTGGAGGATGCGCACGCCGCTGTCCGGGAACCACTCGGCCAATGAACGGGCTTGCAGGCCCAGGGGTTGCAGTTGTGCAAGCAGGTCATGCTTGGCGGCGCGAGGGCGGCTCAGCTGCGGGGCAAAACAACGGGCAAGTTCGTCCTTGCGCAGCAGGGCGAACAGTTGCTGCAGTTCCAGTTGCGCGGGCTCCCGTACCCAGCCGAGGGCCAGCAACGGCTGCAGGGCCTGCCAGGTATCGCCGATTTCGGCATAGTCGAGCCGATCGCTGCGAAACAGCTCGCCCTTGCGCATGACCATGCGCACCATCAGGGCCTGTGCCGGGGCGTCCAGTTGGCTGAAGGTGCGGATGAAAGCGAGTTCCTGATCGTCGAGCAGGTCTTCGTAGCGCTGTTCGACCCACAGCAGCACCTGGCGGAAGTTGTGCAGGTAGTAGAACGGGTCGTCGACGGAATGGGCGATCACGGGCTGGGGGTCAGGCGGCTGGAATGAGTACTGGTTATACATACAGACCAGTATGCCTGGCAAGTGCCGCGGGTCGCTCAACGATCGGCTATCGGCTTGGGGGCTGCTTTGCAGCCCAATCGCGACGCAAGGCCGCTCCCACAGGTGCTGCAGTGCTGCTGAAACAAGCGCGATACCTGTGGGAGCGGCCTTGCGTCGCGATTGGGGCGCAAAGCGCCCCCCCGGAATTCACACCTGTTCCGTCGCCCCGACCATCTCCGCTGCCTTGACCTTGGCACTGCCAATCGGCGCCTGCAGCAGCAGGAAGTAGGCCACCGCCGAACACAGCGCCACTACCGCACTGATCATGAACGCCGTGGTGAACGAGCCCGAGTACTGGATGCTGAAGCCAGTAACGATCGGCGCCACCGAGCCGGCAATGTAGCCGCCGAAGTTCTGGATCGAGCCAAACGAGGCCACGCGCTGGCTGTCGACGATGGTGTTGACGATCATCCAGGCAGTGGCACTGGCCATGTTGATGCTGAACAGCGCCAGGCACAGCAGGATGATGCAACCGGTCAGGCCGGTGACGAACGACAGCGGCAGGGTAAACAGCGCCGCCAGCACCAGCCCGGTGATGACGCTGAACTTGCGGCTGGCCAGCACGCTCATGCCGCGCTTCACCAGCAAGTCGCAGAAGCGCCCGGCAACGATCGTGCCCGCTGCGCCAAAGCCATAGGCCAGCGACACTACCCAGGCGGTCTTGTACAGGTCCAGGCCGTGCTCACGCTCGAAGTAGCCAGGCAGCCAGGTCAGGTGCAGCCAGAGCATGTAGATCACGCCCATGAAGCCCAGCACCGCACCCCAGGTACTGCGGTGCTTGAACAGGTCGAGCCAGCCGGCGAAGTACGAGGCCTTCGGCGCTTGTGCAGTGGCTGCCGGCGCCTGCTGCCCACTCGGCAACGGCTTGCCCTCGGCAGCAAGCTCCGCCAGGTAGCGGGCCTTGCTTTTGTAGAAGGTCAGCCAGCACAGCGCCAGCACCACGCCGATCACGCCGGTGATGATGAACATGCCGCGCCAGCCGAAGTTGACCATGAACAGCGTCAGCAAGGGTGGCGCCAGGCACGGGCCGAGGCAGGTCGAGGACCAGACCACGCCGGTCGGGGTGCCGCGTTCGTTGGCATCGAACCACTCCGACAGGGCCTTGGCCGCCGACGGGAACATCGGCGCCTCGCCAATCCCCAGCAGCACCCGCAGGCCCATGAAGCCGGCAAAGCTGTTGACCATGCCGAACGCTGCCTGGGCCACCGACCAGCCCAGCAGCGAAGCGCCGAGGGCGATCTTGCTGCCCAGGCGGTCGATGATCATGCCCATCGGCAGCTGGGCAAAGGCATAGGCAATGGAAAACGCCGACAACAGGATGCCCATCTGCGACGGGCTGATCATCATGTCTTTCTGGATCGAGGTGTTGGCGATCGACAGTGCACTACGGTCCAGGTAGTTGACGATGCCGATCAACAGCAGGAACACGACGGTGATGCGTTGGTACTTCTTCATAGGGTTCATGTGATGACCTTTATTATTATTGTTGCCGCGCTGTCAGCGCCTTGGCGGTCCTTCGTTCAAGCTGCGCCCTCCCTGACGCAGCGCGCCGCTCAAGGCTGGCGCGCGGTAGTTGCAACGTCCAGCAGCCCGCGCCGGCCGAGGCTGTCGATCAGCGCACGCAGGCCAAAGTGCCACTGCGGTGCCAGGTCGCTGGTGGTCACGCGGTTGCACAGGGTACCCAGTTGCGGGTTGCTGATGCTCACCACATCGCCCTGCTTGTGGGTGAAGCCGTTGCCCGGTTGGTCGCGGTCCTGCTTGGGGGCGAACAAGGTACCGAGGAACAGCACCAGGCCGTCGGGGTACTGATGGTTCTCGTTGAGGGTTTGCTGCACCAGGTCCTGCGGGTCGCGGCTGATCTGGCGCATGGAGCTGCGGCCGGCGAGGATGAAACCGTCTTCGCCCACCACCTGCAAGTCCACTTCGGCGGCGCGCACGTCGTCCAGGCCGAAGCTTTCGTCGAACAGGCGCAGCAGCGGGCCAAGCGCGGTGGAGGCATTGTTGTCCTTGGCTTTTGACAGCAGCAAGGCGCTACGGCCTTCGAAGTCGCGCAGGTTGACGTCGTTGCCGAGCATCGCGCCCTTGATGCGACCATCACTCGACACCGCCAGCACCACTTCCGGCTCGGGGTTGTTCCAGCTCGACTTGGGGTGGATGCCGATGTCGGCGCCGTGGCCGACCGCCGACAGCGGCTGGGCCTTGGTGAACACCTCGGCATCCGGGCCAATACCCACTTCCAGGTACTGCGACCACAGGCCCTGCTCCACCAGCACCTTGCGCAGCGCTTCGGCCTGGGCCGAGCCCGGCACGATCTGCGACAGGTCGGCGCCGATGCGGCTGGCCAGGGTGTCGCGGATGGCATCGGCCTTGGCCGGGTCGCCCTTGGCCTGCTCTTCGACCACGCGCTCCAGCAGGCTGGTGGCGAAGGTCACCCCAGCTGCCTTCACCGCCTGCAGGTCGATGGGTGCCAGCAGCCATGGTTGGTGCGGGTCGCGCCGGGCCGGGTCGCTGTTGCCCAGCAAGGCTGGCAGCCCGATCAGCGGCTCGGCCAGCGGCAGGCTGCGCAGGTAGGCCACCGGGTCGGCCACTTCCAGCAGGGCCGAGACGGTGGCTACATGGGCGCTGATATCGTGCACGACGCCGGCCTTCACCAGCACCACCGCAGGGCCCTGCTCCGGCAGCCAGACCCGCCCTACCCAACTGCCGCTGTCGAACGCGCTGGCATCGTGATTCAGAGGCAGCGGTAGCTTGCCGTTCGCTCGATCAGTCATCTGTGTACCCTTACTGTCATTCATTGGGAAAGTGCCGGCAGTTGCAGCTGCCCGGCCAGGCGGTCAAGGTCGGCCACCAGCTGTGACGAAAGGCTTGCGCCCTGCTCCAGGGCCTGGCGGCGCAAGGCAAGGCCAGCCTGCCCAGGCAGGCGCACCGGGCGCTCGGGGTCGAGTGGCCGGCTGGCCATGACCAGCTGGCCGAGGAAGCTGGTTTCGTCGGTGAACGCTTGCAGGCCGCCGAAGAAACGCGGGTCGATGACCACGGCGGTGGCCGAGGCACCCCACTGGTCTGGTGCATCCTTGCGGCCATGGCCGGCCAGCCCCGAGGTCAGGGCTTCGACCAGCAGCGCCAGGGCGAAACCTTTGTGACCAAAAGCCTGGCCACCCAAGGGCAGGATGCTGCCTTGCGGGCTGGTGAAGAAGTCGCGCGGGTCGTCGCTCAGTTGCCCGTCATTGCTCACCAGCACCGGGTGCGGCAGGCGGCTGCCGGCATCGCGGCACTGGCCGACCAGGCCGAGGGTGACGGTGGACATGCTGACGTCCAGCAGAATCGGCTCGCCCTGGGTCGGGATGCCCGCGGCAATCGGGTTGGGGGTGTACACCGGGTCGGCGCCGCCATGGGCGCAGACCAGCCCTACCGATGGGTCCGAGGAATACAGCATGGCCACCAGGCCCTGGTCGGTGTAGGGCTTGAGGTAGGCTGCCAGGCAGCCGATATGCGCGGCGCGGCGTACCACGGCGATACCGATACCCTGCGAAGTGGCGCCCTTTGCCGCGCAGTCCAGGGCACGGCTGACGCAGTACGGCCCCAGCACGTAGTGGCCATCGAACAGGCTGGAAATGCCACTGTCCGACACCTGCTCCAGTGCCTGCGCGCGGGCTTTGACCTGGCCGCCGAGCATGCCGTCGATGTAGCGGCTGACCAGGTTCAGGCCATGGGTGCGATGGCCCAGCAATTCGCCTTCGAGCAGTACCTGGGTCACTACCTGGGCGACTTCGGTATCGGCGCCGGCCTTTTCGAACAGCCGCTCGACGAAGGTGGTGAGCGCTTGCACGTTGTAATGTGTGGCTTGAGTCATTGCGGTTGCCTCGGAAATGGAACAGGGCTGGCGATCAGGTCACGGCACCGATCTGCCAGGGCACGAATTCGTTCTGCCCGTAGCCGTGCAGTTCACTCTTGCTGCGCTCACCGGAAGCGATGCGCAGCATCTGTTCGAAGATGAACGCGCCGCGCTCCTCGATACTGGTGGAGCCGTCGGCGATGCCACCGCAATTGACGTCCATGTCTTCTTCCTGGTGCTCGAACACCCGGTTGTTGGTGGCCAGCTTGATCGACGGCGCCGGGGCGCAGCCGTAGGCCGAGCCACGGCCGGTGGTGAAGGCGATCAGGTTGGCCCCGCCAGCCACCTGGCCGGTGGCCGAAACCGGGTCGTAACCGGGGGTATCCATGAACACCAGGCCCTGGGCGCGTACCGCTTCCGCGTACTGGTACACATCGACCAGGTTGCTGGAGCCGGCCTTGGCCACCGCGCCGAGGGACTTCTCGAGGATGGTGGTCAGGCCCCCGGCCTTGTTGCCGGCCGAGGGGTTGTTGTTCAGTTCGGCGTTCATGCGCTGGCAGTAGTCTTCCCACCAGTGGATGCGCGCCACCAGTTTTTCGCCGACCTCGCGGCTGACCGCACGGCGGGTCAGCAGGTGCTCGGCACCGTAGATTTCCGGGGTCTCGGAGAGAATCGCGGTGCCACCGGCGGCCACCAGGCGGTCGACGGCATTGCCCAACGCCGGGTTGGCGGTAATGCCGGAATAGCCATCGGAACCGCCACATTGCAGGCCGACCACCAGGTGCCGCGCACTGACCGGCTGGCGCTGCACCTGGTTGGCCTCGGCCAGCAGCGCCTTGACCTGGTTGATACCGGCAGCGATGGTTTTGCTGGTGCCGCCGATACCCTGGATGGTGAAGGCGCGCAGCTGGGCGCTGGCCTGCAGGCCCTGGGTTTCCAGCAGGCTTTCGATCTGGTTGGTTTCGCAGCCCAGGCCGATGATCAGCACGGCAGCGAAATTGGGGTGTACGGCGTACCCGGCCAGGGTGCGACGCAACAGGCCCAAGGCTTCACCGCTGGGGTCCACCGCACAGCCGGCGCCGTGGGTCAGCGCTACCACGCCGTCGATGTTCGGGTAATCGGCCAGCACGTCAGGGTGGATGTCGCGGCGAAAATGGTCGGCCACGGCCCGGGCCACGGTTGCCGAGCAGTTCACCGAGGTGAGGATGCCGATGTAGTTGCGGGTGGCGACCCGGCCATCGGCGCGCACGATGCCCTGAAACTGCGCCTCGCGGCCGGGCTGGCTGCGGGTGTCGACACCGAAGGCGTAGTCACGGGCGAAATCGCCCATCTGCACGTTGTGCACATGCACGTGATCGCCGGCGTCGATGGCCTGCGAGGCAAAACCGATGATCTGCCCGTAACGGCGCAGGGGCTGGCCCTGCTCCACACGCTCGGTAGCGACCTTGTGGCCCGAGGGGATCGGCTGGCGCACGGTAATCGCCTCGGCGTCCAGGCGCAGGCCTTGCGGCAGGGCCTGGCGGGCGATGAGCACGTTGTCCAGCGGGTTGAGGCGGATGACGGCAAGGTCACCGGACTTGGCAATCAGTTGCATGGGACCTCTCAGGGCGGTGCGGCTGGCTTCTTGTTATGGCTGCGACCACTGTAAGAACCCTTGTGCAACATTCCCAATGAGATGATCCGATCGTTCGATAACCCTGGGTTATCAAAAGCCGGTCTCAGCGCGTGTTTATCAATCACATTTGAGGGCCATTGGGGCCGCTGCGCAGCCCTTCGCGGGCTTGCCCGCTCCCACACCGACTGCATTGGCATCAAGCCATGCGCTGTCTTGCTCAAATTCCACAAAGTGGCGCGATCGCTGTGGGAGCGGCCTTGTGTCGCGAAAGGGCCGCAAAGCAGCCCCAGCAATTTCAACTGTTGCGCATCAATCCTGGGGCCGCGTTGCGGCCCTTTCGCGACACAAGGCCGCTCCCACAGGTACAGCGACAACCTCGAGAGCAACGCTGCACCCGTGGGAGCTGGCTTGCCTGCGATGGGCTGCGCAGCGGCCCCATGGGTTTTATCTCTGCTCCTGCTGACGGCGCCGCGCGCCCTCCAGCAAAATCTCGACAAACGCCCGGGCCGAAGCGCTCAGCGGCTCGTCCTTGCGGGTAACCACGCCGTACTCCAGCGCCGCCAGGTGCAGGGGGCTGCGCAGTTCCTTCAGTTGGCCGCTGGCCAGCTGCGCGGCAACCATCGAGCGCGGCAACATGGCGATCATCGGCGCCGCCTGCAGCAATTGCAGGAACATCGGCATGGAGATGGTTTCGACGCTGTCGGCAGGCGTGGCGATGCCGGCAACCCGGAAGGCCTGCTCCAGGCGGTTGCGGATCGGCGTGCCCACCGGGTACAGCACCCACGGCCAGTCGCCCAGCGCTGTCAGCGGCGTGCTTTCCAGCTGGTTGAGCGGGTGCTTGCTGTTGACCACCAGGCTGAACGGTTCCGGCTCCAGGGGCTGGAAGTCGAACAGCTGGCTGAAGCGTTCTTCAGTGAAACGGCCAATCATTATGTCGAGCTTGTTCTGCTCCAGCATGGTCAACAAGTGATCGCTGGAATGCTCCACCACTTCGATCGACAGCAACGGGCTGCGCGCCTTGATCGCGGCGATGGCCTGCGGCAGCACCAGCGCGGTGGCGGCAAAGATCCCGCCGACGCGGATAAAGCCGTGCCCGCCGTTGCGCAGGCGGTTTACCTGATCGACGAACTGCTGCGACTCGGCCAGCGCGCCTTGGGCATAACGCACCACATATTCGCCCAGTTCGGTGGGTGGCATGCTCCGCGGCAGGCGCTCGAACAGGGCGAAGCCGAACTGCTCCTCAAGGTCACGCAACATCTTGCTCAGTGCCGGCTGGCTCAGGTTCATGCGCGTGGCGGTGGCGTGCATGTTGCGGGTGCGCGCCAAGGTGTCGATCAGCACCAGGTGCTTGTAGCGTATCCAGTTGCAAAAGCTGGAATGGGTCATGTCCGGCGGCATTGACGCAGGGCCTCAGGCAAGTGAAAAGGCAGGGCTATTGCGCCCGCAGGTAGTGCAGCAAGGTGTCCAGGGCAACCGAGTTGGGGCGCGAGCGCAGGGTCAACACGCCCAGGTTGGCCATGGCCAGTGGCAGTTCCACCGGCAGGATGGCGACCATGCCATAGCGGGCATAATGCTTGGCCACGTCATCGGGCACCACCGCAATCATCTCGGAGGCTTCGAGCATGGCGGTGGTAGCCAGGATCGAGGCGGTTTCGACGATATCCAGCGACTGCACCATGCCGCCGGCCTGCAACGCGCTTTCGACGCGGCGACGCATCGGGCTGCCGATGGGGTGCAGGATCCAGGTCAAGGCCACCAGGTCGGCCAGTTGCAGCCCGGCGGCATTGGCCAGCGGGTGGCCTGCGCGGGCGATCACGCGCATCTGCTCACCGCCTTCGAACAGTTCGATGTTCAGGTCCTGGCTGTCGCTCTGGTCCGGCAGGCGCCCCACCACCATGTCGAAGTCGCCACGCAGCAAGGCCGGCAGCAAGGTGTCGCTGGTGCCGACCTCCAGGGAAATGCGCACTTTGGGGTAGTCGCGCTTGTAGGCCAGTACCGCCTTGGTCAGCACACCCGGCACCGGGCCCATGACGCTGCCTACCCGCACCAGGCCCTGGGCCCCGCGCGCCAGCTCGGCAATCTGCGCCTGGGCGTGCTCGAACTCATGCAGCGCGTTCTGCGCATAGCGGATCATCACTTCGCCATACAGCGTCGCTTGCATACCCCGTGGCAAACGCTCGAACAAGCGTACGCCAAGGCGCACCTCGAGCTGTTGCAGCAACAGGCTCGCTGCCGGTTGCGTGGTGTGCATCGCCGCGGCAGCACGGCGCAGGTTAGCGAACTCGCCCAAGGCGTTGAGCAGCGTGATCTGCCGGCTGGAGATCTTCAATGCGCCGAGGCTGGCAGGCGCCTGGGCGCTGTCGGGTGGCAAGCGAGACATATCGAATCCGGTATCGCTGGTTAAGATTTGGCGATTATGCCTGTATCGCTCGACAACCTACAGTCAGGCCTCCCAGTGCTTGAACAGAACAAGAGCCGACCATGAGCATACGTATTACCCACCTGAGCGTTCGCGACATTCGTTTCCCCACTTCGCTGTCGCTTGACGGCTCCGACGCCATGAACAGCGCCCCCGATTATTCGGCGGCCTATGTGGTGCTGCACACCGACGCCGAGGCCCTGGAAGGCCACGGCCTGACCTTCACCATCGGCCGTGGCAACGAGATTTGCGCGGCGGCGGTGCAGTCGCTGGCGCCGCTGATCGTCGGCCTCACCCTGGAGGAAATCACGGCCGACATGGGCGGTTTCTGGCACCGCTTCACCGTCAGCGACAGCCAGTTGCGCTGGCTGGGCCCGGAAAAGGGCGTGATCCACCTGGCCACCGCCGCCATCATCAATGCCGTGTGGGACCTGTGGGCCAAGCACGAAGGCAAGCCGGTGTGGAAGCTGCTGGCCGACATGACGCCCGAGCAGCTGGTGCGCTGCCTGGACTTCAGCTACGTCACCGATGTGCTCACCCCCGAAGAAGCCATCGCCCTGCTGCGCCGCCAGGCCCCGGGCAAGGCCCAGCGCGAAGCGCAGATGCTGCGCGAAGGCTACCCCGGCTACACCACCGCGCCGGGCTGGCTGGGCTACAGCGAAGAAAAGATGCGCAAGCTGGCCCGCGAGGCGGTGGAAGATGGCTGGACCCACATCAAGCAAAAGATCGGTGCGGACCTGGAGGAAGACATTCGCCGCGCCAGCATCCTGCGCGACGAAATTGGCTGGGAGCGCACCCTGATGATGGATGCCAACCAGGTATGGGGCGTCGAGGAATCCGTCGCCAACATGCGCCGCCTGGCCGCCTTCGAGCCACTGTGGATCGAAGAGCCGACCAGCCCGGACGACATCCTCGGGCACGCCACCATCCGCCAGCGCATTGCGCCGATTGGCGTGGCCACCGGTGAACATTGCCACAACCGGGTGATGTTCAAGCAGATGTTCCAGGCCGGGGCGCTGGACTTCTGCCAACTGGACGCGGCCCGCCTGGGTGGCCTGAACGAAGTGCTGATCGTGCTGCTGATGGCGGCGAAGTACGACGTACCGGTGTGCCCGCACGGCGGCGGTGTCGGCCTGTGCGAATATGTGCAGAACATTGCCCTGTTTGACTACATCGCGGTATCGGCCTCGCTGCACAACCGGGTGCTGGAGTACGTCGACCACCTGCACGAGCATTTCATCGACCCGGTGGTGATTCGCCGCGGGCGCTACATGCCACCGCAACGCCCGGGCTACAGCATCGAAATGCATGCCGAGACCCTGGAGCGCTACCAGTACCCCAACGGCGCGGTGTGGCTCGACATCAACCGTTCTTGACCCACCTACCTGGGTGTGCCGCCTTTGCGCGGCACGCCACCAGCACTTTCCACGGGGAAAAAACAATGACAATCCTCACCGGTACTGCAGCGGCGCCCGCCCCTGCCGCCACCACCGAACAGCGCCTGAACGGCCTGCTGCTGCGCAAATTGATGCCACTGCTCATCGTTGTCTACGTGATGAGCTTCCTTGACCGGACCAACATTGCCCTGGCCAAGGCCAGCATGGGCATCGACCTCGGCCTGTCGGCAGCGGCCTACGGCCTGGGCGCCGGCCTGTTCTTCCTCACCTATGCCCTGGCCGAAGTACCCAGCAACCTGATCATGCATCGGGTGGGCGCACGCTTCTGGATCACCCGCATCATGATCACCTGGGGCCTGCTCTCGGCGGGCATGGCCTTCGTCCAGGGCGAAACCTCGTTCTACGTCATGCGCCTGTTGCTCGGGGTCGCCGAAGCGGGCCTGTTCCCCGGCGTGATGCTGTACCTGACCTACTGGTTCGACCGAGAACAGCGTGCCCGCGCCACGGGTTACTTCCTGCTGGGTGTGTGCCTGGCCAACATCCTCAGCGGCCCGCTGGGGGGTGCCCTGCTGGAAATGGACGGTGTGCTGGGCTGGCACGGCTGGCAATGGCTGTTCGTGCTCGAGGGCCTGCCGGCAGTGGCCCTGGCCTATGCGGTATGGAAGAAACTGCCCGATGGCCCAGCCTCGGCGCCCTGGCTGTCGGCCGCCGAAGCCGAGGACATCGAGCGCCGCCTGGCTGCGGAACGGGCCGCCGCACCGCAGCAGAGCAAGTTGGGGCAGATGTTCCGCGACCGGCAGATCTGGCTGGCGATCGTGGTGTACTTCGTGCACCAGATCACCATCTACACGGTGATTTTCTTCCTGCCGGGCATCATCGGCACCTACGGCGCGCTGTCGCCCTTCCAGGTCGGCCTGCTGACCGCCGTACCGTGGATTGCTGCCGCCATCGGCGCCGCCACCTTCCCGCGCCTGGCCACCTCGCCGAGCCGTTGCCGTACCCTGCTGTTCGGCGGCCTGCTGACCATGGCGGCCGGGCTGCTGCTGGCGTCGCTGGCCAACTCGTTCATCGGCCTGGTCGGGTTTTCGCTGACTGCCCTGATGCTGTTCGTGGTGCAGTCGATCATCTTCGTCTTCCCCTCCAGCCGCCTGAGTGGCAGCGCCCTGGCGGCAGGGCTGGCCTTTGTCACCACCTGCGGCCTGTTTGGCGGTTTCGTTGGCCCATCGGTGATGGGCCTGATCGAGCAGGCCACCGGCAGTACCCGCAATGGCTTGTGGATCATCGCCGCGTTGCTGGTGGTGGCAGCGCTGGTCAGTACCCGCTTGCGGCAAGGGCAGGAGCAAGCGAATCGCTGACAGGAGGCGTTTGCCTGCCAGGGCCTAATCGCCGGCAAGCCGGCTCCCACAGGTACAGCGACAACCTTGAGTTCAACGCTGCACCCGTGGGAGCTGGCTTGCCGGCGATGGGTTGCAACGCAACCCCGGCGGCTCAAGATGTAGCGCCGGCAGGCCGGCCACAGCGCAGTTCCAGCACCTGAGCCAGGCGCTCTACCGCCTGTTGCAGCTCCCCCGGGTGATCACCCAGCCACGCCATCGCCAGATACTGCTGGTAGCGACCCTGCAGGCTGAACTGCTCGCCCGGCAGGGCATGCAGTGCTGAACCAGCAAGCGCTGCTGCAATACCCTCCCACGGCAGCGGCTGGCGAAAGCGCACCCACAGTGTCCGGCCACCCTCCGGCGTTTCCAACACCACCCGCTGGCCGAACTGCAGCTGCAACTCACGCGCCAGGCATTGCATGCGCTTTTGCAGGTCGGTGCGCAGCCGCACCAGTTGCGCCTCGATTTCGCCTTTGCCCAGCATGTGCGCCAGCGCTTGCAGGCGTAGCGGTGCAAGCCGAAATGCACGCTCAGCGAAAGCCCGGGCCAGCACGGCATCATGGCCCAGAAGGTAGGCATAGGGCGCCTCGCTCCCCACTGCGGCATCGAACGCCCCCATCACCAACAGCCAACGCGGGTCGACCCAATCGCGCAGGCGCGTATTCGGCGGCCCGCTGTAACAGTGCTCGCTGTCCAGGTCGTTCTCCAGCAACCATACAGGGTGCTGGCCAAGCAGCTGGCCAAGCTGCTGCTGATAGTGCAGTGAAACCAGCCGCCCCTGCGGCATGCCAAGGCACGACGGCATGACCAGCATGCACACCGGCTCGTTGGCCAGCAGCCGGGCCAGGGAGCGCAGGTCCGGATTGCCGCGGGTATCCAGTGGTACCTCCAGCACTCGCATGTCGGCACGGGCCAACGCACGCAGTACCTGCCAGCAACAGGGCGAGTGCACTACCACGGTCCCGCCTTGCAGGGCCAGCGCCGCCAGCAAAGTCTCCAGCAACGCCTGCACATCTGGCGCCAGCTGGACATCCTCGGCACGCCAGTACTGGTTGGAGGAACGGGTATAGCGTTCAGCGACGGCATTGCGCAGGCGGATGCTGCCGGGTGCGTCCCACGGGGCGACACTGTGCGTACGCTGACGTGCCAGGCGCCGCTCGTGGGTGAACAGGGTGCGCTCAAGCATCGGCTGTGCCGGCAGGGGTGCCTGCCGGGGCATGGCCGCAGCATCCCCCTTGGCAGCGCCCTGTACGTAATAGCCCGACCTGGGCAGGCACTGCACGCGCCCCTCTTCTTCCAGCAGGCTGTAGGCACTCTGCACGGTGGCCAATGACACCCGCAACCGCCGGGCCAACACGCGCAACGACGGCAATCGGCACGGGCCACTGCGTGGTGCCTGGTCGATCAGGGCTTCCAGGTAGCGATAGACCTTGCGATAGGCGAACTCGCCGGAGCCCGATTGCTCCATCAAGGCGGCCCCGCATGACCACGCCGCCGCCCCGCTGCCCGCCGTGGCAGCAACCTCAGCTGTACATCGCGACGGGCCAGGTGGCTCATGAGGCGCCAGGAGGCCAGCGGCAGGCCTCCGCCATAGATCAACCGGAGTTGCCCCAGCGGCAGGCCGCTGGTATTCACCAGCCAGTTTTTCACCGCTTCAGGGCAGGGTTTACCCTGCAAGGCTCGATGCAGGTACGGCAGCGCCACCAGCATGTCGGCATGCCAGCACTGCAGAAAACGCTCAAGGTTCTTCCCCTGCCGGGCAAACGGGCTGAACAGCAGGCACACCTGTTGGATCTGGTTGATGCCATATGCCTTGCCGAACTGCAGCTGATGCGTGTCGCGCCGCTTGTTGGCGCCCGGCTGGCCAGCCAGCCGCAATGCCGGGCGACTGCCCTGCGGCTCGAGACTGCGTGCATGCAGCTCCCGCAGCTGCACCGGGGCCAACGGCTCGACGAACGCGGCCAATGGCCAGGCGTCCTGGCTCCCCTCGAAGCGACAACCGAGCATGAGGTCCAGCTGCTGCTCTTCGAGCAATGGCGGCAGCAGGTCGTCAATGGCAATCAACCGCACCGACGTACTCTGCGGCACGCCCGCCGAGGTCGGCCCCGCCAAGGCACCCGATGGCAACCCGATGCTGCCGTGCAGGCGGCTCAGCCCCTGTGCCAGCGTCGCCAGGCACTGGTGCACCACATGCGGACCACGCTCCCCTGCCAGGCGCAGGCTGCGCCGTGCCCAGGCCAGGTACCGGCGGCGCTGGCGCGCAGGGATGGCGGTGATAAATACATCCGCAGGTGAATGGGCCTGCAGCGCAAAGCCCACGGCCGCTGCCAGTTCCAGGTGCAGGCGACACCCCAGCAGCGCTTCGGGCCTGGCGTCGACCAGGTGACCGAACATCAGCATGGCGTCCCTCGCCAACAGCCAGTTGTCGGGCGCGGCAGGCGCATGCCGGCTGAACGGCACCACTTCACGCCCCTTGATCATTTGCAGTTGCACCCGCGGGTCATCCTGCAAGAACAGCGCATTGAAGCTGCGCTCATGGCATTCGAGCGTGGCACTGTCAGCCACGGGCAGGCTCACCACCAGCACCCGCAGCTGGAAGGTTACCGGCGCACGCAGGGCAATACTCAGTTGTGCGGCACGCAGCATGGCCAGCAGCCGGGCGCTGCGGCGATCATTGCCTTGCAGCACCAGCAAGCGGCAGGTACCGATGTAGTCGGGCCCGCCTGCAGCAACCAGCAGCCGTTGTATCAGCAATTGCAAGGAAGCACGCTGCGCTTGTGACATATGACTGAGCAAGCGCTCGAGTACTTGCTGGTAGATATAGTGCATTGCCTGGTCGTGAATAGCAGTCACGAGATCACCTCATCAACTTCATGCAGCCAGCGCACGTTGATCAGAGGACCTGAACATCAACATGCCCTGAACTTTTTCAGAAGAAATTTCCTACAACTAATTGGAAGTAATGACGTAACCATCACTGTCGCCATGACATCGAGAAAAACGCATCGTCGCGACGCCCCGCCGCTGCCATAAACCGCCCTGGCTTGGGCATAGCCATGCTCATTCCACGCTCCTTGCGCAAACTATCATTGAGCCATTATCGAGGGATGCAAAGCGAATAGAAGATACAGATCAGGGTAAAAAAACCATTCAGCGGAAGTGAGAAAACACATTGACTGCCAGACGGGAACAGTACAAGACAAAAAACTTGGCGGGATATTTCGGCAAGCCACGGAGCAATCAGTTCAAATATAGTCCGCGTCGTATTTAATTGTAGGAAAGTTCTTTTTTTAACGTAAAACCAGTCTCTATTAGGCACAAAAAACCCGGGACTCTGCCCGGGTTTCCTGATAGATGCAGACCGCTGTCAGTGTTGCGCCATGTCCAGCACCACACGCCCGCCGCACGGGCATTGGTCCATGTAGCGATGCGCCTCGACCACCTGTTCGAACGGGTACACCTTGATGATCTGCGGTGTCAGCAACTGGTCGGCAGTGAACTGGTTGATATCACGCAGGGCGCGCTGCAGCGCCACCTGATCCTGGCTGATGCCCAGCTCAGGCTTGCCGGTGAAGTTGCCGATGCAATGCACATGGAACTGGATGTTCTTCTGGAACGCAGCGCAGGCCGGGAACGGCGTCTGGTTGCCGCCTTGCAGGCCATACAGCACCAGGCTGCCACGTGGAGCCAGGACATCGCCCAGCAGCGACATCTGCGGCCCGCCCATGCCATCGAGGACCATGTCCACGCCACGACCATCGGTGTACTTGCCAACCTGCAGCAACAGGTCCTGCTCTTCAGTGACAATCACCTTGTCGGCGCCCAGGCCCAGCAGGTACTCACGCTGTTCCGGCTCCTTGGTGGCGGCGAACACCTTCAGCCCCAGGGCCTTGCCCAGTTGCACGAAGGCAGGGCCCGCGCAGTGGCTGGCATCGGTAACCAGTGCGGTCTGCCCGGCTTTCGCCCGGGCCAGGTCGACGTAGGCGAAATAGGCGATCAGCAGCGGCGTGTAGTGCACGCTGGCCTCGATCGGGGTGAGCACATCCGGATAACGGGTAATGGCCGTACGCGGCAGCACGATGACATCGCCATACACCGGGTGGTCGTTGGCACTGGTGGCCGGGAAGCTGGCAACCCGGTCGCCCACCGCAATATCCTCGACCCCTTCGCCGACCGCGGTCACCACCCCGGCCATCTCGTGGCCGATCCCCGCCGGCAGGCGTGCCTGGGACGGTGCCAGGTTCTGGCGCCAGAGCACGTCATACCAGCTGACGCCAACCGCCTCGACGCGGATCTGTACCTCGTCGGCAGCAGGTGACGATTCGGCCTGCTCCTCGCAACGGAGCACATCGGCAGCGCCGAACTTGTGGAAACGGATCATGCGGGACATCGCATACCTCGCCTTTGTGAATCTCTAATTACCACGGACTTTATCCGGGCTTTGCCGGTTAGACCATCAGTGGTCATTAATAGTCGACATGCTTGTCATCGATTGGGCACCTGACTTTCCCTGCGATTGGTCCCCCTAAACCCGTGCAGGGTACCAGCCTTTGGCCTTAAGATTCACCTCTGCCCCACTTTAGGCGAAGCGCACCGATGAATCGAAACGACCTGCGTCGCGTAGACCTCAACCTGCTGATCGTGTTCGAAACGCTGATGCACGAGCGCAGCGTGACCCGTGCCGCGGAAAAACTGTTCCTCGGCCAGCCCGCCATCAGCGCGGCCCTGTCGCGCCTGCGCAACCTGTTCGACGACCCGCTGTTCGTACGCACCGGCCGCAGCATGGAGCCCTCGGCCCGGGCCCACGAAATCTTCGCCCTGCTGTCCCCGGCGCTGGACTCGATTTCCACCGCCGTCAGCCGCGCTGCCGAATTCGACCCGGCCACCAGCAATGCGGTGTTCCGCATCGGCCTGTCGGACGACGCCGAATTCGCCCTGCTGCCGCAGTTGCTCAAGCGTATCCGCGCCGAAGCGCCGGGTATCGTGCTGGTGGTGCGCCGGGTCAATTACCTGCTGATGCCGACGCTGCTGGCCTCGGGCGAGATCTCGGTGGGGGTCAGCTACACCAGCGAACTGCCAGCCAACGCCAAGCGCAAGGTGCTGCGCCGCAGCATGCCGAAACTGCTGCGCGCCGACAGCGTGCCCGGCGCCATCACCCTGGACGACTTCTGCGCGCGGCCGCATGCGCTGGTGTCGTTTGCCGGGGACCTGTCGGGGTTCATCGACGAGGCGCTGGACGAGATTGGCCGCAAGCGCCACGTGGTGCTGGCGGTGCCGCAGTTCAACGGGCTGGGGAGCTTGCTCGCGGGCACCGATATTGTCGCTACGGTGCCGGATTACACGGCGGATGCGTTGACCGCGGCGGGTGGGTTGCGGGCCGAGGATCTGCCGCTGGATGTGCGCAGTTTCGAGCTGCACATGGCCTGGCGCGGGGCGCAGGACAATGACCCGGCGGAGCGGTGGTTGCGGTCACGGATACAGATGTTCTTCGGGGATCCCGATAGCCTCTGATCAAGTTCCACTGAATACCACAAAACCTTTAAATACATATAGTTAGCCGTATTTTTATCCATTACCGTCCGTCCGAATCCACTCAATTCCAGCTTGACTGGGGGTATCTTTGGGGAACATCAACCCAAAATAAAAAAAGATACCCCCACACCATGTCCGCCGAAAAACCGCCAGCTTTCCGCCAAAAGCTCAGTGATGCATTCATACGTTCGCTGACCACATCGGGCAAGTACGCCGATGGCGACGTACCGGGTCTGTATCTACAGGTGCGAGCGTCACTCAAACCTGGCAAGTCAGCCTCGCGACATTGGCGACTGAAATACCGTCTTCGCGGCAAGGAAAACGTGTTCGTGATCGGCAGGTATCCGGATGTGGGCTTGAAAGAAGCCCGTGAGCTCGCCCGAGCAGCGCGCAATAGCGTGGCCAATCACATCGACCCACTCAAAGCAAAGAAGGCCAAGATCGAGGCGCAATGGCTCAACGAGGAACGCACATTCGCTTACGTGGCTGAAGAGTGGATGAATTTCAAATCTCCGGATTTAGTCAGTAAGTCCATTGCAGGGTTTCGCGGTGCTCTGCGCAATCACATCTTGCCGGCTATTGGCGAAAAACCTGTCACAGAAATCAGACTTGAACACATCACCTCGATCATCAGTACGCTGCGCCGTGCCCGCACGATGGCCATGGCCAAGCGCGTGCGCACGATCATTCGTGCCGTGCTCGGCTTCGCGGAAGGTCGAGGCTGGGTCGAACGCAACGTGGCGCTGAGCAACACCGAGGAGCTCAAAATCCGCCACGTGGTCACCAGCAATCCCGCGATCGAACGACCAGCCGACTTGGGTCAGTTTCTGTTGCGTCTGGATGAACTCGAAGCGAGCAGCGTGACCACCGCAATGCGCCTGCTGGTGATGCTGCCAGTACGCCCGGGCGAGCTGGTGAAAATGCGCTGGGAGGATGTTGATCTGATCAGTGCCGATTGGCGTTACGTGGTCAGTAAAACTCGGCACCTGGACAAGAGCAAACACATCGTACCGCTGCCAGAGCAGGCACTCGTGCTGCTACGTGAACTGTACAAACGCCGGGTGGTGGATGAGGCAGGCAACGGCTGGGTGTTCGTCTCGCCGATTTATCCTGGCCGCCCCATCGACGCTACCTCTTTGGCCAAGTCCTACCAGCGAATCTGGCCGGAATACGCTATTACTGCCCACGGCTTTCGCGCCACCTACCGCACCATCGCCCACGAGCATTTAGGTATCGATCCGATTGTATTGGAATTGTCGTTATCGCACCGCATGCCAGGCGCACTGGGCGCCGTATATGCGAGGGCTCAACTACTGCCACAGCGTCGAGAGGCAGCGCAACAATGGGCAAACTTTCTGGACCAACTTCGCAAAAACGCCAGCAACGTAAAAGCCTGCGAGATGTAATCTTAATTCCAACTAGAAGCAGCCTATGCATTCATGGTTAGCATCGGCTATTTCAGGGGGAAATCGCTCCCCAGTAGTGCTCTCATTCGCAAAGCCAGCATCACATCTAATAGCCGCCCCAATAAATAATGACTTCGAGACCTCATAACATCAACCATCAAAAACAATACAGCAAAACGCAATTGCAAAACCTGGAAGAACACCTACCGAATGAGCGACATCAAGTTACACTTAAGAATTACAACCATTGGATTCAACTCTAACGCCAACCCTCAACAACACAATCAAATTGCTTAATCGTGTCTATGGCGACGATTTAGTGACCGCTCTGGCTTTTGATGCCCCCCTGAAACGCTGTATGGATGACCGCCCCTTCAGATTCAAGAAAGCATCAGTTAAAACCTCTTAGCAAGAGGTAATCTTAACTCATTGTTTAGCTTACTCTTTCATCGAAAAAAATGTAACTTTCTACCCCTTGCACCCCATGCGCATTTCACGTGGTTTTTCATGGATGTCAATGGCCATTCATGGCAAGCCAAACCCCAGTAAACTCGGGCACTACACCCCCGATTGGCTGCCACCTCGATCCACCAGCATCCACCGACAGCCGAGTCACTCGGTGGGGTAAAAGTGGGGTAAAATTCTATCTAACCGGTTCGAGCTGGGGGCGATAAATGGCCAAGCTGACTGCCAAAAGATTGGAAGCTTTCACGGCTGACGATCACGGTACCGTTCTCCGAGAGGACGGTGGACTGGTCGCAAAAATCCGCGCTGGCGTGCGTGGCGTAACCATCCTTTTTCGCTTCGAGTTCAAGCACGAAGGCGTGAAACGCGATTTGAGCTTAGGCAGCTGGCCAAAAAAATCGCTAGCTCAGATCCGCGCCGAACGCGACGAAGTAAAGGCTATTACCACCAAAGGCATTCTTCCAGCATCTGCTCGCAAGGCTGCCAACATAGAAGCTCAGGCAGCCGTAGCCGCCACCATTGCTCAAGCGGAGCAGAGCATTGCCGAAAATAAGACTGTTTCAGAACTCTTCGAGGATTGGATACGCGACGGTGTGTCTCGCGAGGATGCGAATGCAGAGCTTCGTCGGAGCTTTACTAAAGATGTACTCCCCGTAATCGGAAAGAAGCCACTACGTACTCTTACCGAGAAAGACTTGCTCACGGTCCTGCGCTCGGTGAAAGCCCGCGGCCTGAACCGCACCGTCGTGATTCGCAACAATGATATAGGCCAGATGCTGCGCTGGGCCGAGAAACGCAAGCCATGGCGGTCTTTAATGGTCGACGGCAACCCTGCGGACCTGATAGATGTGAAACAACTACTTGATCACGACTATCAGGAGGAGCGCAACCGCTTGCTCTCTCCGGACGAAATTCGCGAGCTGCGTGATATTTTCGCCCGTTTGGAGCTCGACTACGAAGCTCTGGATGCAGGCCAGAAATACTCTGGCGTCCGCCCGGCCAACAAACGTGTGCAATGTGCCGTCTGGATATGCCTAGGCACGCTCTGCCGCATCGGTGAGCTCCTGAAATCCGAATGGAAGCACCTGGATCTCGAAAAGGGGACCTGGTTCATCCCTGCCAAGACCACCAAGGGCCATAAGGGAAAACGCCAAGATCACCACGTGTTCCTATCAGCTTTCTCGTTGCAACATTTCAGCATCTTGAAGCAAATTACGGGACATACGCCCTTCTGTTTTCCTAGCAAGGACGAAACCAGCCACGTCGATACCAAATCAATTAGCAAGCTTATTGGCGACCGACAGTGCAGCCTAAAAAAACGCAGCAAGCCCCTGTCAGGGCGCCATCACGACGACTCCCTGGTGCTCAGCCAAGGAAATAACGGTGAATGGACTCCGCATGATTTGCGTCGGACGGGAGCGACCATGATGCAGGAGCTCGGCGTTACACTGGAAATCATTGATCGCTGCCAAAATCACTTGCTAGGAGGCTCAAAGGTACGCCGGCATTATCTGCACTATGACTATGCAAAGGAAAAAATTGAGGCATGGAACATACTAGGAGAGCGTCTTGAAAATATCCTTCGAGCCTCAGGCTCTGAATTCTAATCAGAAACTAACCGAAGCAGGAAACGGAACTCGCTTCGGGCCTGCGAGCCACTTAAAGAAAAGGTTATTCACTCACTCCCAAAATGGGAATAATCTAAATTCCGGGCGCATTCGGTGAGGTAAGCAAGGTTGCTCTCAGAGCAGATTGGTACGCGGTGCTGAACCATCCAAAGTAGAGTTTCCGTCTCGCCTCAAGTTAGCACCAATCCTTTCAAGCTCGGAGATTTATGCTGATTATTCATGAAACTTTGCTCTGCCCAGCATGCCGCACCGGTGCCAGCTATCCGGTTAGATGAATTTCCCTCTCGCGCTTGTTATAACGCCCCACTTGAATAGCATTGATATAGGTACCCTTTTACACTTTTCGCAGCCGTGGCCAAGAAACCTGCGGCAGGTTAGTTTCGATTATATTAAACTTGATCTGCGGGTAGAGCTGCGCAAATCCATCTACGTCTTGGGGCAACAACTGGGACAACGCGAAAGTGATCGCTTAGCTGGGCGGCGCCTTGATATAGTCGATGAACGCCTTGAGGGGCGCGGGTACAAGGCGCCGTCCGGGATAATAGAGAAAAGGCCCGCTGAATTCTTGCGACCATGTCGACAGTACGGGTTCGAGCGAACCGTTGACAAGGTGAGGCTTGAGCCACTCCTCAAAAAGATGGACGATTCCAACTCCGGCTATTGCAGCGTCGATGCCGAGATCGACTCCGCCGCCAATGGCCACCAGCAACGGGCCGTCAGGATTGATCTTGAAATGCTTACCGTTGCGCTCGAACTCCCATGACGGAATTGCTCCGCTACGGAATCTACCACGGATGCATGCGTGGCCAAGCAAGTCCCGGGGGTGTTTCGGCCGACCATAACGATCCAGATAAGCAGGCGCCGCGGCAGTTGCCATTCGCTGAATGCGTGGGCCAATTGGCACCGCTATCATGTCCTGCTCTAGTCGTTCTTCGTAGCGTATACCGGCGTCGCAACCCGTTGCGAGTACGTCCACGAAGCTCTCTTCAGTGACCACCTCTACGCGAATATCCGGATACTTGGCGAGAAAGCCCGAAAGGATGGATGGCAATACCAGCCGTGCCGCACTGACCGGCACGTTTAGCCGCAATGTTCCCATCGGATGATCGCGAAATCCGTTGACTACATCGACTGCGGCTTCCACCTCAACTAACGCGGGAGCAAGGCGTTCGAGTAATCGCTGACCGGCTTCAGTCAGAACCACGCTGCGCGTAGTGCGATTCAAAAGCCTAACACCCAAGCGTACTTCAAGTCGACGTACCGCCTCGCTCAATCCGGAGGCGCTTCTGTCACTTATTCGTGCTGCTTCGCGAAACCCTTTTGCACGGGCTACCGCGAGGAAAGAGCTCAGCTCGCCAAGGTCAATCTGCATTGTTCGCGATTCCGTACAGCCTGTACCGAATTTGCCCGATTGTCGCACGAGAGGTCAACGCTTATTTTCCACTCACCTAATAGGAGACTGGCTATGCCCACCAAGAATGACTCTTCAACCTTCCACTTGGGCGATCGAATCGTGAAACGCGTCGGCTACGGCGCCATGCAGCTTGCCGGCCCTGGGGCATTCGGCCCGCCCACAAATCCTGTTGGAGCCGTAGAAGTGCTACGCGAGGCAATTGAGCACGGTGTCAATCACATCGATACCAGCGACTTCTACGGACCGCATGTGACCAACCAGCTAATTCGCAAGGCGTTGCACCCTTATCGCGATGACCTCTTGATTGCCACCAAGATCGGTGCGCGTCGCGGAGCAGACGGATCGTGGCTGACGGCGATGTCATCAAAAGAGTTAGTGGATGCCGTTCACGACAACCTGCGCAATCTAGGCCTTGAGGTGCTCGACGTCGTCAACCTGCGCATCATGCTCGATCCGCATGGCCCGGCTGAAGGCTCTATAGAAGAACCACTCACGGTGTTGGCCGAGCTCCAGCAGCGCGGATTGGTGCGAAACATCGGGCTTAGCAACGTCACTACGTCCCAGTTTTTAGAAGGAAAGCGCATCTGTAAAATCGTCGAAGTGCAAAATCACTACAACCTGGCACATCGGGTTGACGACGAACTGCTCGACGAACTGGCACAGCACGGCATTGCGTACGTTCCCTTCTTCCCTCTCGGCGGGTTCTCACCGCTGCAGTCCTCCACTCTAACCAATCTAGCTATGCAGCTCGGTGCGACTCCGATGCAAGTAGCTCTCGCTTGGCTGCTACACCGGTCGCCGAATATCTTGTTGATTCCTGGAACGTCATCCCTAAAGCACCTGCACGAGAACCTCGCAGCAGCGAATCTGGTTCTGCCGGATAAAGCACTGAATGCACTAAATAGCATCAATGCGTAGTAGTCTTAACCCATAGAGCTGACTCACTCAAGGGGCCTCCTACGCGGATGCCCCCTTTAATGACCCATAGCCGTGGATTCGATACTTAAAGGTTTAATTTGGCCTGAGTTCAAGAAAGTGTCAGTGCGGCAATAGATCTTCGTTGCGCGAGCTCTAGGCCCGTCTCTCTGAACACTCAATTCCGTGTCCGCTTAGTCCGTCCAGACGATTACCATCCAATTCCTGACCTTTAAACTCAGACAACTGCGCATATTCATCACGCGAGTCTGACCATAAGGTATCAATCGATGGCCTACGAAACATTGTTACTTGAGATTCACGGAAACGTCGCTCTCATTACTCTCAACCGCCCGCAAGCGTTGAACGCCTTGTCTCCGCAACTTACACAGGAGCTCAGCAGTCTGCTCGACTCGCTTGAAAAAGACGACAACGTGGCCGCGGCGGTGTTGACCGGCAATGAGCGGGCTTTTGCGGCAGGCGCCGACATCAAAGCGATGCAGCAGATGACGTACATGGAAGCCTATCGTTCGGACTTCATCACCAACAGCTGGGACCGCCTGGCAAGCTTCCGCAAACCGATCATCGCGGCAGTGTCGGGTTACGCGCTGGGCGGCGGTTGCGAGTTCGCGATGATGTGCGACTTCATCATAGCGGCCGATACCGCTAGGTTCGGCCAGCCGGAGATCACCATCGGCACGATACCGGGCAGCGGTGGTACCCAGCGTCTGGCGCGCTTTATCGGTAAGTCCAAAGCCATGGATATGGTCCTGACGGGACGCATGATGGATGCCCAAGAGGCAGAACGATGCGGACTGGTCAGTCGCCTGGTGCCAGCGGCAGACCTGTTATCTGAAGCGATCAAGATCGCTGCACAGATAAGCCAGCAATCTGCGCCCATCAACATGATGGCGAAGGAGTCGGTCAATCGCGCATTCGAGGGTTCACTCGCCGAGGGCTTGCGCTTCGAGCGGCGGCTGTTCCATTCCACCTTTGCCACCGAAGACCAGAAAGAAGGCATGCAGGCATTCGTACAGAAGCGGCCACCTGTATTCAAAGGCTGCTGAGCAAGCGCCCTTCTTGGTAGATCGATATCTGTTGCGAGGAATGTCCATTGAATAATCTTACGGTAGCGGTGATTGGTGCTGGCACCATGGGCAGCGGCATTGCCCAGGTATGTGCGCTGGCGAACATGCAGGTGATGCTGCTAGATGTGACTGAGAGCGCTCTGCAGCGTGCCCAGGACGGCATTGCTTTTAACCTGCAAAGGCAAATCAGCAAAGGCACGCTGCAGCCGGAAAGCATGCATGAGATACGCGCTCGGATAAGCGCCACTACTGATTACAAAGCATTGGTTCACGCTGATCTGGTAATTGAAGCCGCCACTGAACAATTGGCCTTGAAGCAGCAGATTCTCGCCCGAATCGACCAGCACGTGCGCCGCGAGTGCATCATCGCTAGTAATACCTCCTCGCTGTCGATCACCCAGCTGGCAGCTTCGGTTAGTTGCCCCGAGCGCTTCATCGGCATGCACTTTTTCAACCCGGTGCCGGTGATGGCGTTGGTGGAGCTCATTTGTGGACTGCAGACGCGTGCCACGACACATGCAGCTGCGCTGTCTTTTGTCGAGGCCCTGGGCAAATCCGCAATTACCGCAAAAAACAGCCCGGGCTTCGCCGTCAATCGCATCCTCGTGCCGATGATCAATGAAGCGATCTTCGTGCTCCAAGAAGGGATTGCCAGTGCCGAGGATATCGATTCTGGCATGAAGCTTGGCTGCAATCAGCCAATTGGTCCGCTGGCGCTCGCCGATCTTATAGGTCTGGACACGCTGTTGTCTGTAATCGAGTCCTTCCACACCAGCCTCGGCGACCCGAAATACCGACCAGCCCATCTGCTTAAAGAGATGGTGTCGGCAGGTCGCCTCGGCCGGAAAGTGGGTCACGGGTTCTACCTTTATGCGTGAAGGTCGCGCTAATGCCCGTGCCGCTGCCGTTCCCTGCGAAACTTCACGGGCCATGCTGGTCCGTGAGAAGGCGGTGGAGTTGTTTGCCGCCGAAGGCTTTGGCCAAGTCAGCATGCGCGATCTGGCCAGCCATGCCGGGATTCAGGCTGGGTCGATCTATCACCATTTCGAAAGCAAGGAGAGCCTCCTCTTCGAAATCGGCGAGACGGTCTACGACATGCTGTGGCTCAACGCACAGACGCTATTACGCCGCCAACGCAAGGATGATGAAATGCTGCTGGCGCTGGTGCGCGCGCATCTCAGCCTGTATCGAGAAAAATCGTCGTATTTCTGCGTCACCGAGCATGATGCTCGGCATCTTGGCGCACAGCACGGTCAAGTGCTCGACCAGCTACGGGCTCGCTACGAGCACTGCTACATCCAATTGCTGAGCCCCGGAGCACCGTGTGTTGCCGCACTTGCGGTGGCAGTGCACAGCATGGTCAGCATCCTGAACACACTCCCCGCGTTGCTGGACGGCAGCTCCCTGTCTGTTGCAACGGTGGACGATCTTATACTGACCACCGCCCAGAGCCCGGTTCGCTGGGCCCTTAAGCGGATCGTCAGCGTTCAATAGGCAATCACCACCGACTTGCTGCTGGTGTAGCTTTCGATAGCTACCCGGCCATTTTCCCTGCCGAGCCCCGATTGTTTGAAGCCGCCGAACGGTATGTTCGGGTCGGAAGGCAGGTGGGTATTGATCCACACGGTCCCCGCCTCGACCTGGTCCGCAACCCGCAGTGCCAGACTTATATCGCGAGTCCAGACGCTGGCCGCTAGCCCATAGGGGGAGTCGTTGGCCTGACGCAGGACATCATCAATCTCGCTAAATGGCTGGATCACCAAAACAGGCCCGAACACCTCCTCTTGTACCAAAGTAAGCGGCGTGCCGCGTGTATGGGCGAATACTGTCGGCTGCATGAAGTAGCCCGCACCTTGCACTGGGTAGCCACCGGCAAGCAGCTCTGCGCCCTCGCGCTCGCCAGTCTGGACCAGACCCGCGACCCGCTCCCGTTGCCTTGCGCTGATCAGCGGGCCGATCTGGCTTTGTGCATCGAACCCGCTGCCTATGCGCAGCGCTCTGGCCGCCTGAGCCACACCAGCAGCGACCTGATCGTAGATATTCTTGTGCACATACAACCGTGAGCCAGCGGTGCAGACCTGCCCTTGGTCGTAGAAAATGGCGCTTGCGGCGCCGGCGATTGCCGCCTCAGGGTCAGCATCGGCCAGCACGATCACCGGGCTCTTGCCACCTAGCTCAAGTGCCACGGGCTTGATATCAAAGCCGCATTGCTGGCCGATCTGCCGGCCAACCGCGGTGGAACCGGTAAACGTCACCTTGTTTACCCTGGGGTGGCGCACCAGCGCAGCGCCCGTGGTGCCATCCCCGGTGACGACGTTGAAAACGCCAGCTGGAAGCCCTGCTTCCAGCGCGATTTGCGCCAGCATCAGCGCCGTCAGTGGCGTTTCCTCCGAGGGTTTCAGGACCAAGGTGCAGCCTGCTGCGAGCGAGGGTGCAATCTTCCATATGGCCATCAGCAGCGGGTAATTCCACGGCACGATAGCCGCCACTACGCCCACTGGCTGACGCTTGACGATGGCCTGAAAGCGGGTGTTTGGCGCTGCGGCGGAGAGGGACAGCGACTGACCTTCTATCTTGGTGGTCCAGCCTGCCATGTAACGCACCCACTGCGCCGCAGCGGGCACGTCGAATCCACGCGAGTTGCCTAGCAACTTGCCATTGTTTAGCGTCTCCAGGCCAGCCAGCTCATCTGCATGGGTTTCGATCAGCGCCGCAAAACGCAACAGGATCAGCTCGCGCGCAGCTGGGGTCATCTCAGACCAAGCCGGGTTGCGCAGTGCCGCTTCAGCCGCGCGCACGGCAAGGTCAACATCCGTCTCGCCAGCATGCGCCACCTGAGTGATATCCAAACCGGTGGCGGGATCGCGCACGGTCATGCGGCGGCCATCGCTGGCCGACCGCCATTGGCCATTAATAAACAGCTCGCGCTGTAGCGCTGCGGCTGAATCTAGTGCATGGGTGTAGTTATCGTTGTGCATACTTGACTCCCAGGCCAAAGAAGTGCCTTCAAGAACATGAAACCTTCGTGTTAGCCGCGTTGTAGCCTTGTGTGGCCGGCGCTTTGCTGATGCGGGTGGCGGGCAAGAGCGCCAGCACCATCAAGCCGACGGCCAGCCAGAAACATTCATGAAAGGCTGCAAATGCGCCGGCAATAGGTGTATCGAGCCGCCATTGATAGAAGATCGCAAAGACGTTGATGCCAATCGCACCACCGAGCTGCAGGGCGAAATTCATGGTGGTGGAGGCGTAAGGCAACAGCTGAGGCGTGACCGACTGGATCGCCGCAACACTGGTAGACGGGATCAGCATGCCCATCGCGATCCGGCTCAAGGTGAACCATGCCGCAACTTGCCAAAAGCCAGCGCCCGGCAGTAAGAAGGTGAACCCCAGACTTGAGAGGGCGAACAGCGCGATGCCCGCCTGGGTGACCCGGCGCGCACCGACTCGATCACACAGCGCGCCTGCAACAAAGATCACCAGCACCACGACCACCCCACCAGGTACCTGGACCGCGCCCGAATCCGCGGGTGTATAGCCCGCCGCGCTCTGGAGGAAATATGGAATCAGGTAGCTGGTGCCATACAGGCAAAAGCCATACACCAAAGCTACCCCCAGAACCTGGCGGAAACGGGAGTCGCGCAACAACTCAAGTTCCAGTAAGGGCGCAGCGCAGCGCAATTGCCACACAATCAGACACAGCAGGCTCAACAGGCTCAGGCCCAGGCAGGCAAGGGTCTGCCAGTGGGTCCAGCCGCTGTTCAGCCCCAGGCCTGTAACGTTGAGCAGTGCAATGATGAAGATCGTTAACAGCAGCATGCCGAGCCAGTCAAACGGCTTTTGCACAGCAGCTTTAGGGGCATCCGGGATATATCGCACCGCCAGCAGCAATGCAGGAATGCTGAACAGCAACGGGAACAGAAATATCACCGGCCAGTCATACGGCGCCAACAGCACACCCGCTACCGCCGGTCCAATGGCGGGCGCCAAAACCGCACCAACGCCGAATACCCCCATCGCCAGGCCAACCGCGTGCGCGGGGAACACCTGCGCGATGGTGATCAGCGCGACTGCCGGCACCAGCCCCATGGCGACGCCCTGCAACACCCGCGCTGCAATGGCAACGCTGGCAAAGTCGCCGTAGGCACCGAGGAGTGAGGCGATGGTGAAGATCAGCAGTGCAGCGATGTAAACCGCACGCAAGCCAAAGCGCCCGGTCAGCCAACCGGTGGCAAGAATCGATGTAGTGGCGGTGATCTGAAAGCCGGTCGCCATCCACTGAATCATGTCCTGGTTGACGTCGAATGCCTTCATCATTGCCGGCAGCGCAACCATCACCATGGTTGCCGAAAAGCCTAACGCGATGGTGCCGAGTAACACTGTGGCACTGGCCATCCATCGGCGCGCACTCGCGCTCGCGAATTGATTACGGGTAATCATAATCCACCTCTGGGTCGAAGCCAGCGCGCCCCGTTCTAGGCGCGCCAAGTGCACTTATTCGTCGCTATAAACAGCCTTGTCGGCATGCCAGCGGGTCCAAAGGTGGCAGTTCGGCATCTGGTAGGCATTGACTTCGCGATCAATTACGATCTGTACGATCGCTGGTTTGCCGCTCGCCCAGGCGCGCTGCATGGCTGGGCCGATCTCTTCGGCACTCGCGCAGAACTCACCATGGCCGCCCATGGCGCGGGCCATGTCATCCAGACGCACAAATCCGTGATCGACCTCGAACGTGCGTTTACACACGTGCATGTAATAAGGGACTTCCAGCGACCAGCCTTGGTCATACCCGACCACGATTACCACCGGCAACTGGTAGCGCACGGCGGTTTCGAACTCCATCGGATAAAAGCCGAACGAGCCATCGCCCGTGATCAGGCACACCCGCTTGCCCGCATGGATGGGCGCCAGCGCTGCGCCCAGCGCGTATGGCAAGCCAGTGCCGAGGTTGCCCATCTTGCCGGCAAACATGAAGCCGCCGATAGGGTGCTGGAGGTAGTTGTGCATCCAGATGCTGAATGCGCCGCCGTCACGAATAAGCACGACGTCGTCAGGCAGGGTTTTCTGCACCTCCAGGACCGCACGTCCAGGGTGGATAGGTGAGGTATCGACTGCTGATGCCGGTTCAATGAACGCCGCGAACAGCGCCTTGCGAGTTGCCTGCGCCTTAGCCAGAGCTGTCGCGCGGTCACGAGTGTTGGCTCCGCGTAGGGCATTGATCAGCCGTGGCAGGATCAGCCGCATGTCGCCGGCTAGGCCCACGTCGATTGGTCGATTGCGCCCAATGTTGTGCGGGTCCAAGTCCAGTTGCATCCAGCGCTGGCTGCCGGGCTCGCCGAAGTAGTTGGGAAAGCCCTGCTGAGCTGGTGAGTAGGCATGCCCGCCGAAGCCTATTTTCTCACCAATCGGCGTGCCGATGGCGAAGATGACGTCCGCGTCACGACACAGGCTGGCACCGGGCTCGATGCCAAGATCGAACACGTTGGGATGAGTGTCGGACAGCACACCTCGGCCCGATGCGGTGAGAATCACCGGGGCTTGTAGCACCTCGGCCAACTCGCCGAACAGCGCCTGTGATTGCGAGTTGCGCACTCCCGCGCCGCCGAGCAACAAGGGTGCTCGCGCTTGCAGCAGCATCTGCGCAGCCGCCTCTATATGGGCATCGCTGACATCAGCAGTGAAGGTTGCCGAGCGATAACGCTCTGGGCTAACCAGCTCACCAAACTCACGCTCCTCAAGCAACATGTCGAAAGGCAGGCCAATGTAGACCGGGCCAGGCGTGCCGCTGCGCAGCTGGCGGAACGCCTCCTGAAACAGATCATCTGCCTCCAACGGGTCTTCCAGGATGGCCGCGAACTTGGTCATCGGACGCACTACTTCAAGGCTCGGCGGCGCCTGAAACCTGGACGTGCGTGACGAGTTGCGTGCCCGGGAAGTGCGCTCAGAGCCGAGATACAGCACCGGCAGGTGTTCTTCCCAAGAGTTGGCGATTGCTGAATATAGGTTGACCACGCCAGGCCCACAGTTGGCACCGACCACTGCTGGGTTGCCGGTGAACGCAGCATAGGCTTCTGCCATGAAGCCGCTGGCAGTTTCATGATGCGGTGCGATCAGCGGTACACCGCGATCATGCAAAGCGTGGTGCAGCTTGCCGAAGGTGACTTCGGGCAGTGAGAAAAACTTGTCGAAGCGTTCCTGCAGCAGCAGGTCAGCGATGCGTTCGCCCAGGGATTGCCTAGCCATGTAAAGTCTCCATTCTTGTTCTTGTTGGATACAAACAGGTCAGCCCTGCTGAGGGCTTGAGTTGGGTTGGAACATGACCTTGATTGCCTGCCCCGCCCCTTGCACTTCAAACGCTTCAGCGCCGTGATCGAGTGCAAAGGTATGGGAAATCAAGCGATCGCGGTCCACCTTGCCCTCAGCCATCAGCTGCAAGGCCTGCTCCAGCTCCTCGGCGGCGTAGCCGTTGGAGCCGAGCAAAGTGATCTGTTTGTTGATCATCGGCATCAGGTCGATATTGAAACCGCTTTCGTATGCGCCAAAGCAGACGATGCGCCCGTCGCCGGGCCGAACCAGGTGCAATGCCGACTGCAGCGGCGCAGGCCCTTTCATGTGTTTGAGGTAACCTGCACATTCGAACACCACGCTGATATCAGTGGGGTTTACTTCGGGGTAGGTAATCGGCAGTACACCGCAGATCAAACGGGCCTGAGCGAGCAGATCTACGTGGGCGGGGTTGATGGTATGGGTCGCGCCCATCTCCAACGCCATGGCCAGGCGTGTATCGGACACGTCCACCGCTACAATATGGCCAATGTCTGGAGCCAATGCCTTCAGCGCCTGGATCACACCCAGGCCGATGATGCCAACCCCGAACACAAGCACATTTTCACCCGGCTGGATCTGCGCCTTGCGGATCATCTGCAGTCCATCAGCCAGTGGCTCTGTGGTAGCAGCTGCGGCAAACGACACGTTGTCGGGCATATGGACTAGCTGAAACGGATTGACCGGCACCGGCACAAGTTCGGCCATGCCGCCCATTGCGACCCCAACTACGCGGTCACCGACCCGGTAGCCGTCGACACCCTCGCCAATTTTGACGACGGTGCCGCTAAACTCATGACCCGGGATCTGCAAACCATCGCCATCAACGCGCACCAGCATCTCGCGATGGGCGTTAGTCCGGAACATATGCAGATCGCTGCCGCAGATACCGCAGGCTTCGACCTTGATCAGCACTTCGCCTTTTGCCAGCGTCGGGACCTGAGCATTGCTGACTGTCGAAACATGCCCCGGATCATGAAACACCAATGCTTTCACGCACTCTCTCCTTGTCGATCTGCAGCGTCAACGCAGCGCATTACGCATGATCTTGCCGCTAGACGTTTTTGGCAGTTCATCGAGCACTTCTACCGTTCGCGGGTATTTATAGGCAGCCATGCGCGCCTTGCAGAATTCGATCAACGCCTCGTTACTAATGTCTGTGCCCGTCTTAAGGCTGACATAAGCCTTGACCGACTCACCGCGGTAGTAGTCCTTGATGCCAATCACGGCTGCTTCGCGTACACCCGGATGGCTGTACAGAACATCTTCCACTTCGCGTGGCCACACCTTGAAGCCTGACGCGATGATCACATCCTTCATCCGGTCGACCAGGAA
Source organism: Pseudomonas sp. B13(2017) (assembly GCF_002113245.1). Lineage (NCBI taxonomy): Bacteria > Pseudomonadati > Pseudomonadota > Gammaproteobacteria > Pseudomonadales > Pseudomonadaceae > Pseudomonas > Pseudomonas sp. B13(2017). Next base: position 53,880 of record NZ_NEJX01000004.1, read on the forward strand.
CAGCCACCCTTCGTCATCCAAATAACCAACATCGCCAGTGCGCAGAAACCCTGACAGGAACGCCGCCTGGGATTCGCGGGCGCGTCCCCAATAGCCACGCATCAACTGCGGCCCACGGATGACGATCTCGCCGACTTGGCCCGGTGGCAGCACCTGTCCGGCTTCGTCGACTATATGAACTTCAGTGTCGGCAACAGGCTTGCCCACAGACAATACGTCCTGTGCGTCACAGGCCGGGTGTAGATCACGTGGCACCGCCACTGCGACTGACGTTGACTCGGTGAGGCCATAGACGCCGCGGATGAGTTGGCCGAACCTGCCCGCGTAGGCGTCGACCACCGACCTCGGGATCGGCGCGCCACCCGAATAGACATGTTGCAGGGTCTGCAATTGTTGCGCAGTGACCGCCGGGCAGTTGAGCAGCGCAATGAAAGCCGTGATGGCGCCAATTGCGAAGGTGACGTGGTGGCGGTGTACCGCCTGCGCGAACAACTCAGGGTCAAAGCGCCCGATTAACACCAACGCCCCCGCACAGGCCAGCGCCATGCCGATGTGCAGGACCAGGCCGGTGACATGGCACAGCGGTGCCATACCTATGATCGAGGCATGTTCTTGGAGGCCAACATGTGCCCTGAAGCCAACACTGTTGAACACAAAGGCGGCATGGCTGTGCTCGACCCCTTTCGGCATTCCCGTTGTGCCAGACGTATAGACAATTGTTGCAGTATTGTCGGCGCTGAGCATTGGGCTGAGCGGCCGCTGCCCCTGCCAAGCGGTAAATATGCCCGGCATGCACACCACAACGGGCGTCTGTTGTCCCTGCGCCGGTTCAGAGCGCTCTTGACTCAATACCACCAGAACGTCTTGTAGCAGCGGCAGCTGACACACAACTTGCTGATACAGGTCGTTGCCGCAGACCAGCACCGCCGGCTTGCAGTCGTCCATTAACAGCGTCAACTCGCGCGCTTTGTTCATCGGGTTAATCGTCACCGCAATCGCTCCCAGTTTCCATGTGGCGATAAGCGCGATCATGAATTCAGGAATGTTTTGCAGGTACAAGGCGACACGATCGCCAAATTGCACCCCGTTTTGTTGCAGATAAGCAGCCAGCGCATCAGCACGCTGATCAACCTGGGCGTAACTCAGTTGCTCGTCGAAATAGTGCAGCGCAGGGCGGCCGGGAGCACGGTCTCTGGCAGCCTCAAACATCTCCAGAGCAGTGCCATAACGCCCGGTAGCTGCAGGCTCACTGCAAGTAACGAGCTGCGCGCTGGACTCCTCAATGCGCGGATCCACCATCTTTGCCGACCTCGTTTTTATCGTTGTTCGGGCCAGGCCGGTCAGCCGGTTGAGCCGGTGCAGCCTGCGTGTTCCTGAAGTTTTTGCTTGTCCAGGGCGTTCACGCATCGTCTGTTCAGACTATTCAGAAACCTCGCTACTCGTAAGTAAGATCTGCCTTATCGCCGGCCATCTGGCGCGTAACCAAACGCGCCCGGTACGACCCGCAACACTGTAAGCGCAGGAGGATCAGGCATGGACTCGTCAGGCAAGAATTCACCCTGGGCCAGTCGTCAAGACCGTCAGGCCGAACGTGAAAACAAGCGCGAGGCGGTGCTGCGCACAGCCGCAATACTGTTCAACGAAAAAGGCTTTCACGCTACATCACTAGACGACGTGGCTGAGCGGCTGAACATCACCAAGCCGACGGTCTACTACTACGTCAAAAGCAAAGACGAGATCCTTTTCGAATGCGTGCGGATCGGCTTGCAACGGCTGGAGCAAGCGTCCACTCAGGCCTTGCAGAGCGGCGGTGACACCCGCGCCAACCTGATTGCGGTGATGGGCGAATACGTGCAGATCGTCACCACCGACTTTGGGATGTGCCTGATCCGCGTGGGTGAAGACCCGTTGACACTGGAGAGCCGACGCAAGCTCCGGCTGCTCAAAAGTCGTATCGACTTGAGGTTCCGAGCCCTGATCGCCCAAGGCATCGAGGAAGGCGTGCTCAAACCTTGCGACCCGAAGTTCGCCGCTTTCACCGTAGCCGGTGCACTGAGCTGGATCGCCCGCTGGTACGACCCCAACGGCCCTCTCAAGGCCCAGCAGATCGCCGACCAGTGCGTTGATCTGCTGATGAACGGACTGAGCAAGTAGTGACTGCCTGCTGAGCCGCAAGCCACGTTTCGGAGATACATTTGATGACCAGCAACAGCCAACAGCCTTTCACCGAGTTCAGCCTCAGCCGGCTAGACGCCTTTCTGCGTGACACCCTGCCAGGCACATGCGGCGAAATGCAACTGGAGCGTATCGGCGGAGGCCAATCCAACCCCACCTTCTTTATCAATTACGCCAATCGCCAGATGGTACTGCGCAAAAAGCCTGCCGGAGAAATCCTGCCTTCAGCCCATGCCGTTGACCGCGAATATCGCGTCATCACTGCATTGGCCAACAGCGACGTACCGGTGCCCAAGGCGCTACTGTTTCACGGCGATGACGACGTGGTGGGTACCCCCTTCTATGTGATGGAGCGCTTGCACGGCCGAGTGTTCTCCGATTACCAACTGGCTCAAGCACCAGCCGGCGATCGCTGGACAATGTACCAATCTATGGCACATACGCTGGCCAGCCTGCACAAGGTTGATATCGACGCCGTCGGTCTCAGCGATTTTGGCCGCAACGGGAACTATTTTTCACGACAGTTGAACCGTTGGGGTAACCAGTGGGAGGCCGCTGAGCAGGCCCACAACCCCTATATCACACCGCTGTTGCATTGGCTGCGCGCCCACGTACCTGCCGATACAACCACCCGGCTGTGTCATGGGGACTTTCGCATGGGCAATCTGATGTTTCATCCAACCGAACCGCGGGTCATCGGCGTGCTCGACTGGGAACTGTCAACACTTGGCCATCCATTGGCAGACCTCGCCTACAACTGCATCGCTTGGGAGACCCTCCCAGAAGAGTACGGCGGCTTACGCGGGCTTGATTTGTCCGCCCTGGGTATTGCCGAGTTGCCGCAATATCTGGCGCTGTATTACCAACAAGTACCCGAACAGGGCATGGCTGAGCCGTTCCACTTTGCTTTCGCGTTGTTCCGCCTCGCCGTAATTTTTGAAGGCATTGCTGCGCGCGCTCGACTGGGGACAGCAGCGTCGGCGAACGCCTCGGATGTCAGCCACTTGGGCACAGCGTTCGCCCGTCGCGGCCTGGCACTGCTTGACCTGCTCTGACCACCCCTCGCCCAACAATGGAGCCAGCATGAATTTTCAGTACCCTGACCACGTGGTTCAGTTGCAGCAACGCCTGCAAGAATTTTTTGATCGCTACCTGTTGCCGGCCAATGGGCGCTGGCTGGAGCAATCAGAACAAGGCGTCTACCCCCTGGAACTGATCAACGACCTTAAAGCCCTGGCTCGCGATGAAGGCCTGTGGAATTTGTTTCTGCCGGCGTTGCGGGCCGGCGAGCCCGGCACCCGCCTGAGTAACCTCGAGTACGCTCCGCTGTCGGAGATCATGGGCAGACTGCCTTGGGCTGCGGAAGTGTTCAACTGCAACGCCCCCGACTCGGGAAACATGGAGCTGCTGCACCTTGCCGCCACACCGGAGCAATACCAGCGGTGGCTGAAGCCGCTGCTGGACGGAGAGATTCGCTCATGCTTTGCCATGACCGAGCCGGATGTTGCCTCCTCCGACGCCACCAACATTGCCACGCTGATCCAGCGTGAAAACGACCACTACCGCATCAACGGGCGCAAATGGTTCACCACCGGGGCCCTGCACCCCAATTGCAAGTTGATGATTGTGCTCGGCAAAAACGCCGAGGATGGGCCCAGCCATCAGAGTCACACCATGCTCCTGGTGCCGATGGACACCCCCGGGGTTGAGATCGTGCGCAATGTGCCGCTGATGCATCACTACTCGGTAGAAGGCCACTGCGAGGTGCTGTTGCGCGACGTACGGGTACCACTCGACCACCTACTGGGCGAAGAAGGCAAAGGCTTTGCCCTGGCTCAGGCGCGCCTCGGCCCAGGCCGCATCCACCACTGCATGCGTACCATCGGCCAGTGTGAGCTGGCGCTGGAACTGATGTGCGCCCGGGCGCTCGAGCGCAAGGCGTTCGGCAGGCACCTGGCGGACTATTCCAACGTGCGCGACTGGATCGCCGAGTCACGGGTCGAGATCGACCAGGCGCGGCTGCTGGTGCTGCGTGCAGCCGACACCATCGACCGTTTGGGCAATGCCAGTGCCCGGGTAGATGTTTCAGCGATCAAACTGGTCGCCGCACGCCTGCAGACCCGCGTGCTTGACCGTGCCATCCAGGTATTCGGCGCCATGGGCATGACCGCAGACACACCGTTGGCGTTTCTCTGGACGTGGGGCCGGGCTCTGCATTTCATTGACGGGCCTGATGAGGTCCACTTGCGCACTGTCGCCAAGCAGGAGCTGGCAAACGCCAAGCAACGCCTCGGTACAACCGCCCTGTATCTGACGCCGGGTCAGGGGCAGACAGCGCTGGGAGGCAAGCGCTCATGAGTGAACATGATCAATCCGTCATTCTGACCGTCGAAGCCGGCATTGCGCGGATCCAGTTCAACCGCCCCGCGTCGCTCAATGCCATCAACGTGGAAATGGCCATGGCCCTGCGTGATGCATTGCTGGCCGTACAGCGCCAGGCAGGCGTGCGCGTACTGCACCTGCATGGGGCCGGACGGGGGTTCATGGCCGGCGGCGATCTGGCAAGCCTGAAAAGCGACTCAGCCGTGCGCGCCAGAGCACTGATATCCCCCCTGCACGAAGCCATTGCATTGCTCTCGGAGCTGGAGATTCCGGTGGTCGCGCAACTACACGGAGTGGTCGCGGGCGCTGGCATCAGCATCGCCCTGGCGTGCGACTTCATTCTGACCGGGCAAACCACGCGCTTCAATTTTGCCTATTGCGGCATCGGCGCCAGCCCCGATGCCTCCGGTTCCTGGCACTTGCCCAGAGTCGTCGGCCTGCACAAAGCCCTCGAGCTACTGATGTTGAGTGAGCCGTTTGACGCCGAAGAAGCGCTGCGCCTGGGCCTGGTTGGTCAGGTCATTGCCGATGACGCTCTAGTCGTTCAGACCGAAGCCTTGATCAAGCGCCTTGCCGCCGCCCCGACCTTCGCCCTCGGTCAGACCAGGCGTCTACTGCGCCAGGCGCTGCAGAACGACCTGCGTACCCACCTCAATGCTGAGTGCGAAGCCTTTTGCGCATGCGCGGGCAGCCGTGACTTCGCCTTGGGCGTCGAGGCGTTCTTCCAGCGGCAACCGGCACGCTTTACCGGGAGCTGAGGCCTGCCAGTCTGATGTCGTTAGTCTGAACAGACGATGCTGCGCGCAACGCCATTGCTGATGATGTAACAAACGGGCGATTGCAGGCTGCGGCCTGCTCTTGCCTGAGGCCACTCTGAAAAGGCGTTGCGATGACCCCTATACCTAAAGGCCATACCTTCCGGACCGCAAGCGGGCTGGACATCAACTACTTCGATCATGGCCAGGGCGAAACCCTGGTATTTATCCACGGCAGCGGCCCGGGGGCGAGCGGGTTCAGCAACTTCCAGGACAACTTCGCCTGGTTCAACGACCACGGCTATCGCACCATTGTGCTTGATCTGCCGGGCTACGGGCTTTCGTCCAAGCCGGACGATGTCGACTACGTGCTCGACTTCTTTGTGCAGACCCTGCACGGCTTTCTACAAGGCATCGGTGTAACGCGCTGCGCGCTGGTCGGTAACTCCCTGGGCGGCGCAATTGCCATCAAGTACGCACTGGATCATCCCGCGGCCGTGTCTCGTCTGATAGTGATGGGGCCAGGTGGGTTGGAGGAGCGTGAGGTGTACTTCCAGATGGAAGGTATCCAGCGAATGATGCAGGATTTTGCAGACGGCGTGCTGGACCGCGAGGGCATGCGCAGGCTGCTGTCGATCCTGGTCTACGATCCGGCGCTGATCAGTGACAAGCTGCTGGATCAGCGCGTGCCCATCTGCGCTGCACAACCCAAGAACGTGCTGGCAACCATGCGCGTACCCAACCTCAGCGAACGCCTGGCCGAACTGCAGTGCCCGATTCTTGGATTCTGGGGCACTGATGACAAATTCTGCCCTGCCAGCGGCGCCATGAAGATGCTTCAGGCATGTGCCAATGCGCGCTTCGTGCTGGTCAATCAGTGCGGGCATTGGGTCATGGTTGAGCACCGCGACCTGTTCAACCGCACCTGCCTGGATTTTCTTCAACACGGCTGAGGCATCATCATGGATAACCACATCATCGCCGCATTGAGCGACGAGCTGTTCGGCGCACTCACTCAGAGGCACACCATCGTCCCGCTCACTCAGCGCTACCCAGGCCTGACATTGGACCACGCCTACCAGATTTCGCTGGGGATGCTCAAACGCCGCGAGGCGCTGGGGGAACGCATCGTCGGCAAGAAAATCGGCGTCACCAGTAAAGCGGTGCAGGACATGCTCGACGTGCATCAACCCGACTTCGGCTTTCTCACCGATGCCATGCACTACCCCGATGGCGCCGCTATCAGCCTGTCCCAGGCCGGTTTGATTCAGCCGCGGGCCGAAGGTGAGATCGCTTTCGTGCTCAAGCACGACCTCACCGGCCCCGTCTCCCGCGAGGATGTCCTCGACGCAACCGACTATGTGCTGCCCTGTTTCGAGATCGTGGACTCGCGGATCCACGATTGGCAAATCCGCATTCAGGACACGGTGGCAGACAACGCTTCCTGTGGCGTGTTCGTGTTGGGCAACCAGCGCACACCGCCTCGTGAACTGGCGCTTGAACAGGTGCGGCTGGACATGTTCTGCAACGGCAAGCCCGCCGGTAGCGGCCTGGGCAGTGCAGTGCAAGGCCACCCCGCCGAGGCCGTGGCCTGGCTGGCGAATACCCTGGGGCGCCACGGCATCCCGTTTCGTGCCGGCGAAATCATTCTCTCCGGCTCCTTGGCGCCGCTGGTACCGGCCCGCGCTGGCGATCGGTTCGAACTGACCATCGAAGGCCTGGGCACAGCATCGGTCAGCTTCACCGAATGATCCTACCTTCCACGTTTATTGGAGCCACAGCATGAAAAAAATAAGATGCGCCGTGATCGGCCCTGGCAACATCGGCACCGACCTGCTCTACAAACTGCAACGCAGCGACGTGCTCGAAGCGGTCTGGATGGTCGGTATCGATCCCGCCTCCGACGGCCTGGCGCGGGCGCGGGAGATGGGCCTGAAAGTCACCGACCAAGGTGTTGACGGCCTGCTGCCACATGTTCTGGCCGACGAGATTCAGATTGCCTTCGACGCCACCTCGGCTTACGTGCACGCCGAGAACTCGCGCAAGCTCAACGCCCTTGGCGTGCTCATGATCGACCTCACCCCCGCGGCTATCGGGCCCTATTGCGTGCCGTCGGTCAACCTGCATGATCAAGTCGGCCAGCGTCAAATGAACGTCAACATGGTTACGTGCGGTGGCCAGGCGACCATCCCCATGGTAGCTGCGGTATCCCGCGTACAAACCGTCACCTACGGTGAAATCGTTGCAACGGTTTCCTCGCGCTCTGTCGGGCCAGGCACACGCAAGAACATCGACGAGTTCACCCGCACCACTGCCGGCGCTATCGAACGAGTCGGCGGCGCCGCCAAGGGTAAGGCAATCATCGTCATCAACCCGGCCGAGCCGCCGATGATCATGCGCGACACCATTCATTGCCTGACTGAACAAACGCCTGACCAGGCGTCAATCACCGCGTCGGTGCACAAGATGATTGCCGAGGTACAGAAATACGTACCGGGCTACCGCCTGAAGAATGGTCCAGTGTTCGATGGCAACCGCGTGTCGATCTTCATGGAAGTCGAAGGATTGGGTGACTATCTGCCCAAGTACGCCGGCAACCTCGACATCATGACCGCCGCTGCTGCACGCACGGCCGAACTGTACGCCGAAAAAATTCTCAGCGGTGACCTGACTCTGCAAGCCCAAGCCGCCGTGGAGGCCTGATATGAACCTGCAAGGCAAGAAAATCACTCTGCATGACAATACTCTGCGCGATGGGATGCATCCCAAGCGCCATCAGATTTCCCTGGAGCAGATGCGCGCGGTAGCGCGCGGCCTCGATGATGCCGGCATGCCTCTTTTGGAGGTTACTCATGGGGACGGACTGGGCGGTGCGTCGGTCAATTATGGCTTCCCGGCACACAGCGATGAGGAGTACCTGAGCGCTGTCATCGGCGAGCTCAAGCATTCCAAGGCTTCTGCATTGCTACTGCCGGGCATTGGTACGGTCGATCACCTGCGCATGGCCAAGGATCTTGGCGTTCACACCATCCGTATTGCCACTCACTGCACCGAAGCCGATGTCTCCGAACAGCACATTGCTCTGGCACGAAAGCTGGAGATGGACACCGTTGGTTTTCTGATGATGGCGCACATGGTTACCCCTGAGCAGCTGCTCAGCCAGGCATTGCTGATGGAGTCATACGGCGCCAATTGCATCTACGTCACCGACTCTGCCGGTTTCATGCTTCCGCAAGACGTCACAGTGCGCATCGCCGCGCTGCGCAAGGCACTGCAGCCAGGCACCGAAATCGGCTTCCATGGCCATCACAATATGGCCATGGGGATCGCCAACTCACTGGCAGCAATCGAAGCCGGGGCCTCGCGCATCGATGGCTCCACCAATGGCCTGGGCGCCGGTGCCGGCAACACGCCACTGGAAGTGTTTGTTGCCGTGTGCAACCGCATGGGCATTGAAACCGGGGTGGACCTGTACAAGATCATGGATGTCGCCGAAGACATTGTATTGCCGATGATGGACCATATGGTCAGGATTGACCGCGACTCGTTGACCCTGGGCTATGCGGGTGTGTACTCATCATTCCTGCTGTTCGCCAAGCGCGCTGAAGCAAAATATGGCGTGAGTGCACGCGACATTCTTGTCGAATTGGGCGCGCGAGGCATGGTTGGGGGCCAGGAAGACATGATTGAAGACACCGCCATGGACATGGCGCGCGCGCGCAGCAAGCAGGCCGAAAGCAACGCCTGACCCACCACAGCCCCCGGCGCTCCACGCAAGCGCCGGGGGCTTTTTTATTTGCGGTGCCGCTTATAGTCAGCCGCCATACCAGTTTAGTCCGAAAGGACGATGATTGAACTTGACCTGTTTCCTACTCTGGGCGCATCAACATCTGCCCGAGGAGCACAGCGGTGGCGCATCCAACAGAGTCATTCAATGACAATCAACGTGCCTGGGAAAGCTACTGTGACGCGTTGAAGCAGGCAGGCGCTGTACTGCGTCGCCCAGAAGCCCCGCAAGACGACTTCAATCAGGCGGAGGGCGTTCGTTATCTAAGTCGCCTGGCTCGTCTCGGCCTGGAAATGCTGGTTGAAGGTGGCACCCCAGACTTTCCCGTATTTATGGTCCCTTCCCACGAAACCGCAAAAATTGGCGCTGACAACCCGGACATGGGCTACCTCGCGGCAGCCATCGACGGCCGTTATGACTATAAAGTCAGTGGCCACCGTGGTGGCGCGGCAACCATCAATTTCAGCAGCAAGCGTGGCGGCTACGAGCGCACTGCAAGCCTTGAGGCCGGCGGATTCATCGACAGCAACCAGCTCCAATTCGCCGACGATGGCAGCTTTGAACTGATCGTCAGTCAGCACCCGCACCCGGCCAACTGGCTGCAGATCGAAGCGGACAGCGTGCAACTGCTCATCCGCCAGGTGTTTCTTGACCGCTCGGCAGCGCAACCCGCGCAGGTGAAAATCCAACGGATCAATCACGATCAACAACCACCAGTGTTGCAACCCGCACAGTTGCGCGACAACCTGCTGCGCGCAGCACGTTTTGTCGAAAACACCGCCACCACCTTCGCCGATTGGGCGCAGAGCTACCAGCCACACATCAATCAGCTGCCCCCTGCTGACCAGGCACTGTGCCAGAAGCTCGGCGGCGATCCGAACATCTTCTACTACCACTCGCAGTGGGCCTTGGCCCAAGACGAGGTGTTGCTCATCGAGCTGCCGCGAGTACCTGCCTGCGAATACTGGAACCTCCAGATCAACAACTACTGGATGGAGTCTCTGGACTACCGCTACTTCCGAATCGCCTGCAACCAGCACTCTGCCGTGGTCAACCCGGATGGCAGCGTGACGATGGTGCTGGCCCACACCTCCCCCGGTGCTGCCAACTGGCTGCAAACAGCCGGCCATGTCAATGGCACGCTTTGCATGCGCTGGATCGGCGTAACCGAACCGGTCCACCCACAAACCCGGGTTGCAAAACTTTCCGACTTCTTGCAAGGACGTTCATCATGACCTCTCCCCTGCCACTGGACACTGAACAACTGCTGGCTGCGGCATTACAGCGCAACCCTGGCCTTACAGATTTTGGCGACCCCAGCTTTCGCGCCGGACTGGAAGCCCTAGTGGCCGATATCAACCGCCAAGGCAAGCTGTCCGCCACCGGTGGACCTTTGTTTGCCGAGCGTTTGATCGAAAGCCTTGGCTCACGGCTGGTACTGGAGGACTACCTGAAGCGTTACCCAGAGATTTTGCAGGAGCAGATCCAGGACCCAGTGGTCATTGTCGGCCTGCCGCGCACTGGCACCACCATGCTCCACCGTGTGCTGGCCCAAGACCCACGGTTTTACACCCCTGCTTGGTGGGAGGTTCGCTACCCTGCTCCGCTGCGTGATGCCCAGGCCGGCAAAGTTGACCCACGCATCGACATGGCCAGGCGTGAAGTGGCGATGATGATCGAGGCCATGCCTGAGTTGTTGACCATGCACCCGCTGGATGCAGAACTGTGCGACGAAGAAGTCGTGCTCATGGAACACTCCTTTCTCAGTGCCATGTACGCCTACGCCAACGTCCCTGACTATACCGACTGGCTCGGCACGCAAGACCAGGCCCCGGCTTACCTGTACCTGAAGAAGCAGCTGCAGTTCCTCCAGTGGCAGAAACGCCAACGCGGTGTGGTTGCACAGCGCTGGGTACTCAAGGCGCCGCACCACACTCATGCAATGGACACCTTGTTCAAGGTTTTCCCAAGCGCACGGATCATTCAGACCCACCGCGACCCGCTCGAAACCATCCCGTCGATGAGCAGCTTTGCCCACACCATCTGGGGCGTGTTCAGCGATGAGGCAGACCCGCGCCAGGCCGCGAAAATCTGGTCAGCAAAGTTTGCCAAGGGCCTCAAAGACGCCCTCGCAGTGCGCGACAGCTTGCCTGACGACCACTTTCTTGACGTGTGGTACCTGGATGCAGTGGCCAAGCCCCTTGAAGTCATCCAGAAGATCTACCCCTTCATCGGGATGGAGCTGACCACCGAGATCGAAGCACAGATGCGCAACTGGCTGGCCGACAGCAGCCGCGATAAACGCGCAGCTCATGAGTATTCAATGGAGAAGATGGGCCTGCGTCGAGATCAGCTTGAGCAGGACTTTGCCGCCTATCGTGCTCGCCACATTCTTCCACGCTTGGTGAAAAGCGCTTAATCAGGGAATCGTCCATCATGATTTTGCAAGGCAAAGTTGTTGTTATTTCAGGGATCGGACCGGGGCTTGGCGTCAAGCTTGCGCTCGAGGCTGTGCGCGGTGGTGCGCGGGGCGTGGTTCTAGCCGCCCGCAGTGCAGCAAAACTGCAGGACGCCCACCAACGGATAGACACCCTGGGGACTGACTGCGAGGTGCTTGAATGGCCGACCGACATCCTTGATGTCGAGCAGTGTCGCGCCCTGGTCAAGCGCACAGTAGACCAATTCGGGCGTATTGACTGCCTGGTCAATAGCGCCTACAACCCCGGCGATGTCATGGGCAACCTGCAAAGCAACGGCACCCAGGGTTGGAACGCGATCTTCCAGACCAACGTGTTCGGCACCATGAACCTGGCCCTAGAAGTGGCTGCGCAAATGAAAGCGCAAGGCGGTGGTGCCATGGTCATGATCAACTCGATGGTCACGCGCAAGCCGCTGCTGGGCCAAGGCGGCTACGCCGCATCGAAAAGCGCCCTGGCTACAGCCGTGCGCTATATGGCCCAGGAATATGCGCCCTTTGGTGTGCGTATCAACACCGCGGCGATGGGCTGGATGTGGGGCACCCCAGTGGAGCAATACATGCAACAGGTCGAGCGGCAGCAAGGGCTGAGCGTTGACGAGCAGAAAGCAGCAGTGGCAAGCAACATCCCCATGGGCAGCATTCCGACCGACGAGGATTGCGCAAAGGCAGCACTGCTGCTCGTGTCCGACTACACCAGCGCCGTCACAGGCGCCTGGCTGGACATCAATGGCGGCGAGTACATGGCCCCTTAATCAGCGGAGCGATACCCATGAGCAAAGCAAAAAACCTGATCACCTCCAAAACCGTTGAGATCGCTGCTCCCGCTGAGTTTGTGTGGGATATCCTGGTCGACCTGCCCGGTTATGGCGACTGGAATCCGTTCACCGTTGCGGTCGAATCCAGCCTGGAGGTGGGTGACCCTGTAAACCTGTACATTGCTGACCCCGCCAACCCTGGGCAGCGCTTCTGTGTTGTCGAGTACCTGGTAGCCAAGGAACCGGGTTTGCTATTGTCATGGGAGCAAAGACCCAGCGAAACCTCCAAGGATGCGGCGCGGCGGGATCAGTACATTGAGGCGGTTGGTGCCGATCGATGCCGTTATTTCACCACCGATCTGTTTCTCGGCCTTAACGCTGATCGGATCACCGAACAGTTTGGCGATTGGGTGCAGCACAGCTTCGATGCCTTAGCTGATGCCCTTAAACATCACGCCGAAGCCAAGTACGCCGCGCAGCAGGGTGGCCAGGTATGACCCGGATCTATGCATTCAACGGGGACGCCGACGGATTGTGTGCACTACAGCAGCTCAGGCTTGCGGAGCCGGGTGAGGCGCTATTGGTCACCGGCATCAAGCGCGATATCAAACTGCTGGAACGGGTTCAAGCATACCGCGGCGATGAAGTGATTGCCTTGGACATTTCCCTGGATAGCAATCGTGAGGGCTTGCTGAGCTTGCTCGAACGCGGCGTCAGCGTGCGATATTTCGATCACCATTTTGCTGGTGAGCTACCCAACCTGCCGCACTTCGCAGCCTGCATCGACATCGCCACCGATGTGTGTAGCAGCATCTTGGTGGATCGCTATCTCAAGGCAAGACATCACCCATGGGCCATTGTCGCCGCCTATGGTGACAGCCTGCGCAAGGTGGCTGAGGGGATGGCGGTGCAGGCAGGCTATGACCAGCAGCACTGCCAGCGCCTAGAAAAGCTGGGCATCTATCTCAACTACAACGCCTACGGCGAAAGGCTCGAAGATCTGCACTTCGATCCGGCAGCACTGGCGGAGGCTATGCTGCCCTATCAAGACCCACTTGCATTCATGCAGGAATCGGATGTATTCGCAGCCCTGAGTGCCGGTTACGAACAGGACATGGCGCTCGCCCGGCAACTTCAACCACTGCGTCAAGGCGCGGCGTCCATGGTGGTAATGCTGCCGGATCAAGCCTGGGCCCGTCGCGCAATCGGTGTGCTGGCCAACGAGTTGATGCTGGCGCACCCAGGTCATGCGGTTGCGATACTGTCGCCTCGCTTCAGTGGCGGATACACCGTCAGTTTGCGGGTACCAGCAGACAGCCCACTGGCCGCTGACGAGTTTTGCCGGCGCTTCCCAACCGGAGGCGGCCGCCGCGGCGCAGCAGGTATCAACCTGCTGTCCGAGAGCTCGCTTGATGGTTTTATTAGCCAATTCGAAACCGAGTTCACGGCCCCCTGAGGGGCCGTACCGCACCTGTTCATTCGTTATTCGGAGTGAAACTGCCGAGCAGCAGGCGTACCAGCGCCGTCTGCCGGGTGACCCCGGTCTTGGAGAAGATCGAACGCAGGTGAGCCCTGGCCGTATTCTTGCGGATGTTCAGTTCATCTGCGGCCTCTTCCAAAGTCATGCCATCGGCGAGCAGCAACGCCAACGAGGCCTCTGCCGGGGTCAGCTCGAACAGGGACTGAATCGCATCCGGTGATGCCTGGTATTTGTGTTCCGGGTCACGCAGAAACACCATCACTGCGGGCCGATGGCGACCCTCCGACCATTCACTCAAAGGTACTGATCTTACCGCCACACCAAACTTGGCCAATCCAGATGGGCGTGTAATGGACATTGCCTGGGGCGCCTGCGAGGGGGTTTCCAGCGCTTGGCGAATGTACTGCTGCAAAACCCGGTTTTCGTTGGAGTACTTGGCTTCCAGCGAGCCATTGGAGAGCTGGATACCATCGTGGGAGCGCAGGATATCCTCGGCTACCTTATTGGTCTTCATCACCGTGCCGGTTTCGTCGAACACCACCGTGCCCAGCATCATCCTGTCAACCGCGCTGGCATACAGGCGCCGCTCCGATTCGATGTGATCCAGCCGGCAGTGCAGTTCGATCGAGCGTTTAAGATGCGGCAACAGTGACTCGCAGATCGCCCGATCGCGGTCATTGAACGAGCTTGAGGCGTGGCTGCGGCAAACCCGGAAGCGGCACTCGGAACCATCCTGAGTAAAGATGTCCGCACCAAGTAAATATCGAATGTCGTAAGGCTCGACAAACTGCTTGTAGAAGTCGCTGGTGTGCCAGTCGCTGGCACCAATCATCTCCTCGACAGTAAGTACCTTCTCCGGCGGCAGGCCAACGAACGGGTCGAGGGTAAAGGCGGTGCGGCTGCTGAATTTGCCGGTCTCCATAAAGGCTCCGTCCGGCCCGGCATTGATGATCAAGGCTTCGTTGCGGTCCGAAGCCGGGCGCAGGATCAACGTCACCCAATTGGCGTCGAGCAGATCACGCAGAGCATTCAGCGAAGTGGACCAGGGGAGGTTCTCTAGTGGTCCCTGGTAGATGTGCGCCAGCAAGCCGTCGAATGCCTGGATAGACAGCCCGCTGCGGGAGAAGACATCTACAGGCCGACTGGTCATTTCAGGCTTATCCAGCTCAGCGGGTACGATAGGTGCAGGCAATGCAGCAGCGCAAGGAGGTTCAGGCCAAGCGAGTCTCATACTGTTTCTCCGACTTGTTCTTATTGTGGAGTCAAGCAGTTCTACTACAGGTAGCGGGTTCAAAATGTCAGCTACGGATACCACTGTAGCCCTGGGTTGTGCAACGGGGATCGTTCATTTAGACGATGTTCCGCTCTGCGTCAGCCTCGGTGCGGGCTTAGCGGTAGTCTCATCGGACGATGAAAAGGCTATCAGCGTCTACGTACGCTGTGCCTGTCCGAGTACGAGTGCATAACAATGAAACTCAAAGCCGTGTTGATCCCCGTTCCAGAGCTAGACCCCGCCATTGCCCTGTTGCAGAACGAACTGGGGCTCGCGCTGAAGTTCCGCGACGAGCAGCGTTATGCAGCATTCGAGGCGGTGCCGATGAACCTCACCCTGGCCAGTGAACAGGAGCGAATCGTGCAACGCCCAGCCCTGGTGATCGAGGTTGTGGACGACATCCACAACATTGTCGAGCGCTTGATGAATGCCGGAGCTGCCCTGCGCCACCCGCTTGAGCAAGGCCCACATGAATGGCGCGCCGTGCTGGAGCCCGCGCAGTCGTGCTTCCAACTGGTGATCTCGCAGAAGCTGCAGGGCGCCTGACCCACGGCGGCGCAACCCACGCCCTTACAACAACAAGTCAGCGAGGCTAAACATGAACGCATCCGTTCCCTTCGACCCCAAGGAATTCCGTAGTGCCTTGGGCACATTCACTACTGGCGTGACCATCATCACCACCAGCGCGCCAGACGGCACACCGGTGGGCCTGACCGCCAACAGTTTCAATTCGGTGTCACTCGATCCCCCTCTGGTGCTGTGGAGCCTGGCCAAGACGTCACGCAATCTCGAGGCATTTGAAAGCAGCGATCACTGGGCCGTGCATATCCTCTCCGCCGACCAGGAAAATCTGTCAAACCGCTTTGCCAAGAGCGCTGAAGACAAGTTCGCCGGGGTGGACTACGAAGTCGGCAACGGCAATGTGCCATTGCTCAAGGACTGTTGTACACGCATCCAGTGCCGTACCTCGTTCATGTACGAAGGCGGCGACCACATCATCTTCGTCGGTCAGGTACTGGCTTTCGATCATCAGCCGGTGCCGCCGCTGGTGTTTCAAGGAGGAAAGTACGCAGTAGCAACACGCAAGAGCGCTGCGCTGTCGATGACCAAAAGCGGCAATGACATCGACTCGAGCTTCAGCGAGGACTTTATTGGCTATCTGTTGGCACGGGCACACTTCCAGTTCTACAGCCAGATTCGCCAGCACGCTCTGAACCACGGGTTGAGTGACACCGAATACTTCTTCCTCAGCGTGCTGAGCGTCAAGGATGGCCGCGATCTCGAACATCTGAACAGCTCGTTTTCTTACACCGGTTTCGAAGCTACCGAAGCCATCATTCAGGGGCTGAGTGACAAAGGTTTTATTAGGGTCGAATCGGGCTGCTGTTTCATGACTGACGCTGGTCGGGAATCCACCCTGCGCATTATCGCGGCAGCCAAGGCGCTGGAAGCCGACGTGCTGGACCGCTTCGGTTACTGGGAGACAGTATCACTGAAGAATCTGCTCAAACAGTTGATCACCCAGACCGATCCTGGGCTGGCTCATCCATGGGATGACAGCGATGAGGTCAAACCTTAAGGGGCTGAACGTGCGCGCTCGCAAAACTAGTCTGGCACTAGCGGTGACCTGCGCCGCACTGTGCTCCACCAGTCAGTCACCGGCCCAGGACTGGCTGCACTACGGTGGCGATCAGGCGGGCACCCGCTTTGTGAATGCCTCCCAGATCACTCCAGAAAACGTGCATTTGCTCGAGCGCGCATGGGTTTATCGAACCGGTGACAATCAAGTCCAAGATCCGATGAACCTGCCTGCGTTCGAAAGCACCGCCGTCAAGCTCGACGACACCCTATACCTGTGCACTCCGCACAATGTGATCATTGCTCTGAATGCGGCATCGGGCCGGCAACGCTGGCGTTTCGATGCAAAGACCGACAGCCGCGGTCATTATCTGGTGACCTGCAGAGGTGTGGCGTTGCACGTCGGTCCCTCCACCAATGCCAATTTACGTAGGGCATGCATGCGGCGTGTGATTGCCGCGACTCTCGATGGTCGGTTACTGGCTCTGGATGCCGACAGCGGCAAACGCTGCAGCGACTTCGGTGATAACGGTGAGGTAGATCTGAAAGCGTCTTTGGGAGAGGTAAAACCTGGCTTTTACAGTGTTACTTCACCCCCAACCGTCGTCGGCGACGTCGTCGTGGTTGGCGGCCTGGTGCTGGACAACCAGTCGGTCGACGTACCCTCTGGCGTGGTGCGCGCGTTCGATGTTCGCACGGGTGCACTGCTATGGGCGTGGGACGCTGGAGCCGCAGACGGGCGCAGCAACCAAAGAGGTTCGCCCAATGCCTGGTCAGTTTTCAGCGCAGACGCCTCGCTTGGGCTGATCTACATTCCGACCGGCAACCGCTCACCTGACTATTACGGGGCTAATCGCAGCGCCAGCGAAGACCGCTACAGCAGTTCGGTAGTCGCTCTTGACGTCGCCACTGGCACTGTGCGCTGGGCGTTCCAGACGGTGCATCACGACCTCTGGGACTACGATGTAGCCTCGCAGCCGGTGCTCGCCGAGTTTGACGGCAAGCCTGCGCTGATACAGGCGACCAAGGTCGGCCAGTTGTATGTACTGGACAGACGAACCGGTAAACCGCTGAGCGAGGTTCAAGAGCGTCCAGTACCTGCAAGCTCTATCGCTGGTGAGCGCGCCTCCCCTACACAGCCGTTCTCCACGGGGATGCCAGCGCTACATCCGCAACGTTTGAGCGAAGATGATATCTGGGGGCTGACGCCGCTGGACCGATACTTATGTTTGCATGAATTTCGCCGTTACCGGCATGAGGGGCTGTTTACCCCGCCGTCGCTCGAGGGCACCATCAACTATCCCAGCAACCTAGGTGCGAGCAGTTGGGGCAGTGTCAGCATCGACTCACGTCGCCAAATTCTTGTGGCCAATACCAATCGCATCGCCTCGGTGGTCAATTTGCTGCCACGGGCACAGGCGGACGCGCTGGCCAAGGCAGGCACACCGCTCTACAACCCGTCGCATGGTACTCCGTATGCAGTGCAGAACAGCCCGTTTCTTTCTGCGCTGGGCATCCCCTGCACCGCGCCACCGTGGGGCGTATTGACAGCAATCGATCTGCGCAGTCGCAAGACCCTGTGGGAAATCCCCTTCGGCACTACCCGTGACCTGGCGCCTTTGGGGCTGGCTTTGAACCTGGGCGTACCCAACCAAGGCGGCTCGATCGTGACCGCAAGCGGCTTGATCTTCATTGGCGCGGCCGCAGACAACTACCTGCGGGCGTTTGACACGCAAAGCGGCCGCGAACTATGGAAGGCACGTCTGCCCGCCGGCGGGCAGGCTACCCCGATGAGCTATATTGCCCAGGCCGATGGCCGGCAGTACTTGGTAATCGCGGCTGGTGGGCATCGTCATCTGGGCACCAGCCAAGGCGACTACGTCATGGCTTTTGCCCTGCCTGGCCGCATTGCTCTGCGCCCCTAGTCCAAATGAACGATGCGAGCTTTTTCTCCCTTGGCTAGCCTGAAACTAACGGTACTTGTGTCTGCACCCGTGCAGGTGCCGCCATTACCTACTTCGCGACATACGTGTTAGTTGGAGGCGTCATGAAAACAATAAAAAAGGTGCACCCTTTCACTCTGGTTCTACTGGCTGTTGCCGCAGCGGCCTTGCTGGTATTCATGCTTAGGACTCCTCAAGCGGCCCCCCCAACCTATGTCGTCTGCACCTATTCATCGGCTGGCCAGCAGTGTTTCTCGCCGGGACAATTGAACATAGCCGGAATGTTCCGCTGAACAGCGTCTGTTCTCGTTCCTCCGTCTGATCCCCCGCAGCACGCGGGGGTAGCTCCTGAAAGTTCCGCTGCCCTGTCTCGAGAATGACTCGTGCAATTCTTGCAGCGCTGCTTGAATCCTGGGATCACTATACGGCCCTATCGAATCCAAGGTGATCCCGCAGATGACATGTGGTCGCCGGTTAACGTTGCTCGCTCTCATCAGTTCCGGCCAGCTTGGGATGGGAGGTACTTGTCACAACATTTTTATCGGCTGCGAGATCGAGCGCCCCGCGAGAGGCGCTCGATCTGTGCATCCACCTAGGTTCCGGCACATTCATCTGGAAGCCCTCGCCCCACCTTGACGACGGCTAAATTGAAGCCGCACTTTTCCAAAGTTTCCGTGAAGAACCCAAAAAAAGCCGTTACCCCCATGGGTAACGGCTTTGGGCCAACCGCTCAGTTAACGACCAGCGCCGCGCAGCATGTCCGGGGAGTACTGCGACTCTTTCAACGAACCATCATCGATCAACACCACCGGCTTTTGCTCGTTGGTCAACCGATCGGCAATGTAGGAGCCCGACTGCAAGTCATGATAGACCGCTAGGTGCGGCCACACTGTCTGTGCATCAAAGGCATATACGGTGTGATTCATTACCGTACGCCAGAACTGGCCGCGTGCATCAAAGTTATCACCCATCAGCGGCAGCCAGGTGTCTTCATCAATGTACATAACGCGTTTAGGATACAAATGGCGGAAGCCAGGCTTCAGATCGGCCTCAAGTACCCAAACCCGGTGCAGCTCGAAGCGTGTATAGGCTGGATTGATATGACCCTGGTCCTTGAGAATATCAGCGTATTTGACTGCAGGATCGATCAGAGCGTATGCATTGTAGGGAACGTACAGTTCCTTTTTACCCACTATCTTCCAGTTATAGCGCTCAGGGGATCCGTTGAACACCTGCCCTTCGTCCAGGGTCACGTAGCCGCCCGGGCCAGGTTGATCGAAGCCATAGTTAGGCAACTGCCTGACACGACGGGTCCCTGGACTGTACTGCCAGACATCCAGTACGTCTTTCTTGTAGTTGTACGGCACGCGCGCGTAGGTGAGCGTGCCCTTGTCCCGCTGTGGGATCAGCTTCTCTCCATAACTCCAGGAAGCGCTACCGGTGGTTTCGACGCGCTTGTTCGGGTCGGCCTTGCTCAGCACGATCTTATGGAATTCCCGGGCCCAGGACTTGCCGCCACTAGGGTTGACCACCGCAGTATCGAATGTACCGATCTCACGAGGCGATGCTGCCGGCGTGGTCATGTTCCAGACCAGTTCAAGTCCGCTCTTGGGGATGGGAAACGGCGCCGTGCCGGACGTAGCCAGTATACCCAGACCATCATCGACGAGCTCGGCACTGGTGGCGTTCTTCTTCGAGGCATCGCAGATCCACTGCGGGTATGCCCAGTCGCGGTGGCTGGGGTAAACCGGCATGTTGAAGGTCGGGTACTTGCTCAGTAGCGCCTTCTGACCCTCAGACAAATGTTCTGCGTATTGCGCCATGTTGGCCGACGTGATGACGAACAGCGGCTTTTCGTCCGCGTAGGGATTGGGGTAACGAGTGCCATTGTTTTCGTATTTGACGCCCGGTGGCGTACCAAGCCATTTGCCGCTGTAGGGCGGAATGGTGCCGGCAGCATTACCGGCTTTCTCCGCCCCCTGGCAGGTGAGTGTAGTGCCCAGCTGTGCCGCCTCTTCAGGCGATACCTTGGCAACGACGGCGCTGCTGGCCATACCCGTCAGGAGGCACAGCACGATTGAGCTGCAAGAAGGTTTGATGAACATGATCAGGCCTCTCAGAAGCTGTATTTGGCGTTTAAAGTTACGAAGTCTCGGTCTGCGAGCTGCGCTGGATCGTCGTCACGGCCTAGGAAGACGTTGTATTTCAAGCCGATCTCCAGGTTATCGAGGTAAACCAGGCTGGCGCCGGCACTGATGCGCTTATCCCCTTCGTTGAGCAGGCCGCTGCTCTGCACTACGCCAATGCCCTTGACGCCGTGGTTCCAGGACAGTGGGACACTGAGGTCCCAGCCATCGAATACGCCCAGGTAGCGGTTGATGTAGGTCAACTGGTAACCCCAAGACGTTCTGGTGGAGGACGCCAAGTCCCGGTTGTTGGCACTTGCACCGTACTCATTACTGTCTAGGTCTTGCAGGCGCTGGCCCATAACCTCGGCCAGCACGATGGTTTGGTCAGACAGGAAGTTCGGCCCGAATGAGCCGTAGATATTGGCTTGCGCCTGCAGCGCGTCGCCGCGGATCTGCTGGGGCAGTATTGCCGTGGTCACTTGCACCGGCAGGTCCTGATAGTAACCAATCTCACCGCCGACGCTATAGTCACCAAAGCGGGTCGACAGGCTCGCTGCCGTGGCTTTGATGTCCTCGAAATATTTGACGTGGTAGGTGTCCCCATCCGGGGAGAAGACAATCGAGGGAGTCTTGCTGTGGTAGTTGATATGGTAGAAGCCCAGTTCAGTGGTGGGGCTGATGCGATACCGCGTGCCAATACCCCACTGTCCCGAATTGCGAGCGTCATCTGTTGGACCTCGCGGAATTGATACGCCAGGAGCGAAGAACAGCTTTTCGGAGCCTGGGCCGATCACATCGGTCGAGAAGAGATAGTCGCCAGTGGGTTGCAACTCGGTCGGCCGAAAGCGGAACTGGTTGTAAGCCATGATCGACCAGTCCTGGTTGATGCTCCATTGCCCAGAGAGCGCCTCAGCACCAAGGAGTACGTCTTTGACTTCTACCCCGGGAATATTCCCCTTGGATGCATCCGCACCGTTCTGTGCACCGGATATCCCCGGGAAGAACGTATTCTCGCCCCAGGCGACCAAGTGTTTGCCAAGTTTGGCAGACAGCTTGCCGTTTTCTTCCAGGTCCCAGCTGCCATAGACAAAAGCATCGAGCAAGGAGGTTCGATGTCCGTTCCATTTACGCGTTTCGGAGCTGAATTCGTCGGCATCACCGTCCCGGTTCAGCGTGCCCTGGGAGCGGTTATCGGTCCTGCCGTTGTACACGGCGTCGTAGAAAGTACTTCCGCGCATGAATAACCCATAATCGTCCTTGTGCAGATCAGCCTCCAGCAGCACGCTCAAGCGGTTGGTGGTGAGGCTGCCGCGCTTGAAGTTACGGTCCGAATCGTCAGCGTTCAGCTGATTGAGGGTTGCGTGTGCGGGTTTCTCCGTACGAATACCCAAGCCGTAATTGGCCGTGACGGTGTAGTCCAGCGTGGCCCCATTTTCAAAGTTGACAGGTTCGCCCGCCAAGCATCCGGCTGCCGGCAACAGCAGCGATACCCAAGCAGCGTTGAATGATAAAAAATGCCACGTCTTTCTATTCTCCAAGGCAGTGTTCATCTTGCTGTGCGTCCTCTTATTGTTCTTGATCGCTACACGCTGGAAAGACCATGAGTCAACAACTTACTCCCGAGTAACCTATAGGCCCGCGGGTCTGTGATTCATCGTCTATTTGGACTAACAGCGGCCCAGGTTGAGTGAGCTACAACGGGTGTATCGAGAACGCGCAAGCGTTGCCCGCTTAACGCAGGCAAGCCATACACGAAGTGAGTAGTCAGTCAGAGTTGACTGATCAGGCGACCGGCCAGGTTGAAAGCGTGTTGACGCAACTCGGGAACCGCTGTTGCCTCCCAGAAATCCGCCTTGAGCATCGGGCCGACGTAACTCAACCAGTCCAGCGATTGGCCGCGCTGGTCACGCACTGACATGTGCGCATCGACATGCAGGCCGGTACCGAGCATGTCGAGATCAAGCCACCCGCTTTGGCACAGCTGCCTGATCAACGGATCGTGTACACGACGCAGGTCCGAATTGGGCCCTGTGCAATTGATGATCTGTGCAACTTTGATCATGCGTGGCTGCTGTTCGAAGCGAGGTTTGAGCTGTACCTCGATCTGATCGCCACTGACCTTCAGTTGCTGGATGCGCGCCGCCAGCGAGACGACCACGCCTTGCCCGATCAACTCTTGGAATGCTGCATAAGCGCGGGGCGCAACGCGGTGGCGATGGACATCCCAGTAGGGCTGAACATGGCGTAGAAAGCGTCGACGCTCAGTTACCGGCAGCCGCTGCCACAGCGCAGCTGTATGCGGGCGCAACGCTCCCAGCACATCACGCCAGTCATATCCCTCGCCCTGCGCAGCACGCACCTGAGCGCGAAGCTCGTGGACATACCAACCAACGCTGGGACGCCCCTGAACAAGCCGTCCGAGCAACGCCGCGCAGTCATACCCCGAGCGGGCGCCGCCCCTGTGCGACTGAGGCAGCAACCCACGCCGCGAGACCAGATACAACCTCCCTCGGTGACCTTGCTGGCGAAGACTCAAGGCCACGTCCATTGCTGTGAGGCCGCTGCCTATGAGCAGGATGGAGGCATGCGGGTCATGTACCTTCAAGCCGTTGGCTGCCCAGGGGTCGCGCTGATAAAACGGTAACTGCAGGCCTTGCACAGCCGTTGGGTCCAGCGGGGCGAAGTGGCCGAATGCCAATACCACGTGGTCAGCCACCAGTTGTCGGCCACTGCCCAAGGTGAGCGTGACTCGGCCACTATTGGGCTGGAGCGCAACGACCTCCTCCCTTATCCGCTCCAGGCACATACTCGTTCGAGCCTGCTGGGTAGTGGCCAGCAGGTCGTCAAGGTAATCGCCGTAGGTGCGCCGGCTGACGAAGTCGCCGGGCTGAGTCTGTGGCAGGCGTGTCTGGCAATAGCGCAAGAAGTCCAGCGGATCGTCAGCCAAGGCGCTCATGTTGCCTGCCGGTACATTGAGCTGATGCAGCGCGCTGTTGGTGCCATAAGCAATGCCGCGAGCCATGCCTGCACAGCGGTTGATCAATACAATGCGCAGCGGCTCATGGCTGAGCCGCATCAACTGTACCGCGGTGGCTGTACCACTGAAGCCGCCGCCAATGATCGCAATGGTTCGCATGCTGGCTCAGCGTTGCAAGTCAGCAGCATTGTGAACCCCATCCACCGGCTTGTTGAAATCGTCGAGCAGGGCCTCTTTGATGATCAATGGATTCACATATTCACGCCAGTAACAGATCTTGCCGCCAGCGAAGCGCACGATGCTCAAGTACTGGTTGGCGTAGGGTTGCTGGGTGGGGTGATAGAAGCTGTTGGAGCTGTACTCGGCAATCAGCGCGTTGGGGTCGAGCATGGGGTGGATCGTGTGGATGTCATAGGCATATGGCTCGAACGGTGCTGTACCGGCCTCGATCAGCGTACGCAGCGCAAGGCTGCCCACCAATCGCGAGGGCATGTTAGGCACCGGCAAGTACGGCCATTCCTGCACCACGTCTTCGCACAGGCACGCCTGGAAGCTGTCGAACTCCTTGCGCCCCAGGTGGCCGAGCATGCGCACGAACAATTCGCGGTGAGTGTCTCGCAGCGCTTGGTCGGAAAACGCGGTTGTGGATTCTTTAGTCATTCGCTAGCCCTCAGAGTGCACGTGCTAAAGCGTTGCCGGTGCGGATGGCGCCTTCGATATAACCCAGGTCCAGTGCGTCGCCAATACAGTGGACCTCTTTGCAACTGGCTTGCAGGCTGACAGTCAAGGCCTCGCCGGAAGGCTTGGCACCGAGCGCGATCACAACCGTGTCGGCGCGCCGGCATTGCTCCTGGCCGTAGGCGGTGCGATAGCGAACCTGACTTGGGGTAATTTCCAGCAGTTGGCTGGAGGACAACAAAGTCACGTTCAGGTGGCGAAGCGTGTCCATCAACCGCCAGCGGCGCACCATCATCAGTTCTTTGCCAAAACTGACACCGGGCTCGATAACGGTCACCTTGCGGCCGCGTTCAGCGAGAAATTCCGCAAGCTCGACGCCAACCAGCCCACCACCGTAAATCACCACATGCTTGCCCAGCGGCAACCAGACTTCGCTGAGTTTGCGAATGACGCTGGCTTTTTTCAATACGCCAAACCCCCGCCCACTGCCAATCAACGCGCGTACATACAGCGGCAGCTTGCGGGCGAGAGCCTTGCCGTACTGGCCTGTGACCATCGCGCGCATCTCATCGCCACTAAACACATGTGGCAAGTTGGAGCCAGGCAATTCGATCAGGCTGCGGGTAGCACCAGTGGCTACTACCACGACATCAGGTTGGATCTGCCGCACCAGCTGTGCATCAACAGGCCGATTGAGCTCAACCTGAACCTTCAGTTCTTGCATCTGGCGGGCTAGATATTCGATCAAGCGGCCGTTTTCCGGGTACACGATCGAAGAGAAAAATACCGTGCCGCCCAGCCGTTCGGACGCTTCACACAGCTGAACCTGATGGCCACGAAGCGTTGCCACACGCGCCACCTCCATGCCGGCCGGTCCGCCGCCAATGACCAGTACACGCTTGGGTGGCCCGTCGATAGGCAAGATCGGCGCAGACTGTTCGTAGCCGGTTTGGGCGTTGACCGCACACCGCACGCCGACGCCGAGGAAGATCTGGCTGATGCAGGTGTAGCAATAGATGCACGGTCGTATCAGATCAGGGCGGTTGCTGGCCAGCTTGTTGGGCAATTCGGGATCGGCCAGCAGCTTGCGCGCCATGGTCACGAAGTCGAGCTTGCCTTCGCCGATCAGCCGGTCGCCCACTTCCGGTTCGATACGCCCCGGGCAAATCACCGGGATCTTGATCGCGGCTTTGATCGCGGCAGCATTGCTGACGAAATAATTCGGAAAGTGCGTGGCATGACCTTCGGTGAAACTGATGCCACGGCTCTTGTCAGCATTGGCGGTGACATGTACTGCATCGGCGCCGGCGCGTTCACCAAGCTTGGCCACCTGGATGGCATCTTCAAGCGTGATGCCATCGTTCATCAGGAATTCCTGGGAATCGAGGCGGAACCACACCGGATAATCCGCGCTAGTTGCCTGCTTGATGCGTTTGATGACTTCTGTGAGCAGCCGCGCGCGGTTCTCCAGCGATCCACCCCAACGATCAGTGCGCTTGTTGCTGGACGGTGACAGAAACCCGGAAAGCAAGTAGCCGTGGCCAGCATGGATTTCCACGCCATCCATACCCGCTGCCCGCGCCCGCCGCGCTGCTTGGGCAAAGCAGTCGATGACCCATTCCAGGTCCTCCTCGGTCGCCTCCTGGTAACTGATCACCACACCCGGTTTGAAGAAGGCTTCGAACATCTCCTTGTTTTCTTCGGGGGTCAAGTCAACCGGCCAGTCAAATTCTTTTTCAGTCGGGACAGAAGGCACCAGCAACGGCAGGCCACGCAGCGGCTCGTTAACCGCAATGGCACCGGCGTGCTGCAACTGCATGGCGATCTTGCCGCCATGGGCATGCACCGCATCAGCGACTGCTTTGAGTCCGGGGATGAAGCGGTCGTCGGAAACCGCTACTTGCATCTGGTTGCCCGAGCCGCGCGGCCAGGCCACCCCGGTCGAGCCCATGATGACCATGGCTGCGCCGCCTTTGGCGCGGGCCTCGTAGTACCGCACGATGCGTTCACCACAAAAACCCTCGGCCTCGGCCAGGTTCGAACCCATCGGCGACATGATGATTCGATTACGCAACTGCAAGGTGCCGATGGCGCCAGGCGACATCAGGTTGGGAAAGCCAGTTGCCATGCTGCGGGACTCCCTTTTGTTGTTCTGTAGGGCTTGAATCACGGCAAAGCTCCCGGTTACGACATGGTCTGACCACCATCGATCGAAAAGTCGATGCCGGTGACGTAGCGCGCTTCGTCACTGGCCAGGTAGGCCACTGCGGCGGCGATCTCTTCGGGCTCGGCGATCGCCGAGAGCGGATAAAGCTTGCTCATCAGCTTTTCGTCGACATCGGCCGGGAATTGAATAGTGGCGTGGATATTGGTGTTGACTCCGCCCGGGCAGATTGCATTGGCGCGCACACCGGCCGACGCATACTCGACAGCCAGGCTTTGCGTCAACGCCACAACCGCGGCCTTGGAGGCGCAATAGGCAGCCAGGTAAGCCTGCCCTTGCTTGGCCGAAGCTGACGACATGTTGATGATATTGCCTTTGCTCGACACCAGCGCTGGCATGGCCGCCTGGGAGATGGCAAAGACGCTATCCAGGTTGATCAGCAGCATGCGCCGCCACAAGGCATCAGTCATATCCTTGAAATGCCAGCCGCCGGCGATGCCGGCGATGTTGCAAAGCACATCCAGCCGACTGTGTTGCGCCACTGCCTGTTTGACCATGGCCCGGCAGCTTTGCATATCGGTGGCATCGAAGGTGAAGCAGGCGACCTGTCGGCCATGCGCTTCACGCAGTTGGCCTGCGGCCACTTCCAGGCCGGCGGCGTTGATATCGGCCAGCAACAGGGTTGCACCCTCTTGAGCCAGACGCACCGCAGTGGCGCGGCCGATACCCGATGCCGCGCCCGTTACCAGCGCGACTTTGTCCTTGAAACGTTGCATGGCATGTTCCTCTATTTATTGTTATGGCCAACCGCTGCGTTGCTGGCTTTGCTGTAGTTCAATCAATCACCGAGTAGCCGCCGTCGACCACCAGGGTGTGCCCGGTGACATAGCTGGCAGCAGCGGAACACAGAAACAGGATCGGTTGCGCCATTTCTTCGGGCTGGGCCCAGCGGCGCAACGGAGTTTTATCACTTACCACTTTGGCCCAGTAGGGATTGTCGGCGTAAGTCGCTGTCATGGTGGTGCGCACCGAGCCTGCGGCGATGGCGTTGACCCGAATTCCGTGCTCGGCCCAACCCGCCGCAAGTGTCTTGGTCAACTGCACGATGCCGGCCTTGGCCGCACCATAGCCTGGCAAGTGCGGGCTGCCGAAGTAAGACATCATCGAGGCGATGTTGACGACGCACGCGCCGCTCTGCAGGGTACTTTGCGCCAGCCGGGGCTGGAGCGCCGTACTGAGTTGATAGACAGCATTTAGATTCACCTGCACTGCTTGGACGAAGTCTGCATCGGGCATCACGTGTCCAGCGTTGTTGATCAGGATGTCGACCGACTCGACCGTGCCGGCAAACGCCTTGATCGAAGCCGGATCATCCAGATGCAGCGTCTTGTACTCAAGGCCGCTCAGATCGCTGTCGCGATAATCTGCCGGACTTGGCCGCTGCCCGGTAATGGTCACCCTGGCACCAGCACTGGCAAAGGCTCTGGCAGTGGCCAGGCCAATGCCGCTGGTGCCGCCGGTGACGATAACGTTGACTCCACTGAACGCGAAGACGATACCGCTCATGCACAGCTCCTTATTGTCGATGCACCCCACAGCGATGTTTAGCCACCGGGGTACTGGCTAAGGCTTACTCAGGTGAGTATGCCCATATTGCGCAGGTGTTCGACAATACGCTCCGCCGCCGCCTCAGGCGAGAGGCTGGTGGTATCGATCCGCAGCTCAGGATTCTCCGGCGCTTCGTAAGGTGAATCGATGCCGGTGAAGTTCTTTAGGTCACCACGCCGTGCCTTCTTATACAGACCTTTGGGGTCACGCTCCTCGGCGACACCCAGTGGGGTATCGACGAACACTTCACAGAACTCACCCTCGCCGACCAGACTGCGGGCCATGTCGCGCTCGGTGCGAAACGGCGAGATGAACGAGACCAGGGTGATCAAACCCGCATCCAGCATAAGCTTGGACACTTCCGCGACCCGGCGAATATTTTCCACGCGGTCGGCCTCGGTGAAACCCAAATCGCGATTGAGGCCATGACGCACATTGTCGCCATCCAGCAGATAGGTGTGCTGGCCAAGAGCATGCAGGCGCTTCTCGACCAGATTGGCGATAGTCGATTTGCCTGCCCCGGACAGTCCGGTGAACCAGACCACAGCCGGGCGCTGGCCTTTGAGCTTGGCGTGAGCAGCCTTGTTGACCTCGATAGCCTGCCAGTGGATGTTCTGCGAGCGACGCAGGGCAAAATGCAGCATACCTGCGGCAACAGTGGTGTTCGTCATCCGGTCGATAATGATAAAGCTGCCCATGTCGCGGTTTTCGGCATAGGGGTCAAAGGCCACGGCCTGGTCAAGGCTCAAGTTGCAGACGCCAATTTCGTTGAGCTCGAGGGTTTTAGCCGCCAGTTGCTCCATGGTGTTGACGTTGACTTTGTATTTGGGCGCGGCGATGGTCATCGTCACCACTTTGGCGCCGATCTTCATCAGGTACTGACGCCCTGGTACCATTGGCTCATCGCTCATCCACACCAGGTTGGCTTCGAACTGGTCGGCCACCGACGCAGGCGCATCGACCGTGGTGATTGCGTCACCGCGGCTGATATCCACTTCATCGGCCAGAGTCAAAGTAATCGACTGGCCCGCCACCGCCACTGGCAGGTCACCGGAATAGGTGACGATGCGTTTGACGGTACTTTCCCTACCCGAAGGTAGCACCCGCACGCGGTCGCCAGGTTTGATCGCGCCGCCAAGGATGCGCCCGGAAAAGCCGCGGAAGTCCAGGTTGGGGCGGTTGACCCACTGCACCGGCATCCGGAATGGGCCACGGCTGAGCAGATCGTTGTCGAGCTCGACCGTTTCCAGGTAACCCATCAAGGTTGGGCCGTCGTACCAAGGCGTGTTTGCGCTCTTGTCGATGATGTTGTCGCCCTTGAGCGCCGACATCGGAATGGCCTGGAACTGCTCGATACCGATCTGCTGGGCGAACGCCCGGTATTCGCTGACGATTTCGTTGTAGCGAGCCTCGGAATAATCAACCATGTCCAGTTTGTTCACGGCCAATACTACGTGGCGAATGCCGATCAGCGAGACCAGGTAGCTGTGCCGGCGACTTTGGGTCAACACGCCGCGACGGGCATCGATCAGGATCACCGCAACGTCCGCGGTCGAAGCGCCAGTGATCATGTTGCGGGTGTACTGCTCGTGGCCAGGAGTATCGGCGACGATGAACTTGCGCCGGTCGGTAGAGAAGAACCGGTAAGCCACGTCGATGGTAATGCCCTGCTCCCGTTCAGCGCTCAGGCCGTCCACCAGCAAGGCGAAGTCAAGGTCGCCGCCTTGGGTGCCGACTTTCTTGGAGTCGGCTTCAAGGGCGCTCAGCTGGTCTTCAAAGAGCATCTTTGATTCGTACAACAGGCGTCCGATCAAGGTGCTCTTGCCGTCATCGACGCTGCCACAGGTGATGAAACGCAGGAGGCTCTTGTGCTGATGAGCAAGCAGATATTGTTCGATATCTTCGCCAATAAGGTCGGAAACGTGTGCCATCAGAAGTACCCCTCTTGTTTTTTCTTCTCCATCGAACCGCTGGAGTCGTGATCGATCATGCGGCCTTGGCGCTCTGAGGTTTTAGCCAGGAGCATTTCCTGAATGATCGCCGGCAGCGTTGCCGCTTCGCTTTCTACCGCACCGGTCAACGGGTAGCACCCCAAGGTGCGGAAGCGCACACTTTTCTGCATTGGCACTTCGCCCGGACGCAGCGGCATGCGCTCGTCATCGACCATGATCAAGGTGCCGTCACGCTCGACCACCGGACGCTCTTTGGCAAAGTACAGCGGTACCAGGTCAATGTTTTCCAAGTAGATGTACTGCCAGATGTCTAGCTCAGTCCAGTTCGAAAGCGGGAACACGCGGATACTCTCGCCTTTGCTTTTGCGCGAGTTGTAAAGCCGCCACAGCTCGGGGCGCTGCATTTTTGGATCCCATCGATGCTGTGAGGAGCGGAACGAGAAAATCCGTTCCTTGGCACGGGACTTTTCTTCGTCGCGGCGCGCACCACCGAAGGCGGTATCAAAACCGTACTTGTCCAGGGCCTGCTTCAGACCTTGGGTTTTCCAGATGTCGGTGTGTAGCGAGGAGCCGTGATCGAACGGGTTGATGTTCTGCTCAACGGCTTCGGGGTTGATGTGTACCAGCAGGTCAAGGCCAAGTTTCTCGGCAGTCTTGTCGCGAAACTCGATCATTTCGCGAAACTTCCAGGTGGTGTCCACATGGAGGAAACGGAACGGCGGTTTTGACGGATAGAAGGCTTTCATGGCGAGGTGCAACATCACCGAACTGTCCTTGCCGATCGAATACAGCATGACCGGGTTTTCACTGTCCGATACCGCTTCTCGCATGATATCGATGCTTTCAGCCTCCAGACGCTGCAAGTGCGTCAGGGTGGTGCTTGGCAGCACAATGGCCTCGTCGTGCAGCGACGCTTTGTTTTCAATCTTCATGCCCGAAATCACTCCTGGCTAATGACTACCCACGCCAGCACCTGAGCGTTCGCTTGAGCGATTCGCCGGCAACAGGCCGTTGAATAGAAATTACGGCAAGCCGCTAACCCATCCATCGTCCGTGTGGACTACCGCTGCGCGCTTTGTGAGGCCGCCTTGAGACAGTTGAATCTGACCGCGCAAGGTAGTCTGAACAGACGATTGCCGTCAGTGCAAAGCGCCCCACAGTTCTGGCCCTACCGCCAGTATCAAGAGGCAAAACCATGACGCTTGAATTTGTCGCTCGGGGCATTTGCGTAGAATCGTTGAGCAACGCCAGCGGGCTGTTCGCCACGTTGGGCTTTGCCCAGGCTGGCCCATCTCGCCCAATCACATGCAGCGCATTACCGGGCAGCTCGGAAGCCGGAGCGATGCCCGGCAGGTATCAAGTGCTGCGCGACGGCAAAGGCGTAGAGCTGATGCTGGTGGCATTTGATCACGCTGACCCGCGTAGCAATCGCCAGCGTCGCCCGAACAATCAATACGGGCTGACACACCTGGCATTCTGGGTCGAAGATCTCGAACAGGCGGCTGCTCGCTGGATCGCAGCGGGTGGCACTGCCCTCTGGCATACCCGCGCGTTGTTCCAGCAAGCCCAGGTGAGCCTGATGTACACTTGCGACACGGTGGGCACACGCATAGAACTGATGCAGCGACCTGCGGCTGGCAGCAGCTTTTCTCATTCAGGGCTGTGTACCCATGATCCTGCCCGCAGCCAGCAGTTTTATCAGGCGCTGGGTTTTACCGCAGGCGATCGGTTTGATTTGCAACACCACAGCGAATGGCTGGACATCATTAATGAGCTGGAGGACGTGCGCTTGTGCGCGCAGATGGTCGTCGATCACAAAGGCACTACGCTTGAGCTACTCGATATTCAGCACCCGGCATGCTCGGGCGAGCTGAATCGTCTTGCCTTGAACAGCTACGGCTTCAACTTCCTTGCTTTTCGTAGTACCAACCTTGAGCGTGCTGCCCGTTTGATCGAGGAACACGGCGGCGCCGTGCACTATCGGGCCGATGCCGCGGGTGCTCTGCATGGCCTGTCCTGTAGTGACCCGGATGGCGTGCGTCTGGAAATTGTTGCCGCCTAGCGGCACACTTCTACTCGGCGGATGCGCACCTTTGGGCAGTGGGGCGTACCCTGAGTACAAGAAGGATCACCCAGTAGATCAACAACGCCAGGCCAATCATGATGACAGCAGTGCCCCGCCCCAGATAGACAGCCAATGGTGCCAGTAACAGAGGGTTGAGGAAACTGCCGAGGAACATGCAACTGTACATCAGCCCCACGGCGCGGCCTCGCTGCGCTTCTTCGCACCGGTCCAGAACCAAATTGACCAGATAGGGCAGCAGCAGGCCCGAGCCGTATCCAGTGAGTGCACATCCTAATGCTGCCACCAGCGTCGGCGCCGACATGCCCACCACGACATGCCCTGCCGCCAGGCTCACCAACGCTAGCAAATACATCCTCGGGCTACCGAATCGGAGCGACAGTCGCCCGTACCCCGCCGCACCCAGGGTATTGAATAAGGCAGACATGGCGATGACTATCGCCACTACCGAGGGCTGTACGACACCCCGTTCGGCGAGCAGGAAAGACACTTGAGTGGAACTGGTGAAGACGCAGATGAACAAAGGCACAATGCCCAGCAACAGCCACACCATCGACCCCAGCGACGTCTGCCCGGCTGAACCAGCGGGCTCGCCAGCGTGTTGGTTGGTTTTGGGTATAAACACCAGCGCCATCACCAGCAGGGGCAAAGCCGCCAGATAGAATGCGAACGGTATCCGCCAGCCAAACACCTGCCCCAGATAACCGGCGGCCAGCATCGACATTAAGCCCACCAACGCGCCACAGGCTGACTGATAGCCGACCAAGCGGCTGCGCGCCTGTGGCTCGAAATACCGCGCGGTCAATGCCAAGGTCGCCGTGCCCAAGCCGGCAGCCATGATGCCGAGCAGGAAGCGGCTGCCAATCAGGCTCCACGGCTCAGCTAGGTACAACCCGCCTGAGCCGAGCAATGCATAGCCGGCGCAGGCAACCCACAGCAGCCGCGGCGCACCCCAGCGGTCGACCAGCCAACCCATCAGCGGGCCACCCAACATCAGACCGATACTAGGCACCATCATCACCAACTGCGCGACAAGGATGGCGTCGTCCGGATCACCGCCCAACTGCGCAGCCATCTGCGGCAATATAGGCGAGGCTACCGTATACAGCAGCGCCATTGCCGGAGAGCTGGCAAGCAGCACCCCGACCAATCCTCGACTGATAGCCATTATATGGGCCCCAAAGCCCGTACATTTTCAGGCCCCCAAATCGCGACCATGGAGATGATCAGCCCGTGCTCGTCGAAAGTGGCCATGTCCAGAGTGTCAACCTCGAAGGGTTCGGAGCTAGATGCGCAGATCGCGGTAAACGCGCAGGCTGCATGCCTGCCGCTGATACGCACCTGACCTTCCGCCACAAAACGAATGCTGCCGCCGACCTGGTGCAGGCTGGAGCGGAAAAACTCGGCGATCTGCTCTGGTCCGCGATAACAGACGCCAATCGGATCTTCCAGGACCCCGAGCGGGGAAAACAAGGCGACGATCCCAGGCACATCACCATCACCAAGGCACGCGGCATAGCGGGCGAATACTTCGCGGATCGATCTTGCGTCGAGCATTGTTTCTCCTGAGGGCTTAACCCTGTATTGAGTAGCCACCATCGACGACAAGGGTCTGCCCGGTGATGTACGCGGCAGCCTGGCTGGACAAGAAGAGCACCGGCCCTACCATGTCCGACGGCTGGCCTACCCTGCGCAGCGGCGTGCGTTGCAACAACGGTGCAAGCGCCTCGGCATCGCCAATATGCGCGGCAGTCATCGCTGTTTCGGTCAGGCCGGGAGCAATTGCATTGACCCGTATGCCCTGTGCGGCCCAGGCAATCGCCAAGGTTTTACACAGCTGCACCAGGCCTGCTTTGGCCGCGCCGTAACCAGGCACCTGCGCCTGCCCGAAAAACGAGGTCAGCGATGCGACCGCGATGATGCATCCTCCGCTTGCAGCACCGCTGCGACTCAATGGCGCGCGTAACGCTGCGGCCAGACGATAGAAACCTGCCAGGTTGACCCGCAGTGCGCTGTCGAACACATCGGGGTCGAACTCATCGCCCTGACTCGATGAAAGTGCAACACCCACGCAGTTGACCAGTACATCGAGGCGCTCGAACTCACGCGCAAACCGGTCAACCTGCTGGGAGCAGCTGATGTCCAGTTGTCGATAATTTGCAATTGGCTGGTGCGTAGCTGAATCGTAGCGCGGACCGGGATGTGTCCCGCTTACCCAGACATCGGCACCGGCCCGCCGATACGCTGCAGCCACTGCTGCGCCGATGCCGCCAGTACCGCCAGCCACCAGCACCCGTCGCCTGCTGAAGTCGAACTGAAAATCTGCCCCACTCTGCTCAGTCACCATCTCGGCCACCTCCCTCAGCAGGACCCCGGAGCCAGAGCCGGGGGCCTGCCATTACTGGTTTAGCGACCGGCGCGTGCAGCCGCCTCAGGGGTGAACATCGCAGGCGTCATGCCGCCAGCATTGAGCTTAGGGCCACCGCGGGTGGTGGTAATACGGTCTACCAGGTAAGCCCCCGAAGTGAGGTCTTGATGCGCGGCAATGCCGTAGTAGTAACCCTGAACCTCGTAGGCATACAGCCAGTTGGTCAGCACTGTGCGCCACAATTGGCCGCGGCTGTCGTACTCGTCAGCCATCACGCCGGCCCAGGTATCTTCGTTGACGTAGATCACCCGCTTGGCGTACTGGTG
Source organism: Pseudomonas sp. B13(2017) (assembly GCF_002113245.1). Taxonomy (NCBI): domain Bacteria; kingdom Pseudomonadati; phylum Pseudomonadota; class Gammaproteobacteria; order Pseudomonadales; family Pseudomonadaceae; genus Pseudomonas; species Pseudomonas sp. B13(2017). Next base: position 88,772 of record NZ_NEJX01000004.1, read on the forward strand.
ACGGTAGCCCGGTTTCAACGTGCCCTCGAGCACCCACACCCTCTGCTTTTCAAAGCGCATGCGCTCGGTGTTGATGTGGCCCTTGGTCTTGAGCAGTTCTTCGGCCGTGACTGAACTCTGGTGAATGCGGTAGCTGTTCCAGGGCGTAAAGATTTCCTTCTTGCCGGCGATTTTCCATTCGTAACGCTCAGGCGAGCCGTTGAACAAATGGTCATCATCCACGGTACGGAAGCCACCAGGGCCTTGCGGCATATCGAAGCCAAATGAAGGCAATTGGCGAACCCGACGTGTGCCTGGGTTGTATTGGTAGGCATCACGCGGCCGCTTCAGGTAGTTGAAGTAGTCACCTGCGACCAGCACTGAGCCCTTGTCGCGCTGCGGCAGTAAGGTCTTGACGAAGCACCAGGAGTTGACGCCGCCGTATGGCTTTTCATCAGAATCGGTTTTACGCCGCACATTCGGATCGTTGCGTGGCGACAGGCATCGCATATCAACCTCACCCCAGGCGATATTGCCATCTGGGTAAACCACAGCCTGTTGTTGAACAGAGGCTTCGGTCCAAGGCTGCAGCGAGGTATTGTTGAAGTTCCAGAACAGCTCAATACCTGATTTCGGCTCAGGGAATGGCACTGCGCCAGCGATCGCGACAATACCTTCGCCGCCATCAACCACCTTCGCATCCTTCGCGTTGGCCTTGGCAGACTCGCATACCCAGTCTGGGTAACGGAAGTCGCGATGGCTCGGATAAACCGGGATCTTGAAGGTATCGGGATATTTTTTCAGCAACGCCTGCTGACCGGGGGTAAGGTTGTCGGCGTACTGCGCCATGTTCTGCGCGGTAATCACTGCTAACGGCTTCTCATCGGCATAGGGATCTTGCCAATAGTTGCCGGTGCCGGCGAACTTGACTGTATCCGGAACCCCCAGCCACTTTCCTGAATACGCTGGGATCGAGCCATCGGCATTGCCCGCTTTCTGGGCACCTACACACGTCAGGCCTGCGTCATCCGCCCATGCAGCGGGTGCAAGACTAACGGCCAGGCAAGCAGCTACGGTTGCTGCACGCAAGGTAGTCATCGTCATGGTGAAACTCCTGCTGGTGAAGGGTTACAGGTCGTATTTGATGTTGAAGGCGACAAAGTCCCGGTCGGCGAGCGGACGCTCGATGGGGTCTGCCGAGCCCAGGAAGGCGTTGTAGGTGAGGCCGACTTCTAGGTTGCTCAAATACTTGAACTTGGCCCCGACGCTGGCGCGCGAATCGCCATCGCCACCGAAGCCGAAGGTGCCGACAGATGATTGATTGAACTGGCGACCGTAGCTCACCGGCACACTCAGGTCCCAGCCGCTGAAAACGTCCGGATAGGTAAAGGTCACCAGCATCTGGCCAACCTGCGCGGTGCGGTCGCCTGCCAGCCGGCCCTGGTCAATGCTGTTAACCCGTAGCGCCGCAACTTCGGCGGTCAGACTGGTCTGTGGCGCGATCCAGCTATTGCCCCACGTGCGGATGGTCGATATTTGCGCCTGGGTCGCCGAGCCACGGGCGACACCGACGGTTGTGCTGGCTAGTGGCAGGCCGTCTTTGTAGCTCAGCTCGCCGGAAACTTGCCATTCGCCCAAACGCGTGGAGATGCTGGCGCCCGTTAGGTCGATATCCTCGAAATACTTGATCGTGTAAGTGCCTGCAGCAGGGTTGAGCAGCACACTGGGCAAGCGGTCGTGGTAGCGCAAACGGTACAGGCCGAGCTGCGTGTTGGCTGTGAGCATGTAACGCACGCCCAGGCCCCACTGACCACTGTCACGCGCCTGATCATCAGCAGTGCGCTCAAGTTTGCCGACGCTGGCAAGATCACCTTGGCCAAAGCGGATGTAGCGCGCTCCAGCCCCAACCACATCGGTTGTCGAAAAATAGTCGCCCACTGGCGACAGCTCGTACGGATGATTCTTGAACTGGTAGTAGCTCAACAGCGTCCAGTCATTGAACGAGAGGCTTGCTGCAATCTGGCTCTCTGGTAGCAGCACTTCTTTGACTTCGGTACCGGGGACATTGCTCTTGGTCGCGTCAACCGGGCCTTGCACCGCTGAAATACCGGAGACGAACAGGCTCTCACCCCAGGCCACTACCTGATTACCTACCCGTACGTCATAGAAACTGCTGTCACCAAGGGCGCCACCGGTGTAGGCGTAGGCGTCAAGCAAACGGCTACGTGAGCCACTGCGATCGCGCGCCTGCGAAGAAAAGTGGTCTACCGGACCAAACTTGTTGATGGTGTCAGGGGAGTTGTTGTCATTCGAATCGTTGTAGGCGAAATCATAGAACGTCGAGCCCCGCAGCATGAAGCCGGTGCCATCGCGCGAGACGTTGACTTCGCCAATGGCGCTGATGCGGTTGTTGATGAGGCTGCCGCGATCGAAATTGTGATCACCGTCATCACCATTGATATTGTTGTTGATCAGCGCGTGGGCAGGTTTCTCCGCGCGTACGTTGAGGCCATAGTTGAAGGTCATGAGGTAATCGACATTGAAGCCGTCACCGAACTGGAAGTTGCCAGCCTGGGCGGCAGTGCTGCCCAGCACCACCAACGCGCCGGTGACTACCTGTGCCGTAAGACGAGCGCGCAGCCCGACACCTTCTGATTTGCAAGGACTAGCGTTCATTCGAGTTTTACCTCCGGGACCGTATTGAAGTTATTGTTCGCCCTGGAACGCTTGCCGGCCTATCAGCCGACAATGCCCCCTCCCGGGCACACGCCTGCAGCATTGCCGCGCAGGCGCCTGTCCAGTCAGGTGTCACTACTATTGCCTTGCCCCCTGCGCGTCACATCCCTCATTTGGACGAGGCGGTTCAGCGCCCATCAAACCTCGGCGGCCGCCTCGCTCGACTTCACGGTTGACTTGCGGAAATGCGGGATGACGTGCTCGCCAATGTTCCGAATGGTCTCGAGCTGCGCCTCTTGCGGGATCGTGCCCATCTGGCAGATGAACAGAATCTCATCGGCGCCGGCATCAATCAGGCGCTGCACGTAGCCAATGCAGTCGCTGACCGTGCCGTAGGCGTGGTTGGGGTTGAGCAGTTCAAGCGACGGATCGCTGAAGTCGACCGAGACTTTTTCCGAACCCCATGACGTGTTGAGCACAGTCTGGCCGCTGCCAGTAGTCGTAACGTCATCGTCCCAGGTGGATGGGTCAGGTTTTTCGCCGCCGGTGTACCAGTGCGCCAACGACTCGAGAAAGTAGCGCTGACCGCGAATGCCGATCTTGCGCGCTTTCTGTCCATCGGCCATCACAATGGCCGGGCACAGTGCCGCCAGGTGCTCGGTCGGCCGGAAGCCAACCTGGTCTTCGGCTTTGCGGTTGGCGAAGGCCTCGCGGTAGGTGGTGTTCTTCTTGGCTACTTCATCCGGGCCGCCGAAGCCCAATACTAACGCGCCCAGGCCGCGGCCGCCGGCAGTCGCCAGGCTGTTGGCATTGGTGCACGCCATGTACATCGGCGGATGCGGATACTGGAAAGGCTTGGGGTGAATGGGACGCCGAGGAATCTGCACAAATTCACCGTTGTGCTCGATCTCATCCTGAACAAACATCTTCGGGATCAGGTACATCATCTCGTCGATTTGCGGCTGCAGCTTGGTCAGGTCGTAGCCAAAGGTCCCGGCTTCCTGCTGGGTGCCGCCCTTGCCCATACCAAAATGCACGCGCCCCTTTGAAAGCAGGTCCAGCGTGGCAATGCGTTCCGCAACTTTGACCGGATGGTTCATCGCTGGTGGCAGGCAGACAACGCCGTGGCCGATGCCAATCCGCTCAGTCTTGCCAGCCAGGAAGGCCAGCAGGGTTTCCGGAGCACTGGAGTGCGAATAGTTGCTCAGTGCGGTGTGCTCGACCGCCCAGACCACATCAAAACCGAGCTTGTCGGCCAGCATTACCTGCTCGACGGTATCGTCGAACACCTTGCGGTCACCCTCGCGAGAGGAGTCAGTGGTCTGGGCTTCGTAGATCAAGGAAAATTTCATCGCATACTCTCCGGTTTTTCTTGGACGTAGTCCGCAAGCAGAGCCGCTGTCGGGGCACTTTTGCGAAGGCCAGGTGAGTATGGAGAGACTGAAATTGATCGCGCATCGTCCGACTGAAGTAGTCGATTTGGCTGCGGCGCAGGCGCCACAGGATGTGCCGGGGCGGACGCGGGACTGCGTCGAGCCCGGCACAACGTCTGTCAGGCGACAGCCTTGACCATATCCTCGATGACTTTCTTGGCGTCGCCGAACACCATCATGGTCTTGTCGAGGTAGAACAGTTCGTTGTCCAAACCGGCGTACCCGCTGGCCATCGAACGTTTATTGACGATGATGGTGCGGGCCTTGAATGCTTCGAGGATCGGCATGCCGGCAATCGGCGATTTAGGGTCGTTCTTGGCCGCAGGGTTGACCACGTCGTTCGCCCCCAGCACCAATACTACATCCGCCTGGCCGAACTCGGCATTGATGTCCTCCATCTCGAACACTTGGTCGTAGGGCACTTCGGCCTCAGCCAGCAGCACGTTCATATGCCCTGGCATGCGCCCTGCGACCGGATGGATGGCATAGCGAACGGTCACGCCGTTGTGAGTCAGCTTCTCAGTCAGTTCCTTCAAGGCGTGTTGGGCACGCGCAACCGCCAGGCCATAACCGGGCACGATGATTACGCTATCAGCGTTACTGAGTAGGAAGGTAGCGTCATCGGCAGAGCCTGCTTTTACCGGTCGGGCTTCTTTATCCTGGCTGCTGCCAGCACCGTCCACTGCGCCTCCGAAACCACCCAGAATCACATTGAAGAATGAACGGTTCATCGCCTTGCACATGATGTACGAAAGAATCGCACCCGAAGACCCGACCAGCGAACCGGCAATGATCAGCATCGAATTGTTCAGCGAGAAACCGATGCCTGCAGCGGCCCAGCCGGAATAGCTATTGAGCATCGACACTACTACAGGCATGTCCGCCCCGCCGATAGGGATAATGATCAGCACACCAATCACAAATGACAGCGCAAGCAATAAGATGAACGCGTGAAACTGCCCTGTCAGAGTGAAGTAGGTGCCAAGCCCGACGATGGTCAGACCGAGCCCCAGGTTGACCAGATGCTGCCCTGCAAATTGCACCGGTGCGCCCTGGAACAAGCGGAACTTGTACTTACCTGACAACTTGCCGAAGGCAATGACAGACCCGGAGAATGTGATCGCACCGATTGCCGCGCCCAGGAACAGCTCCATACGGTTGCCGACAGGGATCGGTTGGCCATATGCCGCGACGATTCCCAATGATTGCGGTTCGAGCACTGCAGTGACAGCGATCAGCACCGCCGCAAGGCCGATCATGCTGTGCATGAAGGCAACCAGTTCTGGCATCTTGGTCATTTCTACACGCTTGGCCATGAAGGTGCCGATCGTTCCACCCAACAACAGCCCCACGCCCACATAACCAATACCGGCCATTACGCTGCCATTGCTTACTGCGGAGGCGCCGAGTTTGTAGGTCAAGCCGACGGTGGTCAACACCGACAGCAGCATACCGAGCATGCCGAACAGGTTGCCGCGCCGCGAAGTAGTGGGATGGGACAGGCCCTTAAGTGCCTGGATGAAGCATACCGACGCAATCAGGTAGAGGACTGTGACAAGATTCATGCTCATGCTTGTTTTGCTCCGTCGCTGCGGTCTTTTTTCTTGAACATTTCCAGCATGCGCCGCGTCACCAGGAAGCCACCAAACACGTTGACTGCTGCCAACGTCACCGCGAGAGTACCCATGAACTTGCCGGCAGCAGTGACCGTCAGCGCAGCGGCCAGCATGGCGCCCACGATCACGATCGCGGAGATGGCGTTGGTCACAGCCATAAGCGGGGTATGCAGGGCGGGCGTTACATTCCAGACCACGTGATAGCCGACGTAGATGGCCAACACGAAAATGATCAGATTGTAAACACCATGTGAAATCAGCATATCGTCCATAGCAGTCTCCTCAGACGTTTTTGCGCACGACCACACCGTCGCGGCACATCAGGCATGCAGCGACAATATCGTCGTCCAGGTTGATGGTTAATTGACCGTTCTGATCCAACAGCAGCTTGAGGAAGTCGAACAGGTTACGGCCATAAAGCGCCGAGGCGTCCGCGCTGACCTGCGCGGAAAGATTGGTCGGCCCAACGATGGTCACGCCATGCTCGATCCTCACTTCGTCTGGCACGGTCAATGGACAATTCCCGCCTTGTGCGGCGGCCAGATCGATAACCACCGAACCGGGTTTCATCTGGGCCACGGTTTCGCAGCTCAGCAGCGTCGGCGCCTTGCGACCAGGGATCAGGGCTGTGGTGATGATGATGTCAGCCTGTTTGGCTCGTTCGTGCACGGCCTGAGCCTGGCGGGCCATCCAGCTGGCGGGCATTGGTCGGGCATAGCCACCTACGCCTTCAGCACATTCGCGCTCCTCGGCCGTTTCAAAAGGTACATCGACGAACTTGGCACCCAATGACTCGATCTGCTCCTTGACCGCCGGTCGCACATCGGATGCCTCGATCACCGCACCCAATCGCTTCGCCGTGGCGATCGCCTGTAACCCGGCGACGCCGGCGCCAAGCACCAGTACCCGTGCCGCCTTGACCGTACCGGCAGCCGTCATCAGCATCGGCATGAAGCGCGGGTAATGATGAGCGGCCAACAGCACGGCCTTGTAGCCGGCAATATTGGCCTGCGAAGACAGCACATCCAGGCTCTGAGCCCTTGAAGTACGAGGCGCGGCCTCCAGCGAGAAGGCAGTGATCCCGCGATTGGCCATACGGGCAATATTGTCGGAGTCAAACGGGTTCAACATGCCAATCAGCAGCGCACCGGGCTCGATCATGCCCAATTCATCGTTGCTCGGCGCTGCGACCTTTAGGATCACCTTGGCGCGATAGACCTCCTCCGCCTTTACAGTCTTTGCCCCAACAGCCTCAAAGGCGCTATCGGCAATGCTGGCGCCGCCCCCTGCGCCCTGCTCTACAAACACCTCATGGCCAAGGCCAATGAGCCTTTTCAAGGTTTCAGGGGTTGCCGCCACACGTGTCTCGCCGGGAGCGGTTTCTCTGGGTATTCCGATATGCATAGGGCCCTCGCCTAGTTTGTTTGCAGTGCACAGAGCCACGCCGACGCCCCAAGGCGTCAGCGAGACTGTGAAAGTGGAGAAAACGGATCAATGTGCGGTGGTAATCGCCTGGCGAATTCGAGGCTTCGCCCTACCGACATTCAACCAACTGGCAAATGCTGGCAGCAGCAAGATGGCACCCAGCATGTTCACCAGGAACATGAACGCCAGCAGGATGCCCATGTCGGCCTGGAATTTGAGGCTCGACAATGCCCAAGTGGCAACGCCGACCGACATGGTCACCGCAGTAAACACCGCAGCAGTACCGCGCTGTCGCATCGCTTCATAGAAGCTACTGCGCAAATCCCTACCTTGCTCAAGCTGGTGCTTGATGCTCTCGAACAGGTAGATCCCATAATCGACGCCCACTCCTACACCCAGTGCAATTACCGGCAAGGTGGCAACCTTCAGGCCTATTCCTAGCTGCGCCATCAATGCGTTGCACAGGATCGATACCACGGCCAGCGGCATGATGATGCATAGCACCGCTCGCCATGAACGAAACGTCAGCAGACAAAGCAAGGTGATGGCACTAAAGATCGAGGCCAGCATGACGATCTCGGCCTCCTCTACAGCCTCGTTGGTGGCCGCCATCACGCCGGCATTACCGCCCGCGAGGCGGAAGGCCTTGTCGATATGAAACTCCACCTCGCCGCCTGCGGGATCCTTTTGCGATTGTTCAGCGATGTACCGCTTGATCTCATGTGTCAGGTGATCAAGGGTCGCGCCTTGATGATCTCGGGTGTATATCAACACCTGCATGGCCGTGCAGCCATCGGTGTTCAAACCCAAGTCCGGATTATAGGCAGCAGAGCCCTGCTGCAGCGCCTGGCTGTCGCGAGGCAGCGCAGACCATCGTGGGTTGCCTTCGTTGTTCGCTGCGATACCGACCTTGGCCAGGTCTGGCACACTGACTACAGACTGCACCCCATGCACACCCCGCAGAAACAGCTCGAAGCGGTCAACATTGTTCATGACTGAATAATAAAGACAGGCATCACCGTCAAAGCCCTTGGCTTCCACTATTACACTCAGCACATCCACGCCAATGGTGTAATGGCTGACGATTGCGTCGTTGTCCTGGTTGTAGCGTGAATCACTGCGCAACTCCGGCGCGCCGCTGCCGATATCACCTACGGTCAAATGCCGGGACTCGACCGCACCAACCGCCAGCAAGCCCAGCCACACTGCGAATACAGCAAGCGCCGGGCCTGGCTTCGTCACCGCCGACAATGTCCACCAAAGGCGGTGGCGCTCACCGGACCTAGGTGCGTTGCGGTATGCCGTGGGTTCCAGATGCATTTTGGCCAACAGTAGAGGCAACATCATCTTGTTGGTAATGATCATCAGCAGCACACCTAGGCACGCTGTGATGCCCAACTCGCGCACGCTGGCGATGTCGATACGCATGATCACGGCGAACCCGAGAGCATTGGTCAGCAGCGCCAATGCACCAGGAATGAACAGCCGCCTGAACGCCAGTTGCGCAGCAGCCGGTGCTGCGACTCCCTCTAATACCAGTTGTTTCCAGGTATTGGTCATCTGCACCGCATGGGACACGCCGATGGAAAAGATAAGGAACGGCACCAGAATCGACAACGGATCAATGCCATAGCCCATCAAGGGCAGGATTCCGAGCAACCAGATCACCGGCAGCAAGGCGACCGCCAGAGTTAGCGCCGTCAGCCGCACCGAGCGGCAGTATGCGTACAGCAACAGCGCGGTAATGACGAACGCCAAGGCAAAAAACGCAACTACCCCTAGCAGGCCGTCGACGATTTCCCCGATCAGCACGGGGAAGCCAATAATGTTGATCTCTATGTGCTGGCCGCTGAACTTCTGCCGAACCTTCTCCAAAGCCACGGCGACTTGGTGATAGTCGACCTTTTCACCGGTCTGCGGGTTGATCTCCTGAAGGTCCGCTCTGATTAGCGCACCTTTGAGGTCGGTCTGCACCAGGCGCCCGATTACCCCGGCACGCGCCACGTTACGTCGTACCAGGGCAACGTCCTCCGGGCTCGCGGAAAACCGAGCTGGCACCACCACATCGCCATAAAATCCTTCTTCGGTGACTTCGATGAAACGCGTATCAGGAGTGAACAGCGAAGAGACACGAGTGCGGTCCACGCCCGGAATGAAGAACACTTCATCGGTTGCCTCACGCAATGCTTGCAGGAACTCCTTGTTGTACATGTCACCTTCACCTGTCCAGCGCAGGTTGACCAACACCCGGTTGGCACCAGGGAACACCTTGAGGTAGTCGGTGAAGGTCTGCATGTACGGATGTTGCAGCGGAATCATCTTGTAGAAGCCCGGATCGAGCTTGATCCGAGTGGCAGTAGCGGCGAACGCTAGCGTAAGCAGGATGAACAGCCACATCAGCCAGCGGCGGTTGGCCATCAGCAGGTCGGCACAGCGCTCCACGAAGCGGTTTTTATTATGATCCACGACGGACTCCTTACGGGTTGGGTTCAGGCGTGTGCGGCAGCGACGAGGTTATCGATACCCCCCCAGGCCCTACGAACAACCATTTGCCCTTACTGCTTCTGGCTACGCTGGACAGGCTTTGATCGCCGCCAGCACGACGCAACGCAAAATGCTTTCCGCGATCGATCGAAGCGGTGACCACGCCCCCCTCGCCCACCAGCACGACATTGCCTTCGCGGTCGAGCACACCGCCATACAGCGCTGCTGTAGTCCCGGAATCGACCTCTTGCCAGCTGTCACCAAAATTGTCGGTGCGGTACACCTTGCCCCGCATGCCATATACCAGCCAGCTTTGGGGCGACAAGGCGATCAAGCCGAAAAACGACCCTCGGTAGAAGTCCGGTAGCCGTACCCAGTTCGCGCCGCCGTCGGCGGAACGCGCCACCAATCCGCTCTCGCCGACCAGCATCAAGTGGCTTTGCCCGGCTCCTGCGACGCCGTAGAAATGCCGATCACCGAGGCCGATGTCACGCTGTGTCCAGCTCTCGCCTAGGTCTGCCGAAGCCCAAAACGCGCCGAAGCTGCCCACTGCATAAAACGGCCCTTGAGTACTGCCCCAAACATCGAGCAGGACGTCGGCCTGATCACCAGCAAAGTGGGTTTCCCGCCAGCTTTTGCCATGGTCGTTACTGCGCAGAATCCAGCTGTCATGGCCGATGGCCAAACCCAGGTCATCAGTGGGAAAAAACACCCGTGTCAGGGTTGAGCCGCGCTGCGGTTGAACAGTGGCCTTTGCCCACGAGCTACCTTGATCGTTGCTCACAAACAGATGACCCAGCTCTCCGGTGACCACCAGATCCTGTCCGGCTTGTGCCACGCTGTTAATCAGCATCTGCTGAGGTTGCACGGCGGTTGCCGGAAACTCAGCGCGGGGTCGTGGCAGGAAAGAAAATACAGTGCCAAAGGCGACCAGGAGGGCCATTGCCAGCCCTCCCCAAACTCTATGTCGGCCACCATCACCACCAGGTACTTTTGTGGCAGATGGTGAAGGATCAGTGCGCGTCGCAGGTTCTTTATCGATTATTGTTGACTGCTGATTCATGACTCCTCCGGATTCGGCTAGGCCAGGCTGTCACGGGGGCAGGCCAGCCGGCACTATGGAATTTGCCGCGAGCCGCGCGCTGCAACATCGTCCATCCGGATTAGTCAGGTAATGATCAACGTGTCACGGGAGAGTATTCGTATTTTCCATGCGCACTCAGATCACCAAAAAGGTCATTTCCTATTACCCGTTCGCTGAAGCGCCAAACACCATTTACCTTTTCCAAACGGTCTTGATAGTCACCACCGATGATAGGCTGCAGCGCCAGCGCACCGGCCTGCTGAAAGACCATCACGTAGGAGTGGGCAGTCGCCCGATTAGAGCCCGCCGGCCAGATTCTGAGGTTACTGATGACGTGCCGGGTTCTGGGCTTGCCCTCATAGAGCTGCAGGAAATCGCGAAACAGCCTGGTTAACAGCTGCGGATCGCGAGTCACGGGTGTGCTGCGCCCCGGTATATGAACCTCAGCATGAGCGAATAGCTGGCCTAGGCCGTCAAGGTCTCCTTGGTCAAGGCGCGCTGCATATTCGTGCAGAAGATTCTGGATCTCAAAGTAATCAGTTGCGTTCACAATTTTCCAACCCGAAAAATGAAGGCCCAAAGCGCTGCCGTGCGATTAGCCGGGCAGTACCCGGTAATGATCGGATGACCCCCAGTAAGCCTGACGTGAAACAATTAGACCGGCGTCATCCATTCGCCAGATCTCTACCTTGCTGCAGATATCCAAGCCGCCAGCCACGAATGAGCGCGCCTCCAACTCCATCATGAAGGCTGCGCCATGGAGCAAGCGAAGGGGACCTTTCAACACAATCTTTGTTTCGCTGGCCAGATTAGATCGATAAAAGGCCGCAATGTCAGTCTCCCCCTGGTGAATCGGAGCGCCGGCGGAGTCCTCTATCCACGCACTGCTGGAGAACAGCGCAACTACCGCATCGATGTCGGCACGCTCGTACGCTTCGATGTAACGCAGCACTAGGCTGTAAGCATGCTCCAGCAGCATCTGGGGCCTCATTCGAAGTAGTAACGACTGATCGTATCGACTATGCATGCAGGGCGGTCGGCGCCTTCGATTTCGACGGAGACGCGGACTGTCGCTTGAACGCCACCCGCCACGGCTTCGGCCTTGACCACCTCGCCCCGCCCACGGATCCGTGCCCCGACCGGTACTGGAGCGGGGAAGCGTACCCGGTCGGTGCCGTAGTTGATGCCCATGCGCATGCGCACTTCAATCAACTGCGAAAGGAAGAAGCTACCGGCCAGGGCCAGCGTCAAATAGCCGTGGGCGATGGTTCCACCGAAAGGACCAGATGCGGCCTTGGTGACATCTACATGAATCCACTGGTTGTCATTGGTGGCTTCTGCAAAGCCATCGACCCGCGCCTGGTCGATACTCAACCAGTCCGTAACCCCTAAAGACTGGCCGACGGCCTGCAGCACCTCATCAGCGCTGTGAAAAACAGTTGTCATTGACGTTTCCTTAGGCACGTTGGCTGCTGGCGGAGATAACCTCTCCCACCAGATAGGAGGCGTAATCACTCGCCAGAAAGACTGCGATATTGGCCATTTCCCAGACTTCGGCAGGCCGTCCAAAGGCTTCATTGGCCGCCAGTGCTGAAAGCAGCTCTTCATCAGCGGTCTTCTTCAGAAACGCGTGCATGGCGATGCTGGGCGAAATGGCATTGATGCGAATGCCAAACTCCGCAGCTTCCAACGCGCTGCAGCGGGTCAAGGCCATAACCCCGGCCTTCGCGGCGGCGTAATGAGCCTGTTCTTTCTGCGCCCGCCAGCCCAATACCGAGGCGTTATTGATGATCGCCCCGCGACCGCGGGGCTGCATCACCTTGAGCATCGCGCGGGTCATGCGAAAAGTGCCATTGAGGGACACGTCGATGACCCGCAGCCAGTCCTCATCGGTCATCTCGACCACGCGTTTCTGGCCGCCGAGGCCTGCGTTATTGAACAGGATGTCGGTGCCGTCCAGGCAACGTTCGGCTTCGCTCACCAGTGCCTGCACCTGGTCTTCCTGGGTCACATCGCACACATGCCCATAAATGGCCTGCAGCCCGGTTTCATTCTGCAGACGCGCAACGGCCTCTTCCAACCGGCGCGGATGCACATCCGAGAGCATCAGTGCGCGCACGCCTTCCTCGGCGAAACGCTTGGCCGTGGAATATCCGATACCACCACCGGCAGCAGCGGTAACCAATGCTGTACGCCCTTTGAGCAGATCGTGGCCGGTCACGTATTCAGGAATAGTAATCATGGTTTGGTTCTCACAGGGCGGGACGCGGCTGCTTGGGCATGCCCAACGCGCGCTCGGCGATGATATTCAGCTGGATTTCGTTGGTGCCAGCGACGATGGTGTCCGAGCGGCTGAACAGGAAAACCTGCTGCAAGCGGGTACGGGTGAAATCATCGATGAAGATGTCGCCTTCCATGCCAAGGGCGTCCATGGCCAACTTGCCCAGGTCACGGTGCCAGTTAGACCAGTAGTACTTGATGATGTAGCCCTCGCGCGACAGGCTGCCGTCCTCACCACCGCTCAGGGTGCGCAAGGTGTTGTAGTGCATCACCTTCAGGCCCATCCATGCCTGGCCAATGCGCCTGCGCACGGCCGGGTTGTCCTGGCTGCCGGTATCTCGCGCCGCCTTGCAGACCAGTTCCAACTGATGAGCGAAGTGCATCTGCATGCCGATCCACGACAGACCCCGTTCGAAGCCGAGCAAGGCCATGGCGATCTTCCAGCCGTCCCCAGGCTCACCTACCACGTTGTTGCCCGGGCAGCGGGCACCGTCAAAGAACACTTCGTTGAATTCACAGGTGCCAGTAATCTGCTTGATGCCGCGAACCTCTACACCCGGCTGGTCCAGCTTGACCAACAGGAAGATCAGCCCGCGATGGCCGCGCGACTCTGCCTCACAACGAGCAACCACAAACACCCACTGCGACTCATGGGCCAGCGATGTCCACACTTTCTGCCCGTGCAGCACCCACTCGCCGGTGGCTTCATCGAACCTGGCGCGGGTTTGAACATTACCCAGGTCCGAACCCGCCGCCGGTTCTGAATAACCCTGACACCAGTATTCGGTACCCGCCACGATACCGGGCAGGAAGCGTTCCTTCTGCTCTTGCGTTCCGTAGGCGATCAGGGTTGGGCCGAGCAGTGTTTCTCCAAGATGGCCGATATTGCCTGGCCCGCCGGCCTTGGCATACTCCTCGTGGAAGATGATCTGCTGGGCCACCGTCAAGCCTCTGCCGCCATACGCCTGAGGCCAGCCGACACAGGTCCAGCCGGCTTTGGCCAGTTCTTGCTCCCAGGCTTTACGTAGTTCCGGGTAGGCTTCTTCATCGCCCGCCCCGCCCCGATGCTTCAGGCAGGCGTAGCGGCCGGTCAGGTGCTGTTGCATCCACAGCGCAACTTCACGGCGAAATGCCTGGTCCTCGGTCGACTCAGCCAAGGCGTTGTCATCCTCGCTACCGCCGCCAATCAGCCAGGCCGCCACGGTTTCACGTGCTTCATCCGCCGAGCCGAACCAATGCGCACTGGCCTGGGCCCGTTTGAAGTACAACTGCGGGTCATATTCCCAGGTAAAACCTACGCCGCCATGCAGCTGAATGGCTTCCTGCGCGCAGAAGAAAAAGGTATCGCTGGCAAACGCCTTGACGCAGGCTGCTTCGCGCACCAAGGCGGCGGTCGAAGGCTGCATTGCGGCCACCCTGGCGGCACCCGCAACCGCGGAACGGGTAGCTTCGATCTGTACCATCATTTCCGCGCAACGGTGTTTCACGGCCTGGAAGCTGTTGATCGGTTGGCCAAACTGAACCCGCTCGGCAGCGTACGCCAGTGTCAAGTCCAGGCACTGCTGCGCCCCGCCCAGCTGTTCGGCAGCCAGCGCCAAGGTCGCCAATGCTTGCGTACGGGCCAGGCCATCCTCCAGCAGCGCGCCGCTCGCCATCAACTGGCTGGCGGCGACGGTGACGCCGTCCAAGCGCACTTCAGCTATCTGGCGGGTCAGATCCATGCTCTGGTGAGCTCGGGCGGTGAGGCCCGGAGTGTCATCTGTCACGGCGAACAGGGCTATCTCGCCATTCTCCAGACGGGCCGGCAGCAGCAGCAATTGAGCCGTCGCCCCATCCGCTACATGGCGGTAGACGCCGTCGAGGCGATAGCCATGCGGGCAGACCACAGCGGTGGCTTGGAGCGCTTGCGGCCGCCACTGCAGGCCACTGCTGGCGAGCGCCAGCGTTGCACGTAATTGGCCGGCAGCAATCTGTTCCAGGTAACTGTCCTTGCGGCCATCCGGTACAGCTTCAATCAGCGCAGTCGCGGCCATTGCCACGGTGGCGAAAAATGGCGACGGCAACAAGTGTCGGCCCATTTGTTCGAGGATCAACGTCAGTTCGATCCACGACAGACCAAGGCCCCCGAACGCCTCGGGCACATGAGTGGCGCACCAGCCCATTTCTTCACCGACCCTGCGCCACAAGGCGGTGTCGCCGCCCGGGGTCATACCCATCGCCTCGCGCACCACGGCCGATGGGCAGGTTTCGCTGAGGAAACTAGCGGCCGCCTCGGCAATCATCCGCTGATCCTGATTCAGGATGAAATCCATGCGCTTGCTCATGAGCCGTACACCTTCTGCGGGGCCACCCCTTCGGCGATCAGCTGGTCGACTGCCGCCCCGATCTCGTTTACCGACCACCGTGCCTGTTTGTCACGCTCAGGCCCTGTACGCCAGCCATCGGCCACCGAGAGTTTGCCGCCGGAGGCCTCGAACACGCGACCGCTGACATGCCCTGACCCTTCACTACCCAACCACACCACCAGCGGCGCCACATTGGCAGGGTCCCAGAAGTCAAAGCTCTGGTCATCGGGCTTCTTCACCACGTCAGGCATCGCCGATTCGGTCATGCTGGTGCGCGCCGCAGGGGCAAGGGCATTCACGGTGACCCCGTAGCGGCCCAGCTCGGTCGCCTGCACCAGCGTCAGCGCGCAGATGCCCGCCTTGGCGGTAGCATAATTGGACTGGCCAACCGAACCCTGCAGGCCGGCACCGGAACTGGTGTTGATAATGCGCGCAGCAACCGTTTCGCCGGCTTTGGCCTTGTCGCGCCAATGTCTGGCGAGGGTATTGGCGAGGCAGAAGTGACCTTTGAGGTGGACCCTCATCACTTCATCCCAGTCCTCTTCGGTGAGGCTGACGAACATGCGGTCGCGGAGATTACCCGCGTTATTGACCAGTACATGCACTTCGCCAAAATTCGACAACGCCTGGTCGACGATGGCCCGTGCACTTTCTACGCGGGTAATGTCGTCGGCGTTGGCCACGGCGTTGCCGCCAGCAGCCTTGATCTCCTCCACCACTGCTTGAGCCGCTTCAACTCGAATATCGTTGACCAGGACATTGGCCCCTTGCTCGGCGAAAGCCAGCGCATAAGCACGCCCCAACCCGCCACCGGCACCGGTGATGATCACTGTACGATTTGCGCAAATTGTCATGATTGTGCCCTTCAACCCAGTCGTTCGATGATGGTGACGTTGGCTTGCCCGCCGCCTTCGCACATGGTCTGCAGCCCATAGCGGCCACCGGTACGCTCCAGTTCGTGCAGCAACGTAGTCATAAGGCGTGCGCCGCTGGCTCCCAGCGGATGACCCAGGGCAATCGCACCACCGTTGACGTTGGTGCGCTCTGCCGGGTAGCCGGTTTCGATCAACCAGGCCTGCACCACCGAGGCAAACGCCTCATTGATTTCAACAAGATCGATGTCGGCCAGGCGCAGCCCGGACTTTTTCAAGGCAGCCTTGGTTGCAGCAATAGGTGCAGTCAGGTGCCAGATAGGATCGTCGGCCCGCACACTGAGGTGCTCAACGCGCGCTCTTGGGGTAAGCCCGTAACGCTTGAGCGCTGCTTCGGAAACTACCAGCAGCGCTGAAGCAGCGTCAGCCGTCTGGCTCGAGACAGCGGCGGTGATAGCCGGATAGGTGGGGTCCACCGGCTCCAGCGATGCCATTTTCTCAAGGTTGGGCGTGCGTGGTGTTTCGTCCACGCTCAAGCCATTCAACGCCACGATTTCGCGCTCGAAGCGGCCCTCGCTAATTGCCCTGAGCGCGCGCTCGTGGCTTTCCACCGAGAAGCGCTCCATGTCCTGACGCGTGAGCTTCCACTTGTCGGCAATGATTTGCGCGGCGTAGAACTGGTTGACCGGCTGGTCGCTGTACCGGGCACGCCAGCCGGCGCTACCCGAAAACGGGTCGGTAAAGCCCAACGGCTGTGCGGCCGTCATGGCGTATGCAATCGGCACTAGGCTCATGTTCTGCACGCCACCCACAGCCACGACATCCTGGGTGCCACTCATCACTGCCTGGGCGGCGAAATGCAGGGCCTGTTGCGAAGATCCGCAGGCGCGGTCAATCACGGTGCCAGGTACATGATCCGGCAAGCCAGCCGCCAGCCAAGACGTTCTGGCGATGACCCCAGCGTTAGGGCCGACAGCGTCGACGCAGCCGAAGATCACATCATCGTAGTCTTCGGCAGGGATCGCATTGCGCGAGACCAAAGCATTCAATACATGAGCACCGAGGTCCGCAGGGTGCACCGTGGAAAGCGCTCCGCGGCGTTTGCCGGTCGGCGTGCGCAAGGCATCTACGATATAGGCTTGAGCCATATTAGACCTCATTGATTGATAGTGAAGGTATTGCCCGGGCCAAGCTGGCCTGGGTTCTCAAGGACGTAACGGGCGACACGAGCCTTGTGGAAACCTCGATCACCCCAAGTGCCGACAAGGGCCCAGGCGCGCTTCATGAAGATCTGCAGGTCGACTTCCCAGGTGTACCCCATTGCCCCATGTACCTGGATGCCATGCCTGGCCGCGAGCAATGCCGCTTCACCGGCAGCCAGTTTGGCGTGAGAGACGTGTACTTGACGGTCTGGCAGATCATGGGCGACGGCATAGGCCGCCCGGTAAAACACTGGCTTGGCGAACTCGATCAGCACGGCAACGTCGGCAAGGTGATGCTTGACCGCCTGGAAACTGCCTATCGGCTTGCCGAACTGCTTGCGCTCAGCGGTGTAGTCGATCGACAGGTCAAGCATCCGCCGCGCTAGCCCAAGGAGTTGACCGCTGGTGGCCAGAGCGCCGCGCTCAAGCGTATCGGCCCAGATTTTGCCGCCCAGGCTGGCATCCGCCAGCAGGCTGTCGGGACCAGGCGTCCAGCTTACTTGCGAAAGACGCCGTGACAGATCCACGCTGTGGTTGCGCTCAAGCTGGACTTGATCCCGACTGACCGCATGCACCTCACCCTTGTGTGGCAGTAGCAACAGGTCGCTCAGGTGCGCATCGGCAACCAGCAAATCCTGGGGATGCCCCACCGCGATACGCGCGCTGCCGTCGGCGACTCTGGGCAGCCAGGTTTGCTTGCAAGTGCAGTCATCGGGTAGCGCACTGAGCATGGCCGCAGCCAGGTAGGCCGTACCGGCAAGCGAGTCAGGAATGGCAAAGTAGCCAAGTTCAGGTGTCATCAGCGCCCAGTCCAGGTCACCCAGGCCGAGGCCACCAAAAGCCTCGCCAACCGACAGCGCGGTCAAGCCCTGGTCGGCGATCTTGCGCCGCAGTTGCGGCGAGCGACCCGCCTCGGTTTCCCACAGCTCCCTGAGCATTTCGGGTGCAGCTTCCACCATGAAGAAGCGGCGCATGGTGTCGCGAAACAGTAATTGATCTTCGCTGAACTGAAAGTCCATGGCCCTCTCCTTAGCGGGGCATGCCGAGCATGCGCTCGGCAATGATGTTGCGCTGAATTTCATTGGTGCCGGCGTAGATCGGCCCCGCTTGGGCAAACAGGAAGCCATCCAGCCAATTGCCAACGCCTGCCGCTGCGGGCGAGTGCGGCAACAGTTCGGCCCGCGCGCCAAGGATCTGCATCGCCGTGGCATGCATGCGCTGATCGAGCTCCGACCAGAAGATCTTGTTGGTGCTGGATTCAGCGCCAATGTGGCCGCCGGCGATAAGGTTGCTGGCAGTACGGTAGGTAGCCAGGGTGTAGGCCTCGGCCTGCATCCATGCCGAGACCACTGCGTCACGAACCGAGGGGTCCTGGTCTGCCGATTCCTGATTGGCCAAGTACAGCTCGACCAGCGCCTTGGCAGTGGCCTGGAAGCGTGCCGGCGAGCGCAGCATCAGTCCGCGCTCGAAACCCGCCGTGGACATGGCCACCTGCCAGCCCGCACCCTCCTCACTCAAGCGGTTTTCAACTGGCACCCGTACGTCGTCGAAGAACACCTCGGCAAAGCCGGGTAGACCGTTGAGCTGGCGGATCGGGCGCACGGTGATGCCTGGAAGATCCAAAGGCACCAGCAGAAAACTCAAACCATGGTGGCGCTGCGAGGAAGGATCGGTACGGAACAGGCCAAACAGCCAGTCAGCCCAGACCGCCCTTGTCGACCAGGTTTTCTGGCCGTTGAGTACGTAGTGATCGCCATCGCGGGTAGCCTTGGCACGCACCGCAGCCATATCCGAGCCAGCATTGGGTTCTGACCAGCCCTGCGCCCAGATGCTCTCGCCACTGGCCATCATTGGCAGGAAACGCTGCTTTTGCGCCGGCGTGCCGAAGTCCATCAGGGTCGGGCCGAGCAGAAAGATGCCGTTCTGGTTGACCCGCATCGGTGCAGCAGCCCGCCAGTATTCCTCTTCAAAGATCAGCCATTCGATCAGGTCGCAGCCGCGCCCGCCCAGCTCCTTTGGCCAGGTGACCATGCTCCACTGTCCGGTGGCGAGGGTTCGCTCCCACTCGCGGTGTTGTTCGAAGCCTTCCGCGCAGTCAAAACTGTCCAGCGGTCGTTTCGGCACGTTGGCCGCCAACCAGCTGCGGATTTCCTGGCGGAACGCCTGTTGTGCAGCTGTATATTCAAGTTTCATCCTGGCTCTCCTGACTCAATCCGAACTGCCGGGGGTGAAGTCCACGTCCCGCTTTTCGACGAAGGCTTGACGCGACTCCGTCGAGTCCGCGTTCAGATATGCCTGGAGCGTGAAGCCCTGCTCCCAGCGGTATTTGTTTTCCAGGTCGCCATCCTCGACACCGTTCAGCGCTTCCTTGGCCAGACGGATCATGGCTGGGCTCTTGGTGGCGATGTGTCCGGCGATCTGCAGCGCGGCAGCACGCAGTTCAGCGCGGGGTACCACACGCTCAAGCGCGCCCAGCCGATAGGCCTCGCTGGCATCGATCTTTTCGCCGGTGAAGTACATATGGCGGACCTTCTGCACCGGGAACAGACGTTGCAGGTGAGCGCCGCCGCCCATGGCGCCGCGATCAACCTCTGGCACACCAAAGGTGGCGCAGTCCGACCCGACAACGATGTCGGCGGCGCCGGCTATACCAATGCCTCCGCCGAGCACAAAACCGTGCACTGCTGCAACCACCGGTACCGGGCAACGGTGCACTGCCTTGAAGGTGGCGTAGTTGCCCGCGTTGACAGCGACGATGCGCTCTGGATGACTGGCCAGTTCCTTGATGTCGACCCCCGCGCAGAACCCCCTGCCCTCGGCCCTGATCACCAGTACATGTACATCGTCACGGCCACCCAGCTCGTCGATGGCCCGCGCCAGAGCAAACCATCCGGTACTGTCCAGGGCGTTGACCGGGGGGTGATCGATGACCAGCTCGGCAATGCCCGCTTCTACGCTACTGTAAAAACTCTGAGTCATACCCTCACCTCAAGATTGGGCGCCATCCAGCCCTGCACCGCTGCAAGTCGCTGCGTTGCCTGAACGACAATGGAATCGATGACCTCGGCGCAGCTTTGCAGCTGCGTGATGCAGGCGGCCACTTGCCCGCTGGGCAGCAGCCCATGCTCGGGGCGACCTTCACGCAGTGATTGGCTGATCAAGTAAGCGCCACGCGCTGTGCCAAGGGTTTGCAGCACGCTGCGCCGGTCGCGGCGTAACAGACTAAGGGCGGTTTTCAGCGAGGCCAGCAGGCCGAGCCCGCTGGCTCGCTGGAACGCCCAGGCCCCGGCCAATGCTTGCCAGCTGCGGCGAGCCCGGCTGCTTTGCTCAAGGCGTTGCAGCACCGCGTTGTCGATCAACCGCTGCGGCAAACCGTCAACCGCCGATGACACACGGATCTCGCCAGCGTCCACAACGCGCAGGTAATGCGCCAGGGTCTGGAGAGGCACCGGCGACTCTTCGGTAAGCAGAAAACGAGTGCCCATCGCGATACCCTGTGCGCCTGCCGCCAACGCGGCAGCCAGCCCACGGCCTTCATGCAAACCGCCGGCAGCAATAACGGGCACCTGAACTGCATCAAGTACCTGCGGCAGCAGTAGACTGGTCGGCACCGCGCCAGTGTGCCCACCGCCCTCAGCGCCCTGCACGATTACCCCGTCGGCCCCCATCGCCACCGCCTTGAGCGCATGGCGTGTAGCTCCAACGGTGGGCAGGCAAACGACGCCGGCTTGTTTGAGCTGTTCGATACAGCGCGGATCTGCACCGCGGCCATAGCTGGCGGCCCGCACACGGTGCTTGATGATCAACGCCAACACCTGCTGGGCATTGGCCTGGAACATGTGAAAGTTGATCCCGAACGGGCGCGTGGACAGCCCATGCAGGCGCTCGATTTCGGCCTCCAGCTGGGCTGTAGATAGCGTCGCTGCTGCCAGGAAACCGAAACCGCCGGCATCGCCCACCGCAGCCACCAGGCGGGCATCGGCCACCCAGCCCATCGCCGTCTGAATGATCGGGTAATCGCAACCCAGCAGGCTGCAGACCGGCGTGTGCAGGCTTACGCTCATTATTTGGCCACTCGCGGGTCAACAACGCGTTGGGAGTCAGCCATCGCCTTGGCGTCGTAGCCACCCAGCTTGTCGCCGCTGATCAGCTCGTTGTGGGCATGGGCAAAGTGGTGCCAGGCGAACGCTGCATCCATACCGGTGCGCTTGCCTTGCAGGTCTTCGATGTGATTGATCGCCTGCTTGGTCAGGGCCAGGCCCATGCGTGGCATCTTGGCGATGCGCTGCGCCACGGAATAGGTTTTCGCCTCAAGCTCCTCCCGCGCGGCGATCTGGTTGACCATGCCCATCTGATAGGCCCGCTCGGCGCTCATCCGCTCGCCGAGGAAGAGAAACTCCTTGGCAATCCGTGGGTGCAGTTCGAAAGCATGGGCGAAATACTCGACGCCGGGTATACCCATGCGCACCACTGGGTCAGAGAAGTGCGCATCGTCACTGGCGATGATCAGGTCGCACACCCAGGCCAGCATCAACCCGCCGGCAACGCATGCGCCTTGGACCATCGCAATGGTCGGTTTGGGCAGCTCGCGCCAGCGCCGGCACATGCCCAGGTAGACTTCCTGCTCGCGCACATACAGGAATTCGCCGCCGGGCTTGTTGACATGGTCGTACCACAGCGAAGCACGATCGAAACTCTGGTTGATGTCGCGTCCCGGGGTGCCGATGTCATGGCCTGCAGAGAAGTGTTTGCCGCTGCCGCGCAGCACAATCACCTTGACCTCGTCATCGTCCACCGCGCGTCGAAACGCAGCGTCCAAGGCATAGGTCATTTGCGAATTTTGCGCGTTGTGATACTCCGGGCGGTTCATCGTGACCGTCGCGATGCCAGCTTCGACGTGGTACAGGACCACGTCGGCAGACGCTTCGGAGTGCTGGGTTGCTTGGACCATTGCTTTTCCTCCGTAAACGCAGCGATCAACCCTGGCGGTTGCCGGGTGGATTGTTTTTGATCACACCGGCACGCAGGCCATGCGGATCCATGCGAGCGATGATTGCCAGCTGTTCTGCCGTAGGCGCTGGTGTCTGCTCGACAACCTGGGCCTGCTGCAACGGGAAGCCTGTAGCCGCCTGCACCTGTTCGAAGCTCACGCCTGGGTGCAGCGAGATGACCCGAATGCTGCGATCAGGCCCGGCGAAATCCATCACGCACAGATCGGTGACGATCCGCCGCAAATCGACGAAATCGTTGTTAGCGCCTTCTGGCAGACGTTCAGGGTTGTAGCCCGCGCCGGAGACCATATCGACCTCACCACCGACGAATACCCGTGGCCCATGGTTCGGAACGAACAGCGAGTTGGCGTGGTTGATGCTGTTACCTGGAAGACCACGCACGCCAAGCACTGCCGTGCGCGGCTGCTGGTAGTCGCCGACCAGCGACAGGTTGGTCTGACCAAAACGGTCGATCTGGGTTGGGCCAATCATGGCGTGGCGACGGCCGCCCCAGACGCACTCGAAGACCCGGTCAAACGACATGTAGCCGCTGTAGCGAGGTGTGTAATCACCACGCGGGCCTAACGGGATCGGTTCTTCGACCAGAAAACACTCGCTGTCGGTCATCAGCAATTCAGGCGAGTGAGTCAGTTTGGCAAGGCTTGCACCCAACCGGGGCAGCACGCCGATGCCCGAGGCGAGGATTTCGCCGTTGCCGCGCCATGCTTCGCTGCAGGCGACGATCATCAATTCGGCCAGCGTGTACTCGCTGGCACGGGTAGCAACTTGAGTCATGAGCGTATTCCTTGGCTTTGATCGGGGACGCTAGAACACCGGCAGCGGCAGTTGCCCGATGCGCGCGGCACCGCCGACTCGCTCCAGGTACTGAGCCTCGTCGCATTGGATGAATTCAGCGGCGTACTCTTGCCAGCCATCGGCCTGGGTGGCACTGGCGCAATAGCGCTTCAAATGCTCCAGGTCCCAGCCGTAGTCGGGGCCACTGTAGGTCGGGTGCGCGCCATAAGGTGCGTGCACCACACCGGTCACCAAATAGCGTTCGAAAAAATTCAGTCGAGCCGTTTCGCCTGGCAGGCCGAAGCAGTCATGCAGCACCTCGGTGCTCACGTAACAGTGCTTGGCAGCACGGGCGAACAGATGGTCAAACAAAGGGTCGGCGCCCTTGATCAAGGTGTTGCCGAGCCGATCCGACTCGTTTACGTGGAGTAACGCTACGTCAAGGTGCAACGCCGGCATGGCGACGTATACCTCACCGTCGTCGTAAGGCGAACGGACTGTGCGCAGTTGCGGGTTGCGAGTCAGCACATCGGTGCCCAGGCCACAGCGGGTGGGTAGAAACGACATGCGCATGCCGGCAGCGCGCAAGCCCCATTCGAACATGCCTTCATCCAGCTCCATGACCTCCAGCGCGCCAGCCTCGCGGGCTTTGCGAAAATGGGGTTCGAGCGGGATTGCATCCAGTGTGACGAAGCCGAAGATCAACTTCCTGACCTTGCCCGCCGCACAGAGCATGCCGACTTCCGGGCCTCCGTAACTGACTATGGTCAAATCCTTGAGGTCTGAACGAAGCAGCTCGCGAACGATCGCCATGGGTTTGCGGCGCGGCCCCCAACCGCCAATGCCGATGGTCATGCCATCGCGCAGATTGGCAATGACATCCTTGGCGCTGAGTTGTTTGTTCATGCTCATCCTCATTTATCCAGGTGGGCGGTAGCCAGACCGAGACTCCAGTCATGACCCCAGTAGCTGATTGACGTCGCCTCGAACACCGAATGCTGGCTCCAGTCCACGACCAGGCCGCCATGGCCGTACTCCATGGCAAAGCCGCCCGGGGTCTCCATGTAGAACGACACCATCTCGTCATTGACATGCTGACCAAGGCTGGCCAACAGCTTGAAACCTTCGGCCTTGCAGCGGTCCAGGGCCCGGCCGACTTCGGTCATCGAATCGACTTCGGCCATGACATGGATGCAGCCTGACGGCGCCTGCGCTTCGAACAGTGCAAGGCTGTGCTGACGACCGTTGTTGCAGTGGGTGAAATGCAGCCGCTGGACCGGAGCGTCCGGGCCGGCCTGGTGGTTGTAGATATCCGAAAGGCCAAAGCCCATGACATCCCGGAAAAAGCCCCAGGTGGCGTCGAAGTTGGGCGCAGGCAACACCGTATGGCCCAGGCCCATCGAACCGGTGATAAACCGCGGCACGCCCACGGGGGAGTCAAATGGAGCGAAGTCCGACTTCAGGCCCCAGACAACTTCATGACGATTGCCGGACGGATCAAGGAACCAGGCCATGCCGCTGAAACGCCGCGAAACCAGCTCCGCTGGGGACGCCAACTGAGGGCTGACACCTGCCTGTTGCAGTTCACTGAAGGCCTGATCGAAAGCCTGTTGGTCAGCCACTTCCCAGCCGGACGCGAAGTAGCAGTCTTTCTCACCGGGAATAACGACATAGCGGTGCGGGCGCTCATCGAACTTGAGGTACAGACCGCCAGCCTCAGTCGGCGCGGTCATGCACCCGATTACCTTTTCTGCGTAGCGCTTCCAACGGGGGATGTCGGTTGATTCGGCAACTACGTAGGCCAGCCCTCTTATATCGATCATGAGTGCCTCTCAGTGTGTTCGATTCTCTGAGGGCCATTCTGTACAGCATGATCAGGTTGAACATCGTCCAATGAGACTATCGGTTCAAGGCTGTTTCATGGGCGCGGCGCGAGCCCTGGTAAGGGCTGCGCCCGACTCCTCGGTGTCACACTGTAGGTATTGCTACCGCTTTGAGTTCGCGCTTGAGCACTTTGCCGCCCGGGTTCACCGGCAAGCTCTGGACGAAGTCGATATAGCGAGGGACTTTGTAGTTGGCCATGGTTGCGCGACACCAACTGACCAGTTCCTCCGCTCCAAGCTGGGCCCCTGGCCGCAACACGATGAAGGCACGTCCCACCTCGCCCATGCGCTCGTCGGCAACCCCTACCACAGCGACCTGAGCCACCCCAGGATGCGCGGCTATCAGCCGTTCGATTTCCGCCGGGTAACAATTGAAGCCACCGGCGATATACATATCCTTGAGCCGGTCGGTGATACGCAGGTAACCGGCGGCATCTATAAGGCCAATGTCCCCTGTGCGTAGCCAGCCATGCTCATCGATGACCTCGGCAGTTGCCTGTGGATCGCCGAAGTACCCCTGCATGACGTTATAGCCTCGTATCAGCAACTCGCCCGCTACCCCCACAGCGGCTGGTTCGCCCGATTCATCAACGATTTTTAGCTCTACCCCTGGCATGGCCCTGCCACATGTGTTGGCCACCCGCTCAGGATCATCGTAGCGATCGGTCAGGGTGGCGAAGCCACAGGATTCGGTCAGCCCATAGCCGGTCAGCACCACCTTAAAGCCCAGTTCATCACGCATACGCTGAATCAGACTGGGCGGAATGGTGGTAGACCCTGTGATCGAGGCGCGCAGGCTGGACAGATCCGTTTTGCGCAAACCCGGGTCGGCCAACAGTCCATGGAACACGGTAGGAGGGCCCGGCAGAACGCTTATCCGCACGCGCTCAATAGTTTGCAGGATGACTGCACTGTCGAAAATTTGCAGCGGAATAATGGTCGCGCCGGACATCAGCGCAGCCAGCCAACCCGCCTTGTAGCCCATCGCATGGAAGAACGGATTGACGATTAGATAACGGTCGTCAGCACACAACTCCATTGCCTCCGCCCAGCCGCCAATCGCCCGCAGATTCTGAGCGTGCCCCGCCAGCACCCCCTTCGGGTTGCCGGTCGTACCGGAAGTAAACATCAGGTCACTGGGCATTTCGCCGTGGACCGCATCGGTACGGGCCTGCGCCTGCTCGCCTTGTGGGTCGGCTGCACGGCCTTGTGCGATGAAAGCATCCCAGCTCAGCTCATCGGCACGGGCATTCCCAATCACGACGATGTGAGCCAGGCTCTCGGGTCGGTTGCCACTGAGCAGGTCAGGATAATGAATGCCCAGAAACTGCCCCACACAGAACAGCACCCGCGCCCCACTGCTAGCCAGTACATAGCCGGCCTCGCTGCCTTTCATGCGCGTATTGACCGGCACCAACACCGCGCCCGCACAGTGAATGCCCAGCGCCGCGATGATCCACTCGCTGCCATTGGGCGCCCAGATCGCGACGCGATCCCCTGCCTGCACGCCGAGGCTGATCAAGCCAGCGGTTATCTGCAGTGCACTGTGTTGCAACTGCGAATAACTGACTGCCTGATCCTGTTCCAGGATGGCAGTGTGGTCGCCATACTGTGCAACCGAGCGTGCCAGCATGGCGGGAATGGTCAATTTTGTAGACTCCATGGTTCTCCATGCCTCGAATGGATGAGATTACGTACCGTTCAGTCCGGAAAGCGTAAAACGATGTGATCGCTGTCAGGCACTGCCTGGCACGCTAAGGTCCACCCTTGCTCAAGCTCATGGGCATCGAGCACGTCATTGACCTGCAAGCTCACCGCGCCTTTTTGCACGGTACACATGCAGGTGGCGCACGCCCCCGCCCTGCACGAGTAAGGCGCCTCGATGCCTGCGCGCAACATGGCATCAAGCACGGTCTCTTGGTTGCTGCCGCGGACCTCGTGGGTCTGCCCGTCCAGCGTCACCTGTAGTACTACCTCGCGGCTCTCTGAGCTGGCCAGAATCGGCATCACTTCAGAGCCTTCCTCCGGCAAAGATACGAAGCGCTCGACGTGGATCTGTGCGGGGTGGATGTCGAGACCCTTGAGCGCCTCGACCGAGGCGTCCATGAACGGTCCTGGCCCGCAGATAAAGCAGTTGGCATGCTGCCACGGGCGCGCCAACGCCCTAAGTTGCGCTACTGACGGTATGCCCTGTACCGAGTCGAGCCAATGGATGACCTGCAGCCTAGAGGGGTGTTGCGTAGCTAGTGCCTTCAGTGCCTCGCGAAAAATGATCGAGCCTTCATCTCGGTTGGCGTAGACAAGGCACACGTTGCCAGTACCTGACGCGAGGACCGTGCGCAGGATCGACAACACCGGGGTGATACCGCTGCCACCGCCAAACAGCAGAAAATCACCATCGAGTGACTTGGGAGTGAACACACCGGCCGGTGCCATGACCTGCAGTTGGGCGCCCGCTGTAATGTTGTCGCATACCCAGTTAGAGCCTCGCCCGTCCCGCACGCGCTTTATTGTTACCTTCAGCTCGCGGTCGGCCACCGGCGAGCTGGCCAGCGAATAGCAACGTGGCAGAAAACCATCGCCGATCGGCAGGCGCAGCGTCAGAAATTGGCCAGGTTTGTAGCGAAAGGCATCCGCCAGTACCGCTGGTATGGCAAATACCAGCGACTTGGCGTCGGCTGTTTCGTCGATCACCTGTGCAACCTTCAAGGTGTGATAGATCGGCCCGCTCATGGGTTTGCTCTCCGCTCAGCCAAGGGCTACGAGAAATGCGTTATCGACACGCAACTCACTGCCATTGATGTACTGCGCCTCGTCTGAAACCAGGAACGCTGCAAGCGCTGCTACATCCTCAGGTTCGCAAAATGGCGAGCTCGGGTTGTGCTCGAAGCTGAGCGCATCCTGGCCCTTCCAGATCTTTTCGGTCATGGCCGTACGGACGCCGCCAGGGATGATGGTGTTACAGCGAATCCGGTAGCCTCTTTTCAGGCAGTGGGCCGCGACATTGCGGGTCAGGGCACAGACCGCGCCTTTGGAAGCCGAGTAGGCACACATGCCGGGATGACCGGCTACGGCCGCAGTTGAGGCAATGTTAACGATTGCACCGCCGCGCTCCTTCATGGAATTGATGGCATATTTACAGCCTAGAAAGACCCCATCAGCATTCACCGACAGGGTTTTTCGCCACGCGTGCAGGGTGGTTTGTTCAATATCCTCGACAGGGAACACCGCCGCATTGTTGATCACTGCGTCGACGGCGCCGAACTGGCGACGAGTGTGCTCCATGACCGCCTGCCAATCACCGGCATTGGCGACATCCAACGGCACGTAGAGCGCGGTCTCGCCCAATGAGTAGGCAGCCTCGCGGCCCTTGCCCTCATCAACATCGGCGATCACCACCCGGGCGCCTCGGTTGATCAGCGTGGTAGCAGTCGCCAAGCCTACGCCACCAGCGGCTCCGGTGATAATCACCACTTTTCCCTGCATAGCTGTATTCAATTGAGGGCCCTTTTATTTTGATTTCAGCACTGCAGTGATTGTCGATAGGTAGCGCCCTGATCTCATCGTCCAATAGGACTAACGGGGCACGCCGAAAAAAGGTTGAAAAAAAGCCCCAATCAAGGGGCTAAAAACGCTCGAGGGTGAGCATGGGGGAACAAAAGCATTGGCTCATTCAACCACCGCTTCCGAGAACACTGGGGGCGGGCCGAGAAACTCACGGTGCGACGGCGGCTGGACACCGCCTTCGTCCTGTATGCCGTACTCGATGGCAAGCTCGGCGGCATAGAAGACCTGGCCGGAACGGCTCATGCGCTGCTCGTCGTGGTACAGCGCAGCCACCACCTTGCCAAGAAATTGTGGCGTTTCACCCATGGCCAACCAGTCACCGTACTTCTCCGGTTCATCAGCGCACACGGCAAGGGTTCGCTCGGTCTTGACCAGCCCTGGCCACAAGGCAATCACACCGACCTGGAACGGGCGTAGATCATGCGCCATGTCGTGGGACATCTTGTCGGTAGCCGCCTTGGCGGCTCCGTAGGCGGGGCCGTGCATGTAACAGCGGCCACCTGCCGAAGAAATATTGACGATCTGTCCTTGGCATTTGAGCAGCAAGGGTGCCGCGTGGTGACACGCCACGTAGACCGAGCGCATGCCAACACCGAACAGCTCGGTCATGCTCAAAGGCTTTTCCCAGAACGGCGCGATATCGGTGAGTTCAACAGGGATGCAGATCGCGCAATTGACCAGAATATCCAAATGCCCTTGCTCGCGTTCAATCTGTTCAAACAAGGTTTTGACCTGACCATCGTCACCGTGATCGCATACCACCGCGATGCCCTGCCCGCCTGCCGCGCTTACATCCGCTGCAGTTTGATAAACGGTCCCAGGCAGCGGTGCATCACCTTCCTTCGTGCTGCGTCCGGTGACATACACAGTTGCCCCGGCGGCGCCCAGCGCTAAAGCGATGCCGCGGCCAACGCCGCGACTGGCGCCCGTAACCAGGCAAATCTTTCCTTCAAGCATGGTGCTCTCCCGCAAGGTGATTAGCGGCAATGAAGCCAAAGGTCATCGCCGGGCCCAATGTGGCGCCTGCACCGGGATAGGACGGCCCGGTAACCGAAGCGCTGGTATTACCCGTGGCGTACAGGCCGGCAATTACCTGCCCCTGGCCATCTAGCACACGAGCCTGAGCATCAGTCAGGAGGCCGCCTTTGGTGCCGATCTCGCCTGCATCCAGCTTCAGCGCATAAAAGGGTGGTTTGAGCAGCGGGCCCAGGCAGGCATTGGGCTTGACGCTGGGGTCGCCGTAGAATAAGTCGTACTGGTTCCCGCCTTTGCCGAAGTCAGCATCGGTGCCGCTGGCGGCATAGCGGTTGATGCGCTCGACACTGTCGGCCAGACCGGTGGCATCGATCCCGATGCATTGCGCAAGCGCTGTCAGGGTCGGCGCACGATGGAAGACCTTCCCCAGCCATTCGGCAGGCAGCAACCGATCAGGCATGACCGAGCCAGATACGAGCGGGCCGGCGTTGTACTTGTGGCGGAAGGTCGCGTCGAAAATCATCCAAGCCGGCAGATTTGCCTGGGTGCTGGCATGGTCTTCATACATGGCGAGCACAAAGTCGAGATAGTCCTGCGCCTCGTTGGCGAAGCGTCGCCCCAGGCGGTTGACCACGATGCATCCAGGCAGCGCGCGCTCGGAAAAAATCCCACGCTGCTTTTCTTCCCCAGGTACATGCACTGTCGGCGTCCACCACGCGTGCTGCATAAGATCTACTGCCGCCCCCAGTTGCTGGCCGGCGCGGATAGCATCGCCGGTATTGCACGGCGGGGCGGCGGTCCATTCACTGCGGGTTGGCTTGGGCAGGTACTGCTCACGCATCTGCTGGTTTCGCTCGAAGCCACCAGCGGCGAGGATAACTCCGCGCCGGGCGCTGATCACGCAGGGTTGTCCGTCGCGCATGACATCGATGCCGGTGACCCGACCACCCTCGTGGCGCAGCCCGGTCAGGGCGGTATCAAGCCAGGTGGCAATGTTGCGTTCACGCAGCGAGCACAGCAACGAGCCGACCAGAGCGTTGCCCATGGTCAAGCGGCGGTCGCGTTTACCGATCAGCCGACCAGGCAGGTCCAGCCAGTAGCGACAGCCCATCTTCAACGCCAGCTTCTTCCATCCAGGCATCCGCGCCAACAGCGTCATCGCCTCGAATGTGGTCATGCCCATCCGCCCCATGACCAGCATAGTCGGTGACGTCTCGCGTAACTTCTGCAGCCAGCCGCCTAGGCGGCGACCATCAAACGGCAATGGGTCAAGGGTGCGGTAACCTAATTTGGCCCCCGGCAAGCTTTGGTAGTAATCCGCATAATTGGGCACTGGCCGATACCGCACATGGGTGCGGCTTTCGGCATAACGCAGCATTTGGGGGGCCTGCTCGATATAGGCGCACACCCGCTCTTCAGAGACCTGACCTTGCGCGGCCGCTTGCAGATAAGCATATGCTTCTTCGAACGAATCCTGACCGCCGCTGGGCTTGATGTGGTCGTTGTTGGGGATCCAGATCCCGCCACCGCTGACTGCCGAGGTACCGCCAACCTGCGCGGTCTTTTCGATCACCAGAACCTTCAAGCCCAGATCGTGAGCGCGTACGGCCGCCAGCAGAGCGCCTGCCCCCGACCCGACCACGACGACATCGTAGCTATGCTGTGTGTCGCTGAGTTGTGTCTGCTCTGCGCTCATGGCATCAAACCGTCGTATCTTTGTTGTCCAACCCGCACAGCACACCTCCGAAATTGCGGCCTACCGGATCGGCATAGTTCGCCACGTGGGCACGACCTGCATGGATATCGAGGAAGAACCTCACCACCGCATGCTGGCGGTAGATCCCAGAGCCGCCACAGGCCTTGAGCAGACGGCTGACATGATGAGCACAGACCTCGGGCACCTGCGAAGACTGGAAGCGATACAGCAGGCGGTCTTCCAAAGGTGCAGGCTCACCGCGCTCTGCCGCCTGCATCATGGCCTCGAAGTTGCGGTACAAGGTGGTTTTCAGCTGGTCCAGCGCAGATGCGGCTTCGCTCGCCACCAGTTGCGCGGAGGGGTCGTTGGCCGTAGCGCCGAGGAAGTTACGGCTGACCTGCACGGCCGCACTGCTGCGAAACGCATTCAATGCGCCTTGCAGCCCACCGATGCAGGAAGAGGAAACGGCGCGGACGAATACCTGGGCAAAGGGCAGCCTGTACAATGGCGCATCGTTGATGGCCAGGCCTGGTCGGGCCGCTGGCGAGTCATCACGGGTTCTATGTGTACGGTGCTCGGCAACGAACACGTCCTCTACCACAATGTCATGGCTGCCAGTGCCACGTAAGCCGAAGGTGTCCCAGTTGCGTTCAATTCGGTAATCGCCGGCTGGCAGCATGAACGTTCTATATTCGGCTGCACCGCCGTCTTCGAGGGCCGGTACCATGCCTCCCAGGAATAGCCAGCGCACATGATCGCAACCGCTGGAAAAACTCCAGCGTCCGCTCAGACGGTAGCCACCTTCAACGCGTGTCACCTTGCCGACTGGCATGTACGTCGAACCTACCAGGGTCGAGGTGTCCTGCCCCCAGACATCCTGCTGCGCCTGCTCGTCGAACAGGGCCAATTGCCAAGGATGCACGCCGAGAACGCCGTATACCCACGCGGTGGACATGCAGCCCTCGGCCAGGGTCATCTGAATGCGGTAGAAGGTTGCCGGTGACATTTGGTAGCCGCCGAACCGCTTGGGCTGCAAAACCCGAAAGAAGCCGGCGGCCTGCATCTGGGCAATGGTCTGCTCAGGCACCTTGCCATCCTGCTCGGCCTGCGCAGCGCGCTCGAGGAGCGTCGGAACCATCTCACGTGCGCGCTGCACCAGTTCGTACTCGGTAGGCGTGCCGGCGGTGGTTGCGGTCTGGATAGACATGCTAATTCTCTCTCTAAAGATGTAACGAGCCATTACTCGCGCTGACTTGTGTAAATTCAGAGCGCCTGCCCGGCCTTGGCTGCGGGCTGCTCGATGCAACGGTCATCCTCGAACACGTGATGCAGCGCAGGCGTAGCCACCTTCTTTACGGTTTCGAACACCTTGGGCACATGTACGTCGCCAGCCACATCCGCTACATCCACGTAGAACTGCGCATACCACTTGCGCAGCTGGTAGATGGGGCCGTCGTTCTCACACAGCATCGGGTTATCGATGCGGATCTTGTTGTCCCAGATCACTTGGTCCTGGGCGAATGCGTCGAATACGGCCTGGCAATAGGCCTGAGCCAGCGCATCATTCTCAGCGTCGGACAGATCGGGTAGGCGCTTGACGATCACGCCAAAGCGTTGGTGAAAGCTGTTCAGATCGCGCGGAATGTGCGAGTTGAGCAGGATCGACTCGATGGTCTTGCCGCCCTGCTCGGCCACCATATGGGTAATGTGGTACGCCGGCCCAAAATAAGTGTTGTAGGTCCGCAAGCCGCCTTCGGTCAGGGTTGCACTGCCGCCGATAGTGATTTGGGTAGCCTTGTGGCTCTCGAAGATGTTGGCGAAGTATTCATTGGGCGCATGATGCACCGCGTCGAAGTGGCCTTCGTCGGCTAGGTTGTCGACCAGCTCGCGGCAGTTGGTGTTGAACAACCAGTACTTGACCGTCCAGTCTGTCCACTCGCCGCTGAAGCAGGCGTCAATCCGAGGAATTTCCACCTCCGCCGGTGGCGGGTTACCCTCTGGGTCGTTGTAGACGAACAACAGTTGATTCTGCTCGCAGGTCGGCCAGGTACGAGTCTTGGCCCGTGGCGGGATGCGCTTGCAGTAGGGGATGTCGGTACACTTGCCATCCGCGCTCCAGCTCCAGTGATGGAATGGACACACCACCGCGTTGCCCTTGACCTCGCCCATGCTCAGGTCGGCGCCCATGTGGATGCAATAGGCATCGAGGATATGTACGTTGCCATCCTCGCCACAAAAAGCCACCAGCTTTGTGCCGAAGACTTCCAGCTTGTGCGGTTTGCCATCTTTATAATCGTTGGCAAGGCCCAGACAGTGCCAGCCCCTGGCGTAACGTTCCGGGATCGCTTGTGCCTCGATCTTGTGTCCCAGTGCCATCTCTCTCTCCTCAGTGCTTGTCGTAGCGGTCAGTGCATAGCCCTCGATAACGTGGCTCGCCCACTTGCGCTGCTTGCAATAGCCGCCACATTAGGTGCCGCTGAGGCATCGCACATACCCCATTTGGACGAGCTCGCCGTTAGTCCGTGCAGACGATGCCGATCGCGCTTGACGGAGGTAGAACGAAACCTTGCCACAGGAGAAAAAATGCACATTGAGAATGATTCAGTCGCGGTGGTAACAGGCGCTGGCAAAGGTCTAGGCAGAAGCCTTGCGCTTGCATTGGCCAGGCGTGGCTATCGCCTGGTACTGGCCGACATCGACGCGGATACCTTACATGCCCTAGGCGGACTGCTGCAGAGCATGAATGCCTGTGTAGATCTCTTCGTCACCGACGTCTCCAGTACCGAATCCGTGCAGGCGCTGGCCAGCCGCACCTATTCACACTTCGGCCGAGTCGACTTGCTGTTCAACAATGCGGGTGTGCTGGACACCGGCGCCAGCTGGGAACATGGCAATGACGCTTGGCAGCGGGTCCTAGGTGTAAATCTGTGGGGCGTAATTCACGCAACCCAGGCATTCGTACCGCGCATGCTCGAACAACCAGGCGGCGCCCATATCATCAATATCGCTTCGCTGGCCGGGGTCACCTGCGGCCCGTGGGTTGCGCCTTATACCGTTTCCAAGCACGGCGTCGTCGCGTTGAGCGAATGCTTGCACGCCGAAATGCAGGCGTTGGGGAATCCGATCCGGGTTTCGGTTGCCTGCCCTGGCGCAATCAGCACAGACATTGCCAGCGAATTGCCCGCTCACTCAACTCACGGCAACGAGTTGAACACGCACCTGCGCACGTTGATCAGCCACGCTATGCCACCTGACGAGGCTGCCGAGCTGATTCTCGCAGGCGCCCAAGCCGGGCATTTCTGGATCTTCACCCACGCAGAAGCCCGCGCGGCTGCGCAACGACGCCTTGAGCGAATGATCGATACCCCGGGCACTTCAGCCCTCTGAAAACGAGATCAACATTATGCCTCTGGACCCAAACGCACGTGCTGCCCTGGATTTACTGGCTATGATGCCGGCAATGGACTACAGCCTCGACGGCGCTGAAGTGCGCGCCGCACTGGCGGCAGTCCCCCAAAGCAACTCCCCGTTCGCCGCTGGCGACGAAGTTGATCGATTAGTTGACATGCACATTGACGGCAATGGAGAGTCTTTGTGGTTGCGCCTGTACTACCCCAAGTCCACCGCCTCGCTACTGCCGGTAACCTTATACTTGCATGGTGGGGGTTTTGTTTTCGGTTCGCCCGCGATGCATGACAATCTGTGTCGTTGTCTGGCCAATCGCGCCGAGAGCCTGATTGTTTCGGTGGATTACCGACTTGCTCCGGAAACCAAGTTTCCCGGTGCCCTCGACGACGTAATGGCAGCCCTCGGCTGGCTTGAGCAGCACGCCGAACAGATCGGCGGTGACCCTGAACGCATAGCCATTGCTGGCGACAGTGCTGGCGGCAATCTGGCGGCAGCCGCCGCTCAGTTGATAATGGCAAGGGGCGGTATGGAGCTGTGTCACCAGTTGCTGCTCTACCCAGTGACCGATTGCCGCTTCGATACGGCCAGCTACCAGCGCTATGGTCAGGACTATTTTCTGACCCTGGAGATGATGCGTTGGTACTGGCGTCAGTACCTGCCCGACGCCACCCATGTGCATGATCCGCGCGCTTCCGTGCTGCGTGCCGATGACCTCGCCGGGCTGCCACCGGCAACCGTCATCACTGCAGAATACGACCCGCTCTGCGACGAAGGCGAAGCCTATGCCAAGCGTTTGTCCAATGCCGGCGTGCCCACCCGGTTGCACCGCTGGGGCGGCCAGATCCATGGGTTCATGAGCATGCTTGGCCTGATCCCGGCAGCAGACCAGGCGGTAACGGTCGCAGCGAAAGCGCTGCGTAAGGCGTTCAACCAGGCCTGAAAAGTGGATGCCCTGGACAGCCAGGGCATCGACTTAGGGGTTACTGCCCGTAGGAATTTCGTGAGCAGCCACAGCGCGTCGGCCAACGGCCATGACCAATACCGCCAGCATGATGAATGTGGCGCCCACCGCATAAAACGCTCCGTGAATATCGTATGAGCTGCGCAGCGGCCCCACAGCTAGGGGGTTGAGGAACTGGCCAAGGAACACCGCACTGAGCAGCAGGCCAACAGCACGTCCACGCATCGTTACAGGCGCCTTGGCCAACACCAGTGACACCGTGATTGGTTCGACCAGGCCCGCACCAATCCCAGTGATCACACAACCCAGCACTAGGCCAGCAGTGCTCTGGGCAAGGGCCATCATTATGCATCCGCCGCCCAAGGCCAGGCTGGTCAATATCAATACATAGTTTGGTGCCATGTGTCGGCGCAAACTGCCGTAGCAGCCGGCAGCTACCGCAGCCATTAAGGAATATGCCGAGAGAATCATGCCTCTTGCTGTGGCGCTGTGTACACCATCCGCTTCTAGCAGAAACGGCCCTTGAATACCGGGCATGAACAGCCCGATAGAGAACAGGATGGTCAATAGGTAAAGCGGCCACAGTGAGGATAATTGCAGCTTTTCCTGGCTGAGGGTGGAGCTGTTGCGCACTGTGGTTATACCCCAACCGAGCAAC
Source organism: Pseudomonas sp. B13(2017) (assembly GCF_002113245.1). NCBI lineage: Bacteria > Pseudomonadati > Pseudomonadota > Gammaproteobacteria > Pseudomonadales > Pseudomonadaceae > Pseudomonas > Pseudomonas sp. B13(2017). The sequence goes on from NZ_NEJX01000004.1 coordinate 125,102, forward strand.
AATACCGGTATCGACAGCAGGTATAGCGTAAATGGCCCGCGCCAGCCTAGCAGGTCAACCAGATAACCCCCAGCGATCATCGCCACAATCGCCATCAGCGCCGCGCCCGCACCTGCGAATCCTAGAACGCGTTCACGGCTGTTACCCTGGAAGTCCCCGGCTAGGGCAAATGACACTGTTAGCAAACCGCCTCCAGCAACGCCCAGCAGCAGGCGTGCGGCGATGATCCAGAAAGGATCGCTGAACGATGCAGTGCAACTTCCGGAGAGGGCAAACAGCAACAGCGATACCAGCAGGGTCACCCGCCGGCCGATCCGCTCAGCCAGGTAACCCATTAGCGGGGCAGCGACGATAACGGTGATTGCCGGTACGGTCATCACCAATTGGGCCAACAGCGCGCCGTCCCCGGAGTCACTGAAGTACTGGGCCATATCAGGTAGTGCTGGGGCAGCTGCCATGGGGATCAGCGCGACCAATGCCGGCCCTGCCACCACCACGGCAGCCTTTCGAAGCGAGTTGTGCGCAGCGTCGGCCACGTGGACGTTGTCGCTCATGCCATCTTCCTCTTGATTGTTGTTGTGGAAGCGCGGGCGACGCACACGTTCGACCGCTTGTCGCAGTGCCATTCAATGCCAGTAAAAATTCAAGCTACCGTGAGCATGGCGGGTTGCATCGCATGTCATGCTCACCTCTACGTGCACGCAACCAGGTGGCCCGCGATGCACCTCGGTCACACTGCCGGCAATTCGCAGCGTCTGCCCGGCATAGCATGGCCCCCCCAAGCGAATGTCCATATGACCAATGCCTCCAGTGGGGCCTGACCAGCTCCTCACCCAGCGCTCGATATAGGCATTGCTGCTGAAGATGTTTAGAAACAATCCGGCATGCCCTTCGCACCTGACCCGGTCCAGATCGTGATGAATTGGATGAAAGTCACGGGTAGCGATAGCACCGGCGACGATGCTGCCAGTGCTGACCGCGACTTCCAGCGTTGGCAGCTGCTGGCCAGGTCGCAGGTCCTCAAAGTGTACTGCAGTCGTGTCGCTCATCCCTGTACCTTTGGCCTGTAGCACAGCTGGCGGAAACTAACCTGCGCAACCAGTTCCTGCGCGCAGTAGACATCCTGGCGCACGGTAAAAAAATAACCCACGCCAAGCCCGGTTGTCTTCAACTCACTCAAATAGGTAAGTGTGCTAATCGAGTACAACTGCTCGCCCTCAATCAGGGGCCGATGGAAGGTTTGTTCCACGCCAACTCCGACCAGCCCGGTAAAGCCAGCCTTGGCGAACCATTCAATTACTTCGCAGGCGTCAGTGGAGGCCGAGCCTTCGGGCCGCCAGCCGCTTGGCCCAGGCTGCAGCCAGACCTGCAACATGCTCGCCGGCGCCCGCAATCGCCCGTCCTGCGCCAAATCCCCGGCCCAGTAGCGCGGATCGGTAATTCCATGGGCTTCGCACCAGTGGCGGATCATCGTGGCGTTAACCGGGTCGCAGGCCAGCACCAGGGCATAGGGTACATCCAGCCGCTCGCGGATGCGTGCCAGCCAGGTTTCCGCGTTAGCTAGCTCGCTCATAACACTTCGAACAAGCCTGCGGCGCCCATACCGCCACCAATGCACATCGCCACAACGACGTATTTGACACCACGACGGCGGCCCTCGATCAACGCATGGGCAACCATGCGCGTACCACTCATGCCAAACGGATGGCCGATGGCGATGGCACCGCCATTGACATTGAGACGATCAGCAGGGATTGCCAACTGATCGGCGCAATGAATGACTTGGCAGGCAAACGCTTCGTTGATTTCCCACAGCCCAATGTCTTTGATATCCAGCGCGTGCCTGCGCAGCAGTTTGGGGATCGCATAAACAGGCCCGATACCCATCTCCTCGGGACTGCAGCCAGCTACAGCAGAGCCGACGAATGCACCGAGCGGCCGCAGACCACGGCGCTTGGCTTCGGTCTCGCTCATCATCAAGCACGCCGCTGCACCGTCGGAAAGCTGCGAGGCATTACCCGCGGTGATGTGTTCACCTGGGCCAGCCCACTCCCCGCCCTTCCATACCGGTTTCAACTTGGACAGGCTTTCCAGTGAGGTATCCGGACGGTTGCACTCGTCCTGCTGAAGGGTGACTTGCTCATGTCCAATCGGAGTGCCTTCTTTGTCAAAGAGCTGTTTGGAGGTCTGGACAAAGACCATCTCATCATCGAACAGGCCATCACGCTGTGCGGCAGCGGTGTTCTGCTGGCTTTGCCAGGAGAACTCGTCTTGTCGAGCGCGACTGATGTCGTACTTACGCGCGACGACTTCGGCAGTTTCAATCATCTGGATATAGGCAGCTGGCGCTGCCTCCAGCACCGCCTTCGATTGCGCTCGGTAACTGTTCTTGTGTTTGTTCTGCGTCAATGAAATAGACTCGACGCCACCCGCAATCGCGATGCCTAACTCACTATTAGCGATGCTGTTGCCAACTGCAGCGATACTCATCAGCCCAGACGCACACATACGGTCCAGGGCCATGCCCGCTACCGAATTCGGCAAGCCACCTGTGTAAGTACACAGACGCCCTAAGTTATAGCCCTGAGTACCCTGCTGAGCCGCAGCGCCCATGACCACGTCTTCGACGTCGGCTGGGTCAACCTGCCCGCGCTCTACCACCGCCTTGACCACCACGCCACCCAGCAGCGGCGCCTCGGTGTCGTTAAATGCCCCTCGGAAGGCCTTCCCGATGGGGGTACGGGCAACGGATACAATGACAGGTCTGGACATGTTGAATTCCTACACAATGGTTGCGCTTGATGCTCGGCCGTCGAGTGATAGAACTCATCGTCCATCAGGACTATGCAAAACCGGCAGAGGCAACCGGGGACTTATTTGTTGGTAGAGGCTGCGTTAAGAAAGGCCGGGGATTCCCCCCCACCATGCACTAGCAGGTCTACCCCACTGACGTATCCGGCCCGCCCTGAAGCCATGAATAGGCAGGCGTCTCCGATGTCCTGAGGTGTGGCCATCCTGGCCAATGGAACGGTGGCGCTGACCGCTGCAATTCCGTCTTCATCGCCATAGTGCAGATGTGACTGCTCGGTCTTCACCAACCCTGGGCTGACGCTTACCACACGGACCTTGGGTGCCCATTCAACTGCCAGAGACTTGGTCAGGCTGAGAACCCCGGCCTTGGCCGCCGCATAAGTGGCGCTACCCGGCCGTGCCGAGTAGGCGCCTACACTGCCGATGAAGAGAATGACGCCACCCTCGGGCTGCTCCTGCATAAGCGCATTGGCATGAATAGCCATGATCAGAGGGGCCGTCAGGTTGAGGTCAATCAGCGATGCATGGTAGCGAGCCGAGCCATTGGCCGCCAGCGAGAACGGAGTTCCCCCGGCGTTGTTGATAAGTACGTCCAGTTTTCCATAGCGGTCCCGGACATACCCGAACAGCTTTTCAATATCGGAGGCCTCGCGGATGTCGGCCGGCACGAAGTCCGCAACATTATCGCCCGCGCTTGGCAGCAGCTGCGTAGACTGTCGACCACAGACGATGACCTTTGCGCCCGTCTCTAGAAATGTCTCAGCAATACCAAATCCTATGCCTTTGGTCCCGCCAGTGATCAAGATAATACGGTCCGCATCTCGCTTTACCATTTCCCTGTGCTCCTAGAAGGTATGCGCCGATGCTATCGGTCTCGGTCTGTCATGTCGTAGTCCGAAAGGACCAGATCGATACGAGCGAGAGTTCAGATCAGGGCGAACTGTTTCAGGCTTGCTCTGAGCTTCCGGGCAGTATGTCGTATAAACCACAGGTTATCCGAGCCTGTTATCGAACTAAAGAGCGTAATTGACGCGACAAGCTTTCTGTAGTCTCTCAGTGATCTCTCGAAATTCCTTACCCTCCGGTAGCTTTAATACCCTTATTACAGACCTTATTAATGCATTTTTTCAGGCGTCGAAACCTGTCGCGTTTACAGCCACGGTGCTGAACATATCCAATGGTTGCTGGTCATCTCCAAAGGATACTAATAACGATCCATTTAAATCAGGCTCGCTCGGCAGGGGCCAGATCACAGCCCACGCCAGCGCTTCCAGGATGAACGCAGCAGGAGGCTGTGTGCCATGATCTCAATAAGAAGCTCCTACCACCCCATCGACGCCGCGATTCTGTGGTGTGACCTCTCCGACCACAAGGACGAGATTCTCCAAGTAGACCTCTCCCAGCCGGGGAGCTTGCGAAGGCATTTCCCGCAATGGCCAAGCTTGCACGACCACGTCGAGTGTCTCTACGACGCCATACTCAGCGGCGAATTGCCAGCGACCTACCTCGGCCAGCCGATCACTGCGGAGAGTCACGTTCACCGAGGTTATTATTCCATTCTGCGCGTCGACCTCCTGCTCTGGTTTATGCGGAGCTTTCCCGATCAAAAGCCCGCCTTTTTGTTTTCCCAGAATGCTGATCACTCTGGATGCGTCAGCCTGAATGCGCATCTAGCCAAGCAAGCCGAGCTCGACTATGCCCTGAGTACGCTTGAGCAGTTGCAGAAAAGCTATGCTGTCACTGCCGGTGAAATGGCCTCCCTTTCTACGCTCAACGACAAGCTGAAAACGCGACTCGAGTCGCTTGGCATTCCTTCCGAGACATCTGAAGCCGTGCACAGCACATTGATCGGCGCCATGCTCGAGACCACGCTCGGAAAAAACCAAAACGGCAAGCAACAGTCGATCTATTCCAGCCAGGCAGCGTTGGTCCACGCTATTCTGCTGCGCTTTCCCGGTGTGGAGGGTCTGAGTAAAAGTACCATTGATCGGCGATTTGCCGAGGCGCGCCGAGTTATAGCCCAGGCGAAACGGGGCTAACGCCGCATTGTCAGGCAATACCCGGCATTGCCTGACAATGTTTTTCACCCTCTTTCGATCTTCACTGACTGTCACTTCCCACCACGCGCCACCCGGCGCTAAGGAGTGACATCATGCAACCGACCAGCCCTGCCCCTCTGCCAGCCGACCGCCACATCATGCGCCGCGACGAAGTGGAGCAGAAAACCGGCTTCAAACGCTCGCACATCTACAACCTGATGAAGGCCGGTCAGTTTCCGCAATGTCGGCGTATCGGCACCCGTGCCGTCGGATGGGATTCACTGGAGATCGAACAGTGGGTCCAGGACCGACTGTCCTTGGGGGGCTAACTCATGGAAGTCCTCTCGCTGATCTCGACCAAGGGCGGCGCGGGCAAGACTACCGTCGCCGCCAACCTCGGCGGCGTGCTCGCCGATGCCGGCATTCGCGTTCTGCTACTGGACCTGGACAGCCAACCGACGCTGTCCAGCTACTACACCATGAGCGAGGCACGTGAGGCCGGTACCTACGAACTTATCGCGCAGCGGCTCACGGCGCCTGATCAGATGATCTCTGCCACTGTTATTCAGCACCTGGATTTGATCGTCTCCAACGACCGCGCCGGGTACATCAGCACCCTGCTGCTGCACGCGGCCGATGGCCGTCTGCGCCTGCGCAACCTGCTACCCGCCTTCGAGGAGCATTACGATGTGCTGATCATCGACACCCAAGGCGCACGCAGTGTGGTCGTCGAGATGGTCATCCTCGCCTCCTCTTGCGCGCTGTGCCCGGTCCCGCCGGAAATGCTCGCCGCACGAGAGCTGCGAAGGGGTACGCTGGGTCTGTTCGAAGAGCTGGAACCCTACCGCTACCTCGGCGTGGACTTGCCATCGGTAAAGTTGCTGCTCAACCAGGTCAATGCCAACCGCCGCGATACGCGCTTGATCATGCGGAGCCTACAGGCCTCTTTTCAGGCCGATCCGCATGTCAGCGTCTGCAGCACGGTGATCCCCGACCGAGTGGCCTATCCCAATGCCGCCTCGCTCGGCCTCCCCGTGCACCGAGTGGAAATGACTCCACCGTCCGGGAGCCGCAGTCCTTGCGCCGCAGAGGTCATGCGCGGCCTGGCCATCGAGCTATTCCCGCAATGGGCCCAGCAGATCGATGCTCTCGCCGCGCGTGCGCCCGGCATTATGACTGACGCTGGGCAACAACTGCTCCGTCGCGTCTGATTGGAGTATGAGTGATGAAGCCACCAACCTCCGAAGACATCACGCGTCAGTTGCAACAGGCGCACTTTCCGCAGAAAAACGACCGCGCCCCCGCCATGGCTACCGTTGGCGATACACCGATGGTGGTCACTCTCGAGCAACTCCGGCCCTACGAGCTCAACCCGCGTGTGGTGCGCAACCCGCTGTATGACGACATCAAAGCCTCAATCCGCGAGCGTGGCCTGGATCAGCCACCTGCGATCACCCGGCGTCCCGATGAGCCGCACTTCATCATCCGCAACGGCGGAAACACCCGTCTGAGCATCCTCGGTGAGCTGTGGCAGGAAACGCGCGAAGAGCGCTTCTTCCGGATCCATTGCCTGTTCAGACCTTGGCAGTCAGAGTCACATGTCTTGCTCGGGCACCTGGCCGAAAGTGACTTGCATGGCCAGTTGACGTTTATCGAGCGGGCTCTGGCCGTGGCGAAGCTCCAGGACATGTTCCAGTACTCGGACACCTACCTCACCCAACGCGAGCTCGCGACGCGCTTGAGTGCGGGTGGCTATCCCATCTCGCAATCACACATCAGCCGCATGTTCGACGCGCTCGAGCACCTGCTCCCTGCCATCCCGCAGATGCTGTACGCGGGCCTGGGCAAATCCGCCATTGCGCGCCTCATCAGTTTGCGACGGCGAGCGGAGTCGATTTGGAATCGGTATTTCGGTGCTTCCGAGCAGTTCCCGCTGTTGTGGTTCGAAGTTCTGTCAGCGTTCGACGGTGAAAAGCCGGAACTGGATTCGAGTGAGCTACAGGATGAACTCATTGCCAGGATGTCCGTGTCCTTGGAGCAGACACCTCGTCTGTTGGCTCTGGAGCTGCACCAGGAACAACGCCCTTCGCTGCCCCTAGCCAACAGCACTCATACCCCTCCGGCCCCTTCAGCGGGTGAGCTTGCAAAGCCCTCGCCTTCATCTGTGCATCCGCCCGAAGCGCCGACTGCGGTACCCAATCCCGAGCCGACAAAAGCTGATGCAGGCCTCTCGGCGCAGCAAGCACCATGCCTGCCCGATATTCGCCAAGCGATGGGGGACGAGCCATTACCGGAGAAGCTTTTGGCAGAGGTCGAGGAAGTTCCGACGTCGATCGTGACGGAGCCATCAGGCGCAGCATCACTGGAAAAGATCAGCGCCTTGCGCGCAAGCTGCGCGTCTTTGGCCGCCGAGCTTGCCGTTTATGCAGACGATGGCGACATGGTCAATGCGCTCGCAGATGACCTCGGCTTCACGCTTTCACTGGGGCATGGCGAGCGACTTAGCTCACGGCACACCGGTATCCAACTGCTGCTTTCTGCCCTGCTGCGCCTGCAGGACGACGTGACCTGGAAAGAACGTCAGCAGTTGCCGGCAGCCCTGTTTGGTCAGCTGCTGATCGGCGTCTACGACCTGCCCTTCACCGACCGACCAGCCCTGACGGTGGGCCTGGAACGACTTCCTGATGCCCAGCTGGAGCAATTGTTCTCGCTGATCCGCCATGCCCGGCAGTTGATCGAACTGACGCTGTCGTCCACTCGATAACGTGAGGAGCCACCTCATGAGCACGACTTTCAATCTGTTGAACCATGCCATGTTGAACCAGGTGCTGCATGAGCTGCGCCATGGCCGTCTGCAGCGCTGCAAGGCCCTGGGCCTGGCCGACGAGGACATCGAGGTGCTGCAGTCGCTGCCGCCGACTACCTTGTCTCACCTGGCGCATTCGTCGATTGCCTGGGTAGAAGTGAAGGTCGATATCACCGTGTTGCGCCGTCTGATCGTCCAGGCCGAGCGCGACGAACAGAACGAGCGGTTGATCAACCGGGCGCTCAAATTAGGCGCGAGCTCCAACATCATGTACCGCTGCTTCGGCCTGGACCACTCTGAAACCGCGCTGCGCCGCCGTGTGCTGAAGATCGAGACGCACCGCGGTCGGCCGGTCCAGCTGAGTGAAGCGCAGGAGCATGCCGTGTGGAATCGCTGGAGCCAGTTGCGCACGGAGGATCCGGACAACGATCCGTTGGACACGATGATGATGCTGGCCGAGGAACAACAGATCAGCCTGACCCTTGTCTGGCAACAGGTCGAACTGTACGGAGGCACTCCATGCTGAGCTTTTACGAGGTCGACTGGCAGGACGTGGTGCGCCAGTGCTACGACGCGCTTCGGCGGCGAAATGAGTGGTACGCAGCGCAAGGCAAACTCGCTGTCTCCACCGAGGAGCCCGCGGTACGAACGATCTACTACGGCGACAACAACCCGCTGCCGCAGACCTTGCTGCTGGATCGCCGCCTGACGCCACTGGAACGTAACACCTGGCAGGTGCTGCGCTGGCTGATCACCGAACGTAAGGTCAAGACGCCACGCTACCAGGACCTGCAGCCCTACCTGGCCACCAGTCCCTGCGGCGCTCAGGCTTCGCGCGAAACCATCGCCCGCGCACTCAACGTCTTGCGCACCACTCGCTGGCTCAGTCTGGTGGAGCGCTCACGCGATACCAACGGCTGCGTGCGTGGTTGCGTTTATGTGCTGCACGGCGATCCGTTGACCGCGGCCGAGCAGTTGGAACTGGACAGCGGCTACGCGGCGCTGCTGCAGCAGAACCTCTCCCATGCCACCAAAGGCGTCCGGGACGTGGCGCAGCATGTGATCGCCGAGATCCAGGCCGACCCCCAGGTGTCCCAGCTCGACAAGGACAGGCTCGACTCGCTGCCGCCGGTCCACCAGCAAACGCTGCCGCTGATGAGCGATGAAGCAGATACAGAGAATTCCGAACCTGGCGCACACAACCTCGTTCGGAATTCTCCGGCTGGCGCAACAGATCCCAAACCCTGCGGCAATGCAGCGGATTTGGCTGTAGTTCGGAATGCCGACGCTGGCCGTACTGTACAGAAAGACCAAAGCAAAAAAAGTACGGTACTGGGGCAGGTGGAGTTTGGTCGAGCGCGATGGCCCGAGGATTTACCGCTGAACCCGAACGAGCGGCGCATGGCCTCCCAGGCGATGCGTCAGCTCGAGCCGGAACAGCAACAAGCGGTGATCAATGAAGCAGCGGTGCGTTGCGCCCGCGGTGAGATTCGAAAACCCGTCGCCTATCTGATGGGCTTGATCAAGCGTGCCTGCCAGGGCGAATTCACCCTGTGGGCCGCGCGTACCGAGCAAGAAAAATCCTCAACCCCTGCTTCACGCCCAGCCAAGCCAGCGTCAGAGGAACCGCCCCGCGAACGACCGAAGCGCGGAGGTCAACGCACCGCGTCGCCACTTGCCCTCTCCTGTCTGGAGCAACTGAAACAACGTTGCCGCGGGATCACTGCGGCTACATAGGGCTGGAACTCGGTGGACATAATGCCGATGCCATTGATTCCAGCAACGTCCACCGTTCCGGAAATGTGACCGCACCACCTTCGCGATGATTCGCGTCGCCGGCCAAGGATCGGCCCATCGTCGGCGTCATTCCGACGGCGAGGTACTGGCGATGGTCGATCACTACCAACTCAACCTGGGCTCCCTGCGCAGCAGCATCACCCTCACCCTGCACACTCACCATGCGGCACGGCTGTGGCAAGGGCGCAGCGGCCGCGACGGCGTGCACCCGATCCTGGGTATGCCCGGTTACATCAGCGTCACCAACCTGCTCAAGCACGCCAGCAGCCAAGGCGATCCATACGCAGACTGGTTCATGCTGCAGCTGGAGGAAAAGCTGCTACAGGCCAGGCTCGACATGGCCACGCTGACGCAGCAAATGAGTCGAGTTGAACGGGCACTGCCCACGCAAGTCGATGTCGGCGACAACCTCAACATCCACCCCGTGACCCTGCCGCTGTTCATCGGCAGCCAGTTGGGCTTTCTCGCAATCTACCTGCTCACCGACTACGACACCCTGGTCCGGCGGGTGCTGCTCGCCCACCACACGGCGCTGATCGGCCGGGGCGACATGGAATCCTGGATCGATGGCGGCGCTCATCTACTGCGCAGTCTGTTCGGCCTGGCGCAGCGCTACCGCCTGGCCGGGGTGAGTCGGGACGACATGGCCGCCAACAATGCCCGTGCACGCGAAGCCATCGACAAGTTCGGCATCCTGCCGCAGGACATTCTCGAAGGCACACGCCGCTCCCAGTTCGCTCCTCCGATCAGCCGCAGCAACGCGCCCTCCGAGATCGAAGGCCCGAATCCGCCGGGAACCGAGGAGCATCCTGCGGACACTCCGAACGACGGAGGTGAGCCATGACCCTGGCCGAGGCCATTGCGCGGCGTTTGTCAGCCGATGCCTATCGCGACTTCGCACAGGGTGCCTCCCTAAAAGGCCTTTTAAAGCCTTTTAAGGGTAAGGGGGAGCTGCAGCAGTTCGCCGAGACGATCCTGCGCCTGCGCACCCAGGTCGCCGAGTTGATGGCGGTGATGCTGGCGATAATGGCCCAGCCACCCTTCTCGTCGCTGGACCTGCGCCTGGTCGTCCAGCACAGCGCGACGGGCACCGATTTCCTACGCTGGCGCAGCCCGGATTTTCTGTGCATGGGCGTGCAGGTGTGGCAGGAGACGGTGGTTCAGCCGCGGCTGCACCCTGAGCTGCGGCAGGCGTTGTATCAGCTGGAGACCAACCGTGTGGTGCTGAACCTGCAGATGAGCAGCCTGCAGTCGCTGTATCGCCAAGCCATCACCGGTGCCAGCAAGCTCGAGACCGCCGAGCTTGCCCTAACCCGTTCCCCCACCGAGGAGTAACCCACATGAGTACTTTGTTTGTTGGTGAAGGCAACATCGGCAGCGTCCCGGAATATCAGGAATTCAACACCAATCCGGATGAACCGCGGCGCCTGCTGCGGCTCAACGTCTACTTCGACAACCCGATACCGCGCGAGAGCGGCTACGAGGACCGCGGGGGGTATTGGGCGCCCGTCGAACTCTGGCATCGCGACGCCGAACACTGGAGCACGCTGTTCCAGAAAGGCATGCGCGTCTTGGTCGAGGGCCGCACGGTCAAGGAGGAATGGGAGGACAGCGATGACAACGCGCGGGTGACCTTCAAGGTCGAAGCGCGGCGCATTGGTATCCTGCCGCACCGCCTGGCCTCCGTGACCATGCGTGAGAAAGCCCAGGAAAAACCCAACGCCAATAGTAAAGGCGGCGGTAAGAAAGCCCCGCGCAAGGCCGGCTGACCCCTGGAATTCAGCGGAACAACCGGTCTCTGCGCGATTTCGCAGGGGCTGCGCAGCTCACCCGGCGGGCAGCACTGAGCCTTGCAGCACGTTCAACTTCGCCGGGCCTTCCCACGCTGCTCACTCTCCAGCAACTGCTTCACCTCCGCCAGGCACTGGTCCAGGGCAAGGAATGCCCGCCAGTGCGCCGGACTCTCCTGCACCCAGGCGATCAACTCGGCTCGCACTTGTGGATTGTCGGGTTCCAGATGGGTGGCCATGAACAACTCGTAGGCCTTGATCGCTAACTTGTCTGCCTCACTCTGGTGTGATCCGTGCAAGTTGATGCCTCCGTGTGGACGGGTCGGTCATACACTTATTTTTGGTGATACGCCTCATAGGGTTGCTAGTCAACTCTTTGAGGCGTTCATATCCGTGGGTGGGTAGACAACCATATGGGTCGAATTGGAGAGCGCCCCGTTGCCCGTCAAAGAGCCTAGCCCACATCACATTGGCCGCCAGTTGCAGAAGTACCGTCGCGACCATGGTCTGACCCAGGAACAGGTCGGCGAGCACCTGGGCATTACCGGCGAGGCCGTGTCTCGCCTCGAGCGTGGCCTGGTTGAGCTCTCCGTGACGAAGCTGCTGCAGTTGGCCGACTTGTACGGCTGCCCGGCCGATGAATTGCTTTTGGCCATCAGCCCTCGCCCTCAGGACCAGGGTCAGCAGATCACCTCGATCATCCAGGCGCTGGGTGACGCGGATAAGCAGTTCGCCTTGGAGTTTCTGCAGACCCTGGCAAGCCATCTCGCGCAACGCAAGTAACGCTTGGCCCAGCCACTGAGCTGGCGAACCGATCTGGCCAATTTCGACTTTACCCTGGCCTTACCCTCCTATCCCTCCACCCTGTCGGTAGCTACCGAGAGGGTCCGCGTATGCGCCTGTTCATTTGCGAGAAACCATCCCAAGCACGCGACATCGCCCGGGTGCTGCAGGCCAACCGGCGGGGTGATGGCTGCCTGCAGGGCCAGCATGTCACCGTCACCTGGTGTGTTGGCCATCTGCTGGAAACCGCCCCACCTGAAACCTATGGCGATTACAAGCGTTGGTCGCTGGATGATCTGCCGATCATTCCCACCCGCTGGGAGCTGGTGGCCAAGCCAAAGGTCGCCAGCCAATTGAAGGTGATCAGCCAGCTACTGCGTACCTGCACTGAGGTGGTCATCGCCACCGATGCGGATCGCGAGGGTGAAATGATCGCCCGGGAGATTCTCGAGCGCTGTCAGTACCAGGGGCCGATCCTGCGCCTGTGGCTGTCCGCCTTGGATGAAGCTTCGATTCGCCGAGCGCTGGCCAGCTTGCGTCCGGGTGAACAGACCTTGCCGCTGTATCACTGTGCGCTGGCCCGCTCCCGCGCCGACTGGTTGGTGGGCATCAACCTGAGCCGACTGTTCACCCTGCTCGGCCGCCGCGCCGGCTTTGATGGGTTACTGCCGGTGGGCCGCGTACAGACCCCCACCTTGCGCCTGGTGGTCGAGCGCGACCGGGCAATCGCCAGCTTTGTGCCGCAGCCCTTCTGGAGAGTTGACGCCCTGTTGGAAGCTGACGGCGTCACTTTCAAAGCTTGCTGGCAACCGCCGGCGACGGTCTGCGATGACGCTGGCCGCTGCCTCGATGAAGCGGCCGCGAAGCAAACCGCACTGCGCCTGTGCCAACAACGGACGGCCCGTGTTCAGAGTATCGAGGTCGAACAGGTCCGTGAGGGCCCGCCGCTGCCGTTCGACCTAGGCACGCTACAGGAGGTTTGCTCGGCCAAACTCGGGCTTGGTGCCCAGGAAACGCTGGGGGTCGCCCAGGCCCTGTACGAAACCCACAAAGCCACGACCTACCCGCGTACCGATTGCGGCTATCTCCCCGAGACCATGCTCGATGACGTGCCGCGCATCCTCCATGCCCTGGTCGCCGCCAGCCCTTCACTGGGGCAGGCGATTAAGGAGATCGACCCCTGCCGCCGCTCCCGCGCCTGGAACAGCAGCAAGATCACCGCGCACCACGGCATCATTCCTACCGCGATCACGCTCGACCTGACGCAGCTTTCCGAGTCTGAACGGTCGGTCTATGCACTGATACGCGACCGTTACCTCGCGCAGTTTCTCCCTGAGCATGAGTACCTGAAGACCCAGGTGCTGCTGCAGTGCCAAGCCGACCCACTACTCGCGCGCAGCAAGCAGATCCTGGCCCGCGGCTGGAAAGCGGTGATCAGCGAAACCCACGGCAATGAGCCCGGCGAACAGACTCAACGCCTGCCCACACTCCGCGAGTCCGCTTCGGTGGCGCTGACCGACGCTGCTGCCATTGCCCAGCGCACGCAGCCGCCGAAAGCCTATACCGAAGGCACGCTGGTCAAGGCGATGAAGACAATCGCCAACCAGGTGAGCGACCCGCGGCTCAAACAGAAGCTCAAGGACAGCTGCGGCCTCGGCACCGAAGCCACCCGCGCGGCGATCATCCAGGGTCTTATCGACCATGGTTACTTGACTAAAAAGAAACGCACCCTCGCCGCCTCGGCCGCGGCTCATACGCTGATCGAAGCGGTGCCGCCGGAAGTGGCCGACCCGGTGATGACGGCGCTGTGGGAACAGGCTCTGGACCGCATCGAATCCGGCCAGTTGAGCATCGAGAGCTTTCTCGCCAAGCAGGCGGAGTGGCTCACCCGATTGGTGCGCAGTAACGCCTCGCTCACGCTGCGCACACCACCCAGCAAGGGTCCCTTCTGTCCGGTATGCCGCAGCGCCATGCGTCAGCGCAAAGGCCGTAGCGGCAGCTTCTGGTCTTGCATCCGCTATCCGGAATGCAAGGGCACAAAGCCGGTGGCGAAACCCAAGCGGGCAAAAAAAGCATGACTTGACGGCACCCCGCAGCGCTGGTTTAGTGATCAGGCCCCTCGCCGCTTGGCGCCCCACAGACCGATTAGCTCCGGGCAGTTCGGTCAGACTCGTTGAGTTCGGAGCCACCCTCACCACCTCTTCGGAGGCCTTCTCAGCGTTCCAAGTCCTCTAGGCGGATGACCCATGCAGCTTGCACCAGGCTGAACGGGTCATCCGCTTCGGCGACGATGCTCAGCCCCGGTGCCCGCCGGCGAAATACTGGGCACCTTTTGTGCGCGGATGCGTGCCAGTTGATTCCGACCCAGGCCACGACAAGGGTCGGTTGATCCAGGTGGATCGGCAGCGGAGATTTAGCGACGAATTCCGATGCCGCATCGCCGGGTCAAAGGTGGTCCAACTCTTCTTAGCCTGATGACCGTCGGGCTATTTTTTCGCCGCTGAAAATCCACTGAAAACCACCCGTTTCCGCTCCGCCAGACCACCTACATTCCTCAGTTGACACGCCTTTGGCAGCGTTTTATAGATGAGTTGCACTCCGCTGTCGTTGACAGCACCCAGGTAGCTAGGACCTTCAAGGCTACGCCCGCTTCGGGTGGTTCTCCCCAAGTGCGACTCGCGCTCGGCAGATCGCACGGTCATCGCCCCATCGATGATGAGCGCCCTCCACACCGATCACGTTTTTGCACCTCACCCTTGCGGAACTCACCAGCCGCCAGGGCCGGTGGATGTCCGCGTTTCTGCTAAACAGGAGCTCCATCATGACTACTGCAAGCAATAACGCCCCCACCACCTACTTCAATCTGCACACCCAAGGCATCGGTTACCTGAACCGTGTTCGCGAAGTCCCGGTTCGCCGTGGGCAAGCGATCATGGCCTGTGACATCGCGGCCTTGCACGGTGCCTCGGACGACGTCGAGTACACCCGCTTCGATTGCAAAGTCGCGAGCGGCGAAGCCGACCGGCTGATCCGTGAGCACCTGGAAGACGTCCGCGCGAAACGCAAGGTTCTCATCGCGTTTCGCATCGGTGATCTTTGGGTCGATCCGTTCCTGTACGAGAAAGGCGAACGCAAGGGGCAACCCGGCGCCAGCCTCAAAGGCCGTTTGATCTTCATCGAGTGGATCAAGGTCGATGGCCAGTTCAGCTACCGTGCGCCCGCCCGCACCGACGCTGCCGCCGCTGCTGAGGGAGCTGAGCACGCGGAGACGGATGGAGATAAGGCAGACACTGACGGTGACTCCGATCAAGGTCAGCCAACCCCGACCGCCGCGCGCAAACCCACCGCTGCCCGTCAGTCTGCCTGAGGCAGTTTGACCCCTCAGCAACAGGCGCTCCCAGGAGCGCCTGTTGCATTCACGTCGGAGGTCGCCATGGAAAGCTTCTGGCTCTGTGAGGACTGCCTGCAGGCGGTTGCCTACGACGACTTCAGCGCACTGTCGCTGTACTACAGCGAGGCTGAAGTCGAGCAACGCATCTCCCATATGCGCACCGGTCTGCAGGCCTTGCTGCCCCTAAGCGCCGATTTCAATCCGCACAGCGGCGCAGGCATTCAGGCCTTTTCCACCCACCCGTGCGAAGGCTGCCACAGCCCGCTGCACGGCGCACGTCACCGTTTTACACGGCTGTAACTCACCTCTCTCTCATCTGCCTGGGGCACTCCTCCAGGGGGCGCTCCGTCTCCCACGAGGAATTGCCCATGAACACTGCTCAGAACCAAGTCGAGCGTCTCGACCCTGCATTGGCCCAGCGTGCCCGCGAGGATGCGCTGCTGAGCGAAGCGCTGGAGTTGCTGGATCAACGTTATTTCCAGCGCGGCGAGCAACTGATCTCACCATCCGATGCAGCGTCCTATCTAAAATTGCAGCTTGCACCCTATCACCATGAGGTATTTGCGCTGCTCTGCCTGGACTCGCGTCACCGCGTGCTCAGCTTCGACATCCTCTTCACTGGCAGCATCGACGGTGCCTCCGTGTACCCGCGCCAGGTCGTCGTTAAGGCGCTTGAGCACAACGCCGCAGCGGTGATTTTCAGCCACAACCACCCCTCCGGCTGCTCGGAACCGAGCGGCGCCGATCGGGTGCTCACTAATCGCCTGATCGAGGCCTTGGCCCTGGTTGAGGTACACGTGCTGGACCACATCATCGTGGGTGAAGGCACGCCGCTATCGCTGGCCGATTACGGCTGGATCTGATCATCCCCACCACTTGGAGGGTCACCGCCTGTACGGGGTGACTTTGCATTTTGGAGCGCCATCATGTCCAATCTTCCCAATCCCTTCCTCCGCGGCTTCCAGGACCTGAGCTACGAACGTGTGGTGCAGATCAGCTACGCCGACGATTGCCCTCCCTGCTACCGATCCCTTCACCCTGCGCTGCATGACCTACCGGATGATGGCATCAATTTCCGGCCGTGCCTGTTCGATGATGACTTCGCAGTGATCACCGACGGCGAAAGCGTGCCCGAGTTTGTCCGTATGCCGTGCCCTGCCGATGGCACCGTCAGCCAGGTGCTCTATCAGGTCACAGGGCTGCATCATGGCCGCCGGCAGCACGTCAGCGATCTCCCCAGTGAGGAAGCTGCTCAGCATCTGATCGAGCAGCTGTCCTTTGCTACCGGGCACTACAGCCGCAGTTGGGAGATCAGCAGTGCGCACCTGCCTGCAGAAGAGTTCGAGTACCTACAGGTGTGCGCCTGGTGTCGTTCACCGTCGGGTTTCTTCGAGTGCTTCGAGCTGAGCAGCAACAACGCGGTGGGCTGCAAGCTGTATTCGACGCCCTGGCTCAGAAACATTGCCGCGGGCGGCAGCTACTTCAGCACTGGGGAAGTGACCGCTCGCCTGCGGGCAGATCATGTACCACCGGTGCTGCGGCGCCTGCTATTACTGGCCGGTGAAGCCGACACCCGCATCCTGATTTTTGACCCCGATGCGACGCCACTTTCCGAGTTACCCATGTTCACCGACGATTGACCTCAAGGCGCCTCCGGGCGCCTTTTCCATGGTTGCGCCAGCATAATCCGGTCGGCGAGATTCGATTTTTCAGTGGGGGCGCGTCCTGGATTTTCGACAAGGTGTCGGCATCTTTTGTCGAGGCCTGGTCATGCACCCCCCCACGCTCTTCACGTTCGGACTGACGCTCACGTTGCTGGGCTGCAGCACCCCGCCATCGGTGCCCACCCCTGCATCATCCGCACTTGCCACGCCCTCAGTGCTCAAGCCAAAGTCCCCGGTACCCACCTGGGTCCGACAGGACCGCTACACCCTGGCAAGCACGCGGCCAACGCTGGAGCAGCGCCAACCGCTGTATCAGCTGATCAACGTCCAGATCGCCCCTGCGCTGCACGCGACGGTCGGTGAAGCGTTGCGCCACGTGCTGCAGCATTCGGGCTACTCCCTCTGTCCCGATAACCCTGCCGTGGCGCGGTTGTACCACCGCCTCTTGCCGGCCGTGCATCACGACCTCGGGCCGATCTCACTGCTGGATGCCTTGACCATCATCGGCGGCCCAGCCTGGCGGCTCGACATTGATCCAGTCGAGCGGAGCGTGTGCTACGCCCTGCGCCTGCCCCCGCCCGAACCACCCTTCTCGACACTGGAGACCGCACCATGAAGGTTCACCATTTTCAGGCCTTGGTGATCGGCGCGCTATGCCTGGGGGCTGCTGTTCTCGCGGCCGAAACCTACAACCAGCACCAGCAACTGGCTGAACTGCAGACCGCCGCACGCAATGCGCCGGCTGACCCAGGCCCGTCACTGCGTCGCGATATCGGGGAATTGCGCACCACGCTGTCCACGCTGTCGCCACAAGTCGCGGCCCTGAAAGACGCCCAGCACCAGCACACCAGTGCGCAGGCAACGCTCGGCCAGCAACTCGATGAGTTAGCGGCGTCCGTCAGGGTCCTGCAGGCGGTACCGCCAGGACCGAGCAGCGCCGATCTGACCGCTTTGGAACAACGCATGGGCGCGGCAGAAGTGGCACTCGAGAAGCTGTCGACCGCTCCTAAGGTGCCAGAAGCTACCGCCGCATCCCAATCTGCCTCCATCCGCGAAAAATCAAAAGCAAAGGCACCGCAGCCGCCCTTCACCCTGCAGGGTATTGAGACGCGCGGCAGCATCCGGTTCGTGGCCGCCCTGCCTGCCGGCGCCCACGCACTATCCACCGTGCACCTGCTCCAGCTCGGCGACAGCTTGAACGGCTGGCAGCTACGGGCGATTCGCGAAGGCCAGGCCGTGTTCCACGTCCCGGGCCATGGCGATCGCACCCTTCCCATCCCGTGAGGAGGTGACCGTGTATAGGTTCTCCGCGGTTGCGCTCATCCTGTTGCCGGCTTACGTGTTCGCCGATCAGGGCTCGAGTGTCGTCAAGCATGTCGACGCTCAGGTGCAGTTGAGCGAACAGTCGCCGCTGGTACGGCAGGCGTCTGCAGCAGACCAGGCCAAGGCCTGGGGCCTGACGGATGAAGAATGGGCCACCTTTGAGCGCCTGCAGACCGGCCCCCGCCATTACTGGTCGCCGCAACTTGACCCGCTCACCACCCTGGGTGTCGAGGCCAACTCGGATCAGGAGCGGCAGCGCTACGCCGAGCTGCAGGCTCGTCTGGAAGCCAGGCGTGCCGAGCGCGAACTGGCCTATCAGAAAGCCTACTCCGCCGCCTGGGCGCGGCTGTTCCCGGGTCTGCAGCCTGTGCAGGGGATGAGCGACGATCCCGGCCCCTCGAGCCGCAGCCGCACGGCGCTGTTCGTGGAAGACCACTGCACAGCCTGTGTGAGCAGCCTCCAGCAATGGCTACAGGCCGGTGCGCGGCTGGATGTGTATCTGGTCGGCAGCCAAGGCAACGACGCGCGACTGCGCCAATGGGCTCAGGGCGCAGGCATCACTGCCGCCCAGGTCAGCGGCGGCCAGGTCACCTTGAACCATGACCGCGGCCGCTGGTTTGCTCTGGGCGCCAGCCGTCCTTTGCCAGCCCGCTATCAGCAGGTGGACGGAAAATGGCAGCGCGTCGACTGATTCTCGCCCTGGCGATGGTCGGCGCCACCGCCGCTCACGCAGGTATTTTGCCGCCGCCGGCGTATCAATTGGCGGCTGCGCGCGCCGGTATCCCCGCCTCGGTGCTGTTCGCCATTGCTCTCCAGGAAAGTGGCACGCCGCTGCGCGGTCACCTCATGCCCTGGCCCTGGACCCTGAATGTCGCTGGGTCACCGCTGCGGTTTGCTCGACGCGACGAGGCGTGTGCCGCACTCAGAGAAGCACTCAGTCGCCACGATCCCAAGCGTATCGATGTCGGGCTGGGACAGACCAACCTGGGTTATCACCCAGACCGCTACCTCAGCGCCTGCGATGCCCTCGATCCCCGCGCCAACCTCGCGGTCACCGCCAAGCTGTTGCGCGCGCACTATACCGACACCGGTGACTGGGTTATTGCCGCCGGCCGCTATCACCGGCCTGCCGGTGGTCCCCCAGCGGCCCGCTACCGCCGCCAGTTCAGCCGTCACTGGCAGCGCGTCCAGCCGGTCGCGACGGCTCCAGGAGGGTCACTGCCATGAGCTGTTTGCGCTGGGTGGCCCTGGCCCTCTGCCCGTGGCTGTCGCTTGCCGCGGGCGCTGAGCCCAGCAGTCCACCCGCCCCCACCACGCTGAATTGGGTGCTGCCGGTGCGCAGCGCTCGACTCTCCCCTGGCGCCGTGCCACCCAGGACATTGAGCCTGCCCGGCATGACGCCGCTATTCCTGGTTGGGCAGGACGCTGCTTCCCTGGAGTGGCTGTCGCGGCACTCCCAGGCGCTGCAAGACTTGGGCGCCAACGGATTAGCGGTAGAGGTAGACGATGTGCAGGCGCTGCGTCGCATCCACGCGGCAGCGCCCGGGCTGAATATCTGGCCAGTCAGTGGTGACGACATCGCCGAACGGTTGGAGCTGGAGCACTACCCAGTGCTGATTACGCCCACCGGCCTGCAACAGTGAGGGTACTTCATGGGCGAGCATGCTATGGAATCCCTGCTGCGACCGGCGGTGGAACTCTATACCGTGGGCATCTGCGCTGGCGCCGGTGCGCTGTGCCTGCATTCGCCCTGGGCCGTGGCACTGTCGCCTGAGGTAGGGACAGGTATGGCCCTGGCGTACACCGCGTTCGGCCTGAAGCGGCTCAACGAAGCGCGGATCGTCCTGCGTTACCGGCGCAATATCCGCCGCCTGCCGCGCTACTCGCTGACCAGCCGGCAGATCCCGGTGAGCGGCAAGCGTCTGTTCATGGGCCGCGGTTTCCGCTGGACTCGCCTGCATACGCAGCGCCTGCTCGAAGCTCAGGACCCGGCGCTGGCGTACTATGTCAACCAGTCGGCTGCCCACCAGTGGGCGCGACGCATGGAGCAGCTGCTGGAGAAGGCTCCGCCGGGGCTGTCGCTGCTACCTCGTCTTACGTCCTGGGACAGCCCATTCAACCCGGTGCGTCCGTTACCGCCGGTGGGAGGCTCGCCATTGCTGCACGGCGTCGAACCGAAGGAACAGGAAGCCAGCCTGCCACTCGGCGAACGCGTTGGACATACCCTGGTGCTGGGCACCACGCGGGTCGGCAAGACGCGACTGGCCGAGGTGTATATCACACAGGACATTCACCGACCGAGCCAGGAAGTGGTCATCGTCTTCGACCCCAAAGGCGATGCCGACCTGCTTAAGCGCATGTACGTCGAAGCGCGGCGGGCCGGCCGTGAGCACGAGTTCTATGTGTTCCACCTGGGCTGGCCGGAGATCTCCGCACGCTACAACGCCATCGGCCGCTTCGGGCGCATTTCGGAAGTCGCTACCCGGATCGCCGGCCAGTTGAGCGGTGAAGGCAACTCGGCGGCTTTTCGCGAGTTTGCTTGGCGCTTCGTCAACATCATCGCGAGGGCGCTGATTGAGCTCGGACGCCGCCCGGACTACCTGCAGATCCAGCGCCATGTGGTGAACATCGATGCGCTGTTTATCGAGTATGCCCAGCACTTCTTCGCCCGCCATGATCCGCTGGCCTGGGAAGCGATCGTGCAGATTGAAGGCCGCTTGAACGAGAAGAACATCCCGCGACACATGGTTGGCCGGGAAAAGCGCGTCGTTGCCATTGAGCAGTACCTGACCGCCAAGCGCATTTTCGACCCCGTCATGGACGGCCTACGCTCGGCCGTGCGCTACGACCGCACCTATTTCGACAAGATCGTGGCGTCGCTGCTGCCGCTGCTGGAAAAGCTCACCAGCGGCAAGACCGCGCAACTGCTGGCCCCGAACTATTCCGACCTGGACGACCCGCGGCCGATCTTCGACTGGCTACAGGTCATCCGCAAACACGGCATCGTCTACGTCGGCCTGGATGCGTTGTCGGATGCGGAGGTGGCCGCTGCGGTTGGTAACTCGATGTTCGCCGACCTGGTCTCGGTTGCCGGCCACATCTACAAACACGGCATCGACCACGGACTGCCTGGCTCCTCCAGCGCGGCGGACAAAGTACCGATCAACCTGCACGCCGACGAGTTCAACGAGCTGATGGGCGACGAGTTCATCCCGCTGATTAACAAGGGCGGCGGTGCCGGTATCCAAGTCACCGCCTACACCCAGACCTTGAGCGACATCGAGGCACGTATCGGCAACCGGGCCAAGGCCGGCCAGGTCATCGGCAACTTCAACACCTTGCAGATGCTGCGCGTACGGGAAACTGCGACCGCGGAGCTGCTGACCAATCAATTGCCCAAGGTCAACGTGCAAACACGCACCTTGGTCTCCGGGGCGACGGACACCGCCGATCCGGATGCCCGCACCGACTTCACCTCCTCCTCGCAGGATCGGGTCACCACCACTGCTGTACCGCTGATCGAACCTGCGCACATCATCGCCTTGCCCAAGGGGCAGATGTTCTCGTTCCAGGAAGGCGGCCAGCTGTGGAAGGTGCGCATGCCACTACCGAAGCCAGCCAGCGACGATGCGATGCCTGCGGATCTGCAGACCCTGGCTGCGCGCATGCGCGAATCCTACAACGCCAACGCGGGGAGTTGGTGGAGTAGCGCGGGAGGTGCACCCACGGCCGATTTCGATCCTGAGATGCCTCCACCAGGGCGCCGGCACGCGCCGTAAGCGAGCGAGTACTGCGGAGTTCCCCTATGCCGACCACTCCAGTCAGCCAACCTCCTACGCAAAAACGTCCGGGACTGATCTTCGGCACGCTTGAGCTTTGCCTGCGGCTCCTCGGATTGCTGTTCGCTTCGCTGATCTTCTCCATCTTGCTGGAGTTCGTGGGCATGCTGTGGTTCTGGCCCGAGCAGGGCTGGCATCACAGCCATGCCATGTGGGTGAGGGAGCTGGGATGGCTCAGCGATCACTTCAAAAACTCGCTGCTCGTGGAGGAACCTGCGCAAGCCACCGCTAAAGTCATTCAGCACCTGAACGAATGGGTCGTGGTCCGCTCCGGCTGGGCGCAATCTGACACCCATTTGAAGCTCCTGAATCATGAAGTGTCGGTGCAAAGCCAGTTTGCTCAAGCCTATGTCGTGCTGCAGGAGTACTTATTGGCCGCCCTATTCACCGTATTCACCTTCGTCGTGCGCCTCGCCGTCCTCACCCTAGCCACACCACTATTCCTGCTCGCCGTCATCACCGGCGCTGTCGATGGGTTGATGCGCCGCGACCTTCGCAAATTCAGCGCCGATCGCGAGAGCAGCTATATCTACCACCGAGCAAAGCGGACATTGTTGCCATTGATGGTAAGCCCTTGGGTGATCTACCTCTCCCTTCCCACCTCTGTGAATCCCAATTGGGTACTATTGCCATGCGCTGCGTTGCTTGGGTGGATGGTGGCAATCACCGCTACAACCTTCAAAAAATACCTTTGACTGTCCGCTATCGACCCAGGCTGTGTGAAAACACGCGAAATGCTTTGAAGGGCGCGAGGATCTAGAGAGGCTTGCCAAACTGGCAAGAAATTGCGCGGTTTAGCTCAAAACGCCGTGCTGGGGGCATGTGACGATGTGAGCCGTTCTTGAGGTCTTTTGGGCATGCATACCGGCGCCTCAGTAGGACAGTTCACGCCTTGATCGCCTCCAGCAGCCCCTTGATTCCCAAGATACTCATCATTCGCTTGAGGTTGTAAGCGAGCACATGCAGGCTCATTTCAGTACTGACTCGTGGCAGGGTCCTGGTCAGGAAGTGGGTAGCCCCCATCCAGTACTTGAACGTTCCGAACGGATGCTCAACGGTTTGGCGGCGCACCTTCATTTTCCCAGGATCGTGCTCCAGTTGAACCTGCATCGAGTCGAGGACCGCTTCATGTTCCCAGCGTTTCAACCGCCGCTCTTTGCCCGTCGTACATTGCTGGTGCATCGTGCAGGACTGGCAGCCCGAGAACCAATAAACATGCATCAGCATCCTGTCTTCCCATGTTGAGTAACGCTTGGTCAGGACCTGCCCCGCAGGGCATCGAAACTCATCTGATGTCGAGACGTACAGGAAATCTTGCTTGCCAAATCGACCTTCGGCTTTGCTGCTAGAGGTCAGTGGCTTCGGTACGAAGGGCGAGATTCCAGCTTGCTCGCATGCAACGATTTCCGTACCTGTGTAATAGCCCCTGTCAGCAACGACCGTCAGCGATTCAGCACCGATTTGGTCGCGCGCTTGCTTCGCTATGTTGCTCAATTGTCCGCGATCATGACCGACATTCGTCACTTCATGCGCGACGATCAGATGGTGCTGGTCGTCAACGGCAGTTTGTACGTTATAGCCAACGGTCCCACTGCCCCCAACTGACATCGAGCGGGCATCGGGATCTGTGAGAGAGATTTGTTTGTCTGGGCTTTGGAGTAGCTGCGCTTCGATGTCTTTGAGCTTCTGCATCTGTTGCTTCAGCGTATCGATCTTCTCTTTCAGTCGCTCGGCCTTGGCTACGGCCACCTCCGGCATTGCCCGGTCTGCCGAATCCATCGCTGTCAGATAGCGCTCAATGCTCTGCTCGATTTGCTGCATGCGAGCCTTCACTTTGGCCTGGGTGAAGTTACGGTCGCGATTGTTCACTGCTTTGAACTTACTGCCGTCGATGGCAACGATCGACTCAGAGAAAAGATTGAGGTTACGACAGAGCATCACGAACTGACGGCAGACGCTACGAATGGCTTTACCGTTGTCCTTACGAAAGTCGGCAATGGTTTTGAAATCTGGAGCCAGACGCCCAGTGAGCCACATCAACTCGACATTGCGTTCAGCTTCACGCTCAAGCCGGCGGCTGGACTGAATGCGGTTTAGGTAGCCGTAGATGTAGATCTTCAGCAGGACCGCTGGATGGTAGGCAGGGCGACTAGTTGCTGCCGAATCGACGCCTGCGAAACCGAGCGCGCCCAGGTCGAGTTCATCGACGAAGACATCGACCACTCGCACTGGGTTTTCATCGCTGATGTAGTCGTCTAGGCACTCCGGCAGCAATGTGACCTGCGTCCGAGCCTCACCTTCGATGAACCGCTTCATGATTTCCCCCGCCACGATCACGACGGTCAGAAGGTTAGACAACCGTGGGCGTTTTCACACAGCCTGGACCCATAGCTGCCATTCGCGAAGGGCGGCTATGAGCCAGAAGCGGACGCACCTAGCTGTTTGTACGGATGGAGCCCTAGAACACCAAGGCCTATTCACTCACCAATTGAATGACCGTTTTGCCCTTGCTGCGACCTCCTGCGACCTGGCGAAATGCCTCGTTGACCTCTGTCAGCGCAAAGTGCTGCTGATCGACTCGAATGGTCAGCTGCCCGGAATTGGCCAGCAAAGCCGCCTCGCGCAGGATGTCCCCATGGTGGTCGCGCCCTGTGCCGGTGAGCAACGGCGTCAGGGTGAACACGCCCGAATAGGTGGCGCTTTTGAACGATAGCGGCGCGAGGCTGTGCTGGCCCCAGCCGAGGCAACTCAGTACGTGTCCGGTATAGGGCTTCACGGCCTGGAAGGACGCATCCAGCGTGCTGCCACCCACGGTGTCATAAACGATGTCGAACCCCTCGCCGGCCGTGTACTGCTCGACATAGGCCTCCACGCTTTGCGTCTGGTAGTCGATTGCCGTGGCGCCCAGCGAGCGAATGAAGTCGAGATTCGCCGCCGAACCGGTGGCGTAGACTTCGGCAGCGCGCGCCTTGGCCAGTTGCACCGCGACTTGGCCGACCCCTCCCGCACCGCCATGGATCAGCACCCGCTGGCCGGCATGGACATTGGCGCGATCCACCAAGCCTTCCCAGGCGGTGATGAAGACCAAAGGCAAAGCGGCGGCCTCACGCATGTTGAGCACATGTGGCTTTGCCGCGATCAATCGGGCATCCACGGCGATGTACTCGGCCATGGTGCCTTGCGCTCCGCCAATCCCGCCGGCCATGCCGAAGACCTCCTGGCCGGGCGTGAAGCCCTCGACCGCCTCGCCCAACTCGACGACCGTGCCGGCCAGGTCCAGACCGAGCACCGCCGGCAGTGCCTGGCGGGCGTGTGTTCCCGCGCCAGTGGCGATCTTGGTATCGAGTGGGTTGACCCCCGCGGCGTGAACCTTGACCAAGACCTGCCCCTTACCGGGAACAGGGCGAGCCATGTGGCGGACGGCCAGCGGGGACTGGGCGGATTCGGCGATAGCGGCAAGCATGGTCTGATTCATGACGGGCACCTCTGAATGAGTGGACGCTTACATATTGCTCCGTCTTATCCATTCTGATAAGAAACAAAATTTGCATATCACTCATTCCTTAAAGAGGCCTAATGTCGATGGATCTGTTCGACAGCATGCGCATCTTCGTGCGCGTCGTGGAGCGTGGCTCGTTCTCGGCGGTCGGCGCGAACTGAACATCGGGCAGCCTGCGGTGAGCAAGCAGATCCGTGCGCTGGAGCAGTATCTGGGTGGGGCCGTGTTCACCCGCAGCACCCGGCTTTTGGCCTTGACCGACCAGGGGCAAGGCTTTTACAGGCACTGCCAGGACATTCTCGGCCAGCTCGACAGCGCCACCCGCAGCTTCGCCAGCGGCCAGGAGCAAATTGCCGGTCCCCTGCGAATCGCCGCACCGGTCACCTACGGAAGGTTGTGCATAGCGCCGCTGCTTGGGGCCTTTCTGCAGCGCCATCCCGATGTGCGGATCGACTTGCGCCTGAGCGATCACAACGAGGATCTGCTCAAGGAAAACATCGACCTGGCGATCCGCATCGGGGTAGTGAAGAGCGAGGGGCTGGTGGCCGTTTCTCTGGGCTCCAGCACGCGGCGGGTCTATGCCGCGCCCACCTATCTGGATCGCCACGGCCTGCCAGGCAAGCCCGCCGACCTGGCAAACCACAACTGCATCGCCTTCACCCTGCTAGAGCATTACGATCGCTGGCACTTCACCCACGGTGCGCAAGGGCTCGATGTCACCATCAAGGGCAACGTCACCAGCAACAGCAGCGAAGCCATACGTGAGATGGTCCTGGCCGGCCTGGGCGTTTCCCTCTCTCCGGAATGGCTGTTCGCAGCAGACGTCCAGCAGGGCAACGTGCGCAGCGTGCTCGACGATTATCAGACCACCGCGCTGCCAGTCAGCGCCGTGTTCAGTCGCGAGCGACGACGCTCGGCTCGGACGATGGCGTTCGTCGATTTTCTCCGGGAGCATTTGTAGCTGCTCCCAAGCGGGGCGCAGGTCCGCGCGCATTGGCGTGACGGGCAGACCTGTCAGGTATCATGCCGTGTTCTGCTGCAGCCATTCCCTCGGGCTTGCGCCCACCTTGCGACGAAAGGTGCGGGCCAGCGCAGACGGACTTTCGTAGCCCACCTCATCGGCGATCAGGGCTATGGGGCGGCCTTCGCGCAGACGCTTCTGCGTCAGGCTGATTCGCCAGTTGGCCAGGTAATCCGCAGGGGTGGCGCCCACGGTCTCGCGAAAGTGCGCAGCAAAGCTCGCGCGTGACATACCGGCACGATCCGCCAACTCCGCCACGGACCAGTTTTGCTGGGGCTCGTTGTGGATAGCAACCAGCGCACGGGACAGCTGGGCGTTGGCCAGCCCGGCCATCATCCCCGAGGCGATGCTGCGGCTGGCAAGCAGATGACGAAGCAGCTGAATCATCATCAGCTCGAACAGGCGATTGAGGATCACATCCCGCCCGCACTCGTCGCCGAAGGCCTCTTC
Organism: Pseudomonas sp. B13(2017); assembly: GCF_002113245.1. Classification (NCBI taxonomy): domain Bacteria; kingdom Pseudomonadati; phylum Pseudomonadota; class Gammaproteobacteria; order Pseudomonadales; family Pseudomonadaceae; genus Pseudomonas; species Pseudomonas sp. B13(2017). Next base: position 152,315 of record NZ_NEJX01000004.1, read on the forward strand.
GAACAGCCAGTCGAGGGTGCTTTCAAGGCCCTGCAACTCGCGCAGCGGCTTGATGATGAAGTCCGGCAACGCCAGGGTCAGCGGATTGTTGGCACCGCCATCGAATTGCAAGGTGGCACACACCAACTCGGCTTCATCGGCTTCGCTCGCCGACAACTGATGCTCCTGCGGGCGTACGGCCAGAATCAGGCTGGGTTCAGTCAATTCAATCAGCTGGCCGCGCTTGCCCCTCAAGGCCAGGCGCCCCGAACGCAGCAGATGGGCGTGGCCGACGCTGTGCTGCCCATAAAGGCTGGTTGTTCCGCAAAGCCCACCCTGGTGAAAGGTGGAAGCGTGCAAGTTGAAATGCTGGAGCAGCGTCGATAGTCGGTCCATAGCTCGCTCAGATTTAGACGATCTGTTGCATATGTTCGACGATCCGAACTCGAAAGGAAAGGTAGCCCTCCTAGTATGGACGCCAAGCTTGATCGACAAGCCGGTTAATCAACCTACTGGAGAACTACCATGACTCGTATTGCCGCTCTCTCGCTGGAGCAAGCCCCTGCTGGCGCGCGCGCTGCCCTCGAAGGCATTCAAAAAGGTCTCGGCTTCATTCCCAATGCATTCAGGACCCTGGCCCACTCCCCGGCCGCACTCAACGGTTACCTGGGCCTCGCACAGGCCCTGGGTAAAAGCTCACTGAGCGCCGCCGAACGCGAGGTTGTGGCCCTGGCGACCTCGGAAATCAACGGTTGCGATTACTGCCTGGCCGCACACACCTTCTTTGGCGCCAAGGCGGGCTTGAGCGATGAAGCCATCAGCCAAGCCCGTAGCGGCACCCTCAGCGCGGTCGCAGCGCTGGCACAGCAGATCACCGCAAGCCGCGGCCAATTGAGTGACGAGCAGGTCGCTGCAGCGCGCGAGGCCGGCCTTGACGATAGCAAGATCGTGGAGGTGGTGGCGCAAGTCGCACTGCTGACCCTGACCAACTACCTGAACAACATCGCTACGACCGATATCGACTTCCCGCCGTCGGCACACTGAGGTAAACCGCCATGAGCCAAGTGACTATCTATACCACCCATCACTGCCCTTACTGCGTAAGTGCCAAGCGACTGCTGTCGAACAAGGGGATTAATCCTCTCGAAATCAATATTGAAGAGTCGCCGCAACACCTCGCGGAAATGCTGCAGCGAGCCCGGCGCCGTAGCGTACCGCAGATATTCGTAGGGGATGTGCATGTCGGCGGTTTTGACGACCTGGCCTGCCTTGACCACCAGGGCAGGCTCGATGCGCTGCTTCACGCCTGATCTCATACCGTGACCCAATAGTGGATCTGATACTAAAACTGTCGCTGCCAGCTTCGTTATCGACGAACACACATCGTTTTCGCTCACGTCGGTTGTGTATCAGGGATAGATATGGCGAATGGTGCGAAAACCTACATGCGAGGTCGCTAAATCAGCTTCCTGGCGTTCCCGTGCCGCCGTGCGATAGCGTGCACAGTAGTTGTCCGCGCACAGATAAGAACCACCTTTGATGATCCTGGAGGCTGATCGACCTGTGATTGCACGCAACTGGCCGGGATCGCCATTGGCATGCCCCATCAAAGGCCCCCACTGCGTGTCGGTGGTCCACTCCCAAACATTGCCAATCATGTCGAACAGACCAAAGGCGTTGGGGGCGAAACAACCGACCGGGGCCAGACCGGTGTAACCGTCTTCGCCAATATCCATCAGCGGAAATATGCCCTGCCAATAGTTGGCAGCCGGCTTACCGTGGGCATCTAACGGTAGCTCGCCCAACGGTTGCGAGGGGGAACCTGCACGCGCGGCATACTCCCATTCAGCCTCACTGGGCAACTGATTGCCGCGCCAGTCTGCATAGGCCTGGGCGTCAGCCAGTGTCACCAAGGTGACGGGCCGCCCATCGAGGGCGGCAGATGGAGCATCGGGACCATCGGGATGGCGCCAGTCAGCCCCTTTGACCAGCTTCCACCAGTTAAGTGGGCTGGTATCTTCAGTCCCCTCCTGTGACGGCCTGAACACGGCGGCAACGCCCGCTCGCTCGGCCTCGGTGACATAGCCAGTAGCGGCCACGAAGGCACCGAACTGTGCGCGGGTCACCTCGCTCCGATCAATCCAGAAGTCTCCCACATCCACCGCTCCCAAGGGGCGTTCATCCGTGTACCCCGCTTCGGTGCCGGGCGTGAAACGCCCCCCGCTAATACGGACCATGCCGGCCAGTGGATCGCTTCCCCAGCTGTTGGGCAAGCCGTCATAAGCCTCGCACGAGCTGCGACTACCCAGCGCCGGCACGGGACGTGGCCATAAGACGGCAACCGCCAATAAAACGCCAGCCAGGATAAAACTGCTGACCAACCAGCGCTTCATGGCTTGCCGGCTTGCGGTGGCGCGACCACGCCTACCTGGCGTGCATAGACTTGCCAGGCCAGCTTGAGACGTTCCATGGTCTGCGGCTGGCTATCCGACAAGTCGTGTTGCTCGCCACGATCGCGGGAGAGATCGAAAAGTTGCCAACGTAGAGGCTGCGGCGCCTCCCCCGGCTTCGCCCACGGGACCAGGCCCAACAACTTCAAGTTACCTTCGCGGTAGTAGCGGCTGCCGAACAATTCGCCCGCCATGACTCCGTCATCACGTGCTTTGCCCTGTAGCATCGGCAGCATCGAGCGACCCGTGATGGGATGCTTGGCCTGGCCTCTATAGGTATCGCCTGGATCAGGCAACGACGCCAGGGCGAGGAAGGTCGGCGCTAGATCATCGACGCGTGCCATGCTGCGCTCCAGACCTTGACGCCGCAGGCTGGCGGGAAGCTGGACGATGGCCGGAACGCTGATGCCGCCCTCGGCGGTGGTGCCCTTGAACAAGCGCATCGGTGCAGCGCTGACCTCGGCCCAACGTAGACCATAGTCGATCTGCGAACCGCGCCGCCCCAGGTTTTCCAGGCTATTGTCGGTATCTGTGCCGGCCGGATAGAACAGCTCATGGCGCTCCCCAGCGGCGCCGTTGTCAGACATGAAGACGATCAAGGTATTGTCAAGCTGTCCGCTCTTACGCAGGTAGTCGAGCAACCGTCCGATGTTGTGATCAAGGTTGTCCACCATGGCAGCGTAGATCTCCATCTTGCGTACCTCGACCTGCCGCTGCTGCGTACTCAGCTGTTGCCAACCAGGTAATAGCGGGGTCACTGGCAGAGGCGCCGCTGCCTGGAAATCAGCAGGCAACAATCCCTTCTCTTTCATCCGCTCTACACGCGCCATCCGCACTTCGTCGTAGCCGCCGTCATAGCGACCACGGTATTTGTCGAGGTAGGCCTCAGGCGCCTGCAGGGGCCAATGCGGTGAGGTATAGGCGGCATAAGCAAAGAATGGCTTGTCGCTGCCCTCACCAGTCTTGAGGTAGTCGATCAGCTTATCGGTATAGAAATCGGTGGAATAGAAATCCTCCGGCAGTTCCACCGGCTGGCCGTTCTCGCGGTAGGTAATCTGCTCAATCTTCGCTGTGGATCCAGGGGTGGGTTTAAAGTGCACGCCACCGCCCTCTAGCAACGTGAACGACTGCTCGAAGCCACGTCGATCTGGCCCTTGTTCGGGCTGCAGGCCCAAGTGCCATTTGCCCACCATGCTGGTGCGGTAACCACCATCACGCAGCAGCTCGGCGATGGAGTGTGCCTGTTGGTTGAGGTAGCCCTCGTAGCCCGGCTTGCCTCGCTGGAACGGCTGGATAGCCTCGGCCATGGTGCCCAGACCTGCTAAATGGTTGTCCGTTCCGGACATCAGCATGGCTCGGGTCGGGGAGCAGGTCGGCGCCGCATACATGCTGGTCAGTTGCAGGCCATTGGCGGCCAGCCGATCAAGATTAGGCGTTTTGATCTCGCCACCAAATGCCCCCAGATCGGAGTAACCGAGATCGTCTGCGACGATCAGCAGAATATTGGGACGTTCGGCGGCCACGACGCTGGCACTTGCCAGGCAAATCGCGACGGTAAGCAAGGCAGAAAGGCGCACAGAAACTCCTTTTTATTCTTCAAAGATAGCCACAGCGCGCACGAAGCCCGCCGAGGCATGCCTGATCTTGTAAGGGAAACAGGAAACCTGGAAGCCGTTGGCCGGCAAACTCTGCAAGTTGGCGAGTTTTTCCATCTGCCCGTAGCCGATCTCTCGCCCGGCCTTGTGACCCTCCCAGATCAGCGAAGCATCACCCGTTTCTTCGAAACGCTGACGCGTGTATTTAAACGGAGCGTCCCAGCTCCAGGCATCGGTTCCGACCACACGCACCCCGCGCTCCAGCAGATACAGGGTGGCTTCGCGCCCCATGCCTACACCAGCTTCCAAGTAGCCTGGCTGACCAAATAGACTGCCAGCACGCGTGTTGACCAGCACGATGTCCAACGGTTGAAGATCATGCCCGATGCGCGCCAGCTCCGCCTCCACCTGGGCTGCGCTCACCACATGGCCATCGGAAAGATGACGGAAGTCCAGTTTGACGCCTGGCTGCAAGCACCACTCCAGCGGCAGCTCATCGATACCGAATGCGGGCTGGCCGCCATCTGTGGTCGACGCGTAATGCCAAGGCGCATCCATGTGCGTGCCGCTGTGAGTGGTAATGTCCAGCCGCTCGGCGGCCCAGGACTCATCGCCCGGCATTTGGTCCTTGCGTAAGCCAGGGAACATCGCCGCCATCTCTGGCCAGCCCTGCTGGTGGTCCATGTAATCGATCTTGGGCAGCAAGGGCGGCGGATCGGTGTAGGGGTTGTTGTCGAGTGTGACTGACAGATCTACCAGGCGACGCTTCTTCTGGTTCATGATGAAATTCCTGCAAGAGTAGGGACGAAACGACGCGCTCGAGGCGTCGAGGGCAGATTGAGGGCGTTGCGCAGCAGAGCGGCCACGGAGCCGTCGTGGTGGAACCCCATGGCCTTGGCCTGTGGTGTACGCAGCGGTGGATAACAGCCAAACAGTGCCTCCAGTTCAGGCTCCGGAGCGAAGCTGAGCAGAGTGCGTTGCTGCTCGCCGAAGCAGGTTGACAGCGCATCAAGCACTTGCTCGATTGATAGCTGTAGCACTGGCAACTGGACTACCCGATTTGTTAGTTCACCTTGCAGCTCAGCGGCGTGCACCAAGTTGTCCACACAGCAACGAACCGACATCCACCAGGCAGTGGCCTGCGCCGACACTGGGCACACGTAGGGCTCTCCCGCCGCAAAGGCCTGCAACAGGTCGCTCATGAAGGCTGACTTGAGCCCACGTGACTGGCGCGGACGGGCCACGATACCGGGCAAGCGCAACGCGATCCCATCTACCTCGCCACGTCGAGCCAGGTCGACGAGCTGGGTTTCCACGATGAGTTTGTGACTGGCGTAGGACAACTGCGGCAAGCAGATGGACGCCTCGTCCATGCGCAGCGCAAGATCGCTGCCGTACACCGCGATGCTGCTGGCGTAAACCATGCGTGGCGGGCGGACTGCATTACGCAACTGATGCAGCAATTCCAGGCTGGCTTTCAGGTTCACTTCATAGCCCAGCTCGTAATTTGCCTCGGCAGCGCCGCCCGGCACGCTGACCAGGTGAAACACGACATCGATACCGTCAGCGAGCGCGCGGCGCATCAAGGCGGCATCGGTCACACTGCCGCAGTATCGGCGGATGCGCTTGTCTTCGGGAAAGCCATCCAGTGATCGATCCAGCAGCAGCAAAGCCTCCACAGGCTGGCCACGCAGCACACCATCTGCCAGCAAACGCAGGACGAGCTCGCGCCCGACGAACCCGTTAGCACCAGTAATCATCACTCGCATGGGGTTGCCTCTTGCACCACGCGCTGGTCCAAGGCGCCGAACAATGGGCTGCCGTCTGCACAGCGTGCCTCCATGCGGATGCGATCACCGAAACGCATGAAACCCGTGCGTGGCGCACCCTGCTCGATCATCTCGATGGCCCGACGCTCGGAAATGCAGGCCGAGCCGACGCTGCGGTCACGGTTAGAGACCGTACCGGAACCGATTAGCGTGCCGGCACTCAGACGGCGAGTCAGCGCCGCATGGGCAATTAACTGGTCAAAGCCGAAGTGCATGGCACCGCCGTGCGGATGCCCAAACCACTTACCGTTCCACTCGACCTGCAACGGTAGGTGCACGCGCGCATCGCACCAGCTCGCACCCAGTTCGTCGGGAGTCACCGCCACCGGAGCAAAGCTGGACGACGACTTGGCTTGGACGAAGCCAAAGCCAGTGCGCATCTCACGCGGCGCCAGTGCGCGCAGGCTGACGTCATTAACCTGCAGTAACAGTCTGATGTGCTGGCGCGCCTGCTCGGCCGTGCAACCCATCGGTACCGCGTCGACCAGAACGGCGAACTCGCCCTCGAAGTCGATACCATGGGCCTCGCTGGGCAGAGAGATGTCCTGACGCGGACCGAGGAAGTCATCGCCAGCACCTTGGTACATCAGCGGCGTGTGCGCTACCCCCTCGATAGGATCGAGGTTGAACGCTCGTTGCATCAGCTCGCTGTGACTGAGAAAGCACGACCCGTCCAGCCATTGCCAGGCGCGCGGCAACGGTGCCATCACTCGCCCAGGGTCGAAGTCGAACGCGTCCTGCGCTTCGCCGCGGTTGAGTGCGTCATAGCGACATTGCAGCGCGTGTTCCACACTCGACCAATGGTCGATAGCGGCCTGCAGAGTCGGCGCGAGATCGGCGGCACTCACAGCGCGCGTCAAATCGCGGGAGACCAACAGCAGACGGCCATCACGAGTGCCGTCTTTCAACGTTGCCAATTTCATTCGACCAGCCCCCTTAATTCATCGGCATAGCGGCCATCGAGCAGGATGAAGACCATGCGCGCCATCTGCTCGGTACGGTTACTCCACGCATGATTGGTACCGCGCTGCACCACGATGTCGCCGCGCTTGAGGTGAACATCCTCACCGTCGAGCACCAGCCAGACCTCGCCTTCGGTGACAATGCCGTAGTCCAAGGTCTCGGTGCGGTGCATGAGCTTATGCTTGGAGTCGGGTTTGCCGGTGCCGGCCTGCGCTTGACCGATCTCGGCGAACGCGGCGGCAGCCTCCTCGGCGCTAACCTGGTTCTGCAGGCTGTCCGGTGGAATGTCGACCACCCGGATGACACTGCCTGATGCAGCGGGACAGAGCTGCAAAGGTTTATTCGTGGGATCGTCAGAATTGTCCAAAGGTACTGGGCTGTCGTGGCTGCTCCATACCTCGTAGAACACCGTGCCGGGCACGGCCTTAAGCGGAAAGTTATTGGGCGTTTCACCCGCCATGGCGACTACAGCGCGGCCGTTGCCGTCATGGCCTGTGACGATGCGCCGAAATGCAGGAAGTGTTTGCATACGAAGACTCCTAAGCCGTGAACTCACAGCACCTGACAAACTTGCTCGAAGGGCAGTCGCGGCCCAGCCGGGCGCAAGCCCTCTGCATCGCCATAACCCAGGCTGCAAAGGAAGTTGCTGCGCCAGCGTCCGTCCGGGAAGAAGGTGGCGTCTACCCGGTCCGCATCGAAGCCGGACATCGGCCCGCAATCCAGGCCCAGTGCCCGGGCGGCAAGCATCAGGTAGGCGCCCTGCAAGCTGCTGTTTCGAAGGCCCGCGACAAAGATCGCCTGGGGGTCGTCGCGAAAAACAGCAGCGGCGTCATAGATCGGAAACAGCTCGGGTAGGTGCTCGAAGAAGCGACTGTCCCAGGCGACGATGACCGTCACAGGTGCCTGCAGCACCTTCTCACCGTTGTGCCCCTTGAGCGCCGGCAGCAGCTTATGCCTGGCCTCACGGCTGGACAGGAACACAAAACGCGCCGGGCAACAGTTGTTACTGGTCGGGCCCTGTCGCACAAGCTGGTAGAGCTGATGTAGCAGCTCGGTAGGCACCGGGCGATCTTGCCATCGGTTATGCGAGCGGGCCGTCAAAAACAGTTTGTCGAGCGTCGCGGAATTCGGCAGATGTGTCATGGACAACCTCTAATAGATCAGGCAAGCGCGGGGGCCGGTTCGGCCAAGGCGCGGAATACGCGGTGCAGAACGAGGCAGACCAGCGCCAGCGCGAACTGCGCAATGGCGATCCAGGCCAGCACCGTCGGCAAGGCGGCAAGCTGGCCGCCTGTGAAGGCAACCACCACCAATGGGCTGATGAATTCACCGGCGAACAGCGCCGCGGTAAAGCCACCAGCCGCGCGGCCACGCTGGGCAAAGCTAACCTTGCTCATCACCCAAGTGATTAGGGTCGGCAACATCAGGCCAACTCCTAGACCATTGATCAGCACGGCGACGATTACCCATCCATGGCTACCCGCCTTCGCCATCAGCAAGCCACCCAGCCCGGCGGTGGCGAATGCCAGCAGCAACACGTTCTGCCGGCGCAGCCCTGTCAGCAGCCGGAAAAGCAGAGCGCCGATCAGCACCCCAAGCTGGTTCGCGCCCATGGTCATGCCAATCTGCTGGGGCGAGTCCACATGCAGGAGGGTGAGCAAATAGCCCGCCTGCACCGGAACGATGAACAGGCTGATGCCGGCCAGGGTGGTCAAGGCGTAAAGCGGCAACAGCGCATTCCATGGAAAGCTCTCTGGCGCTGCATGATGTGGGCGTGGTTCCAAGTGGCTAGGCTCCCAGAGACACCGCGCCATAACGGGCAGTAGCAGCAATCCGACGGCATAGAGCATGAAAGGTACGCGCCAATCGTTCTGCCCCAAGGCCCCGCCCAAGGCGATGAACACCGCTGCCGAAAGCGAGGTGGCGACCATCTGTAACGCGAACAGCCGTTCACGTCGTGAGCCCTGGTAGTAATCGCCCATCAGTGCGGTACAGCAGGTCATGATTCCGGCCTCCGCCAAGCCAAGTCCGGCCCGGCTGGCGACGATCGCCGGCAGCGACTCCAGCCACAAAGGCAACAGACCGCAAAGCGTGTACAGCATGAGCGAACCAAGCAGCAGGGGTTTTCGCCCCAGACGGTCAGCAATCATTCCGGCAAAAGGCGCCAGCAATGCGATCAATAGCGCCGGAATGGTCAACGCGATGGGCGTCAGAATCGCGACGCTCGGCGTGTCGGCGAAATGCTCCTGCATACGCGGCAGGATCGGAGCGATCAATACCGCACCCAATACCGGCAGACAGCTACCGAACAGCAGCAGCGCGGATTGCGCGCCCCCCGCTTGGCGATCAGTGCTCATGGCTCACCTCATGCGGCAGGATGCCCCAGAACGTGGCGCCGTAAATGATGAGCCCCTCATGGAGGCTATTGAGCAGCAAGGTCAGTCGTTTCATTGGCGATGCCTATTGTTGTTTTGGAAAGTCGAGTTCAGCCATGGGCTACGCGCGGCGCAGGCGCGACAGCATCTGCAGGTTGGGCATGTACTTCATGATTGGCCGCATGCTCGACCAACCAGGCATTGCGCTTGCCGACAGGAAGAAGGAAATAGGCCAGGGCCGGGAGCAACAGCAGCGCACCGACCATGTTCCAGACGAACATGAACGCCAGAAGAATGCCCATGTCGGCCTGGAACTTGATCGGAGAGAAAGCCCATGTACCCACACCAATGGCCAGGGTGACGCCGGTCAGCATGACCACCTTGCCGGTAGAGAGCAGCGCACGGTAATAGGCCTGCGAAAGGCTTGTCCCCTTGCGCAGATGGCCGAGCATGATGCTCATGACATACAGCGCGTAGTCCACGCCGATGCCCACGCCCAAGGCGATGACCGGCAGCGTGGCGACCTTCACACCAATCCCTAGCCAGACCATCAGCGCCTCGCAAAGGATCGAGGTGAGCATCAGCGGGATCACCGCGCACAGTGTGGCGCGCCAGGAGCGGAAGGTGATCAGGCACAGCAGAATCACCGCACCGTAGACCCAGAACAGCATCTCTCGGTTGGCCTGTTTCACGACAATATTGGTGGCCGCTTCGATACCCGCGTTGCCAGCCGCGAGCATGAACTGCACTTCTTCAGTGTCGTTGGCAGCAGCAAAGGCTTCGACATGATCCACCAGGCGAGTCAGCGTCTCGGCCTTGTGGTCGGTGAGGTAAACATACAGGGTCAGCAGGTTGCACGCCTCGTTGTAAAGCCCTCGAGGTGCGCTGGCGGTGATCATGTTCAGCGTCGCCTGGTTGTTTTGCAGCTCGTACCACTTCGGACTGCCTTCGGACAGGCCGACCAGCATGCGACGGTTGAGCAACGCCAGCGAATTGGTCGAATCCACGCCTTGCAGGCTGCGCAACTGCCAGTCCAACTGGTCGACCTTGCGCAGGATGTCGTACCGCGCACAGGCGCCCGCCGGTGTATGGACCATCACCGCGAACAAGTCGCTACTGGCGCCGTAGTGCCGGGTGAGAAAAGCATCGTCCTGGTTATAGCGCGAATCGGCTCGCAGTTCCGGGGCACCTGGGTCCAGATCGCCAACGCTCAGGTGCAGGCTGACCATGAAGCCCAGCACCGCCAATGCAAGGCTCACTGCCACGCACACGCCGGCCCAAGGACGGCGGGTGAACAGATCGAGAAAGCGCCAGAAGGCGTGCCGTGCCTGGCCACACTGCTCGGCTCGCTCGCTCTTGAGGCTGAGTTGCGCGGCCTTCGGGCTCACCCCAACATAGGAGAGCAGCACCGGCAAGAGGATCAGGTTGGTGAAGATCAGCACTGCGACGCCCAAGCTGGCGATGATGGCGAGATCCTGAATCACCTGGATCTTGATGATCATCAGCACAGCGAAGCCCACGGCATCGCACAGCAGCGCAGTAAGACCGGCCAGGAACAGTCGTCGGAACGTGAAACGTGCCGCCACCAAGCGATGCATGCCCCGCCCGATGTCCTGCATGATGCCGTTCATCTTCTGCGCACCATGGCTCATTCCAATCGCGAACACCAGGAACGGCACCAACACCGAGTACGGATCCAGCTCATACCCCAGCAAGGGCAGCAGGCCAAGCTGCCAGACCACCGCCACCAGTGAGCAGATGACCACCAGCAGTGTGCTTCGTAAGCAGCGGGTATAGCTGTAGAGCACAACCGTGGTGATCAGGATCGCGGCGGCGAAGAACAGCAGAATTTGCTCCAGACCGGCAATCAAGTCGCCGACCTTCTTGGCGAACCCGGTCACGTGAATAGCAGTGCTGTCGCTCTGAAAGCGGCTGCGCAGTTCCTCGATTTGGGCGGATAGTTGCGCATAGTTCAGCGGCTGACCGTCGGCAGTGGTCGCCAACAGAGGGACGTAGATAATGCTGGAGCGCTGATCGAACGATACCAACTGGCCAATCTCGTTGGACAGTTGCACGTTGCGTCGCAGTTCTGCCAGCGAGTCAGGGCCGCCGTCGTATTGGTCAGGAATCACCGGCCCCCCGTCCAGGCCCTCCTCGGTCACCGATACCCAGCGTGTGGCGGGAGTCCACAACGACTTCATGAACGCACGGTCAACGCCGGGAAGCAGGTAGATCTGATCGCTCAGCGCCTGCAGGGTCTTCATGTAGTCGGCGTCGTAGATATCGCCTTTTTTATTGACGACAGCAATACGCAGCGCGTTGCCGAGACCAGACAACTCCTTCTGGTTCTCCAGATAGTTGACGATGTAGGGGTGCCCGGTGGGAATCATTTTTTCGAAGCTAGCGTTGAGCTCAAGGCGGCTCGATTGCCAGCCCAGCAGCAGCGTGCTCACCAGGCAGACCAGCAGCACCCAGTGCCGGTGATTGAACAAGGCTCGCTCAATCAACGAACCGGAACGCGGGTCGAAGGCTTGCTGGCTGGCAGACGTATTGAAAGTCATGAAATCACTCCGAAACCTTCGCAGCAGATGAAGACAGCTGAGACAGACCGGTCAGCCCAGCAGCGACCAGGCTGCCGTCCGCGGCCTGGGCCAGCCCGGTAAGAGGCCGCCCTTGGGGTGGGATCAGCTGCTGCAGACGGTGGCTGGTAGCCCCCAGAACGAACACGGCACCCACTTGATTGGCCAGCAGCACACGGCCATCTTTAAGGCGCGTGCCATCGCTGAATGAAACCGGCATGGGCACTGCCAGCGGTTCAATTACCTTGCCAGCGCTGCGGATGAGGAAGGCATTGCCTTTCAGTCCGCCTAGCAACAGCGAACCGTCTTGTCGCGGTACCAGCGTAAAAAACGTGCCCTCATAGGGGCTGGGCAGTTGCTCGAAGTGCCGACCATCATCGCTGGAGCGGGCCAGGAAACCCTGCTCACCGGCCAGGTACCAGTCACTGCCTTGTTGAGCCACCGCATACAGATGCAAGCCTGTCGGGTTGTCGATTTGGCCGGCCACCGACTGCCAAGTCCTTCCACCATCGACAGTACGCAGTGCCATACCATAGGCGCCGACGACCAGGCCGTGTTGTTGATCGGTAAAGTGCAGGTTCAGGAACGGCTTGTCCGCCCCCTCATCCATCAGCCGCTGCGCCATCTCGACACGCGCCTGAGCCGAGTCGACATCCGCCGTGACGCCCAGCGCCTGCTGGGCCGCAACCAATTCCAGCTCAGCAGCATGCTGCCCTTCGAGCTGCACCCGCCAGTTTTCACCGCCATCCTCACTAAACAACACCACACCGGAGTGGCCTACTGCCCAGCCATGTTGTGCATCAACGAACTGCACTGCCGTCAAGCCTACGGAAACCGGCACGCTGGCCTGACGCCAAATCAGGCCATTGTCATCCGACAACAGGATCAACCCCCGCTCGCCCACGGCAACCAGTCGGTCCTCTGCACACACGACACTGCTGAAAACAGCATGCGCTGCATTCGATATCTGCATCGCAGGGCTTTGCAACACGCCAGCCACAGCCAGCGGCTGTGCTTGCGTGGCTAATGAAAAGGGCAAGGCAAGGGTCAAAAGAAGGCCACTTGTCCATCTCGATCTGCTCATCATTCACCTCGAACTGCTTCGAACTGGGAGGGCTCATGGGCCCTCCCGATCAGGCTCTAGCGCACGCCTCGGCCGGCCATGGCTGCTGGCGAAAACTCGGAGGACTTATAGCGATCGACGATCGCGTACTGCTGTGCTTTGCCCGCATAGAGGTTCTGGATGAACCAGGTGTTGGAGGTCAGGTCGTAGAAACCAGAGGACAGTTGCGCCACTGCGGGGATGTCCGGCATGACAGCCGGCAGCGACCAGAGACTCTTGGACAGTCGGCCGTTGGCATCCCAACGATCACCCAGAATGGCCTGCCAAGTGTCCTCGTCGAGGTAGTAACGCCCTTTCGGCAATTGATGGCGCTTGCCAGGGGCAAGCTCAGCTTCCACGACCCATACGCGGTGCAACTCCCAGCGTACGTAGTCCGGGTTCATATGGTGCTTGCCCAATACATCTTCTGGGTTGTTCGCGGTTTGCACTTTGTTGGTGTTGTAGGGGATGTACATTTCCTGCTTACCGACCAGCTTCCAATTGAAGCGGTCCATGCGCCCCTGAAACACATTCAACTCATCGAAGGACATGACGCCGGCGGTAGCCGGAGTCGGCGTGTCGCAGCAGGCGTTGGGCAGCTTGCGCACACGTCTCTGACCCGCCAGATAGACGTGCGCCTGACTCTTGTCGCCGTTCAGATTCGTGCGCCCCATGATTTGCTCGCCCGCACGCAGGGCTGGACCAACGTTGGTCAACCGGAACAACCAGTAATCGCCATCGAACTTATCAGCCGAACCCTCTTGGTAGTAATAGGGCATCTCTTGGATGGCTTTGCCGTCCGTAGTCATGACGGGTGTACCCTCGGCAGTCACCAGGTAATGCCGGAAATCCATGGCCAGCGGCGTACCACGCCAGTTCAGGAGGTGATTCCACATCGCCTCGCTGCCGTTTTTCGGCACTGGGAACGGAATACCGCCATAGGCACCTTCTGGGATCAGGCCCGCACTGCTCTCGACCAGCTTGGTGTTACGCGCATTCTTCGCGGTGTTGTCGTACACCCACTGCGGTGCGGCGGCAGTACGGTGGGTCGGGTAGATATCCAGACGATAGGTGTCTGGGTAGCGCTTGAGCATCTCCTTGGTACCGTCGCTAATCTTGCCTTCGTACTGGGCCATGTTCTTCGCGGTAATACTGAACAGCGGCTTTTCCGAGGCAAATGGATCGCTACGTTTGCCACCGGGTTTGAAGGAGGGATCGACCGTGGTCATGCCTCCTGTCCAGGCAGGGATACTGCCATTGGCGTTGCCGGATGCTTCAGCGCCAAATGGTGTCAGGCTTTTGCCAAGATCGTCGGCGGTAGCAGCGATCACTGGCTGCAAGCTCAGGGCCATCGCTCCTGCGAGCGTCAGGCAAAACGTCTTGAGTGCAAACTGAATAGCCATGTGCGCGATCCTCAGAATGTGGTTTTCACGGAGAAGGCCAAGTAATCGCGATCTTTCAACGACTGCTTGTAATTGAACTGGCTGGCCGAGTTCAGATTGGTGTCCTCGGGGCCGTAGTAGTGTGTGTAAGTCAGCCCGAGGGTGACGCGGTCGAGGTAGGTGGCACTCACGCCAATGTTGAAGTCCCCGCCCTTGTCTGGGCCAAAAGAGCCGACTACAGCGGATTTACCCATTGGGAAGTAGCTGACACCGATTGGCACACTGAGATCGATGCCAGGCATGACCTGGCGATACGTAGGGGTGTACACCAGCTTCATGCCAACCGCGTCGTCAGTAGCATTGGGGTCCAGCGCACTGCGGTTCTCGGTAACTTTGAGCAGACGGTTCCAGGCGACCTCGGCGACCAGTCCAGACTCTTGGGCAATAAAATTCGGCCCGAACGACGCGATCATGTTGAGGTTGACATGTGCGGTTCGGCCGATGGCGTACAGGGCATCATCGTTATTGTCCGCGTCCACGCCGGGAAGGACCGTCTGGCCATTGGAAACGAGTGGCATGTTCCAGCGCATGGAGGCTTCACCCGCGAAGCTATATTCACCCATCGTGGTGATAAAACTGGCTCCCAGCGCCCGGATATCTTCTGGGTAAACCCAGTAATACTCGCCGATCTTTCCGGTACTGAACTCGGGGCTGGCACTGGGTTTCAGGTAGAGCTTGGGCGACTTGTCGTGATATTGGATGGCATACAGGCCGTATTCGACCGTATCGTCAGTGATGCGTAACTGCACCCCCCCCTGTCCGGAGCTCCTGGCCTTCTTGTCTTTACCGTGAAAAAACGCTGCTGGGCTGTTCGGATTACCACCGAGGAATGCTGGAAACGGATCACCCACGATCAAGCGTTCATTGCCCTCTCCGATAGTGTCACTCACGGAGAAGTAGCTACCCGCTCCTGGCAAGCGTGTCTCTTCCCACTCGAACTGATAGAAGGCGCCGAGGGAAAGATCATCTGTAAGTTGATAGGTCGTGGAGATCTGGCTGACTGGACGCGTGATTTCCTTAAACTGCGTGTTAGGCACGGAAACCGCCTTTACCACATCAACGGGCGCCATGCCGCCAGCAATGCCGTTAGCTCCAAAGAACAGACTCTCGCCCCACACCAGGCCATGGCGGCCCAAGCGCACCGACAGGGCTCTGTCGGCAAGCTCGCCGTTCCAATATGCGAAAGCGTCGAGTAGTTCGGAGTCCCCACCATGCAGGTGGCGTGTATCGTCGGTGAACTCGTCATAGGCAACCGAGCGGGCGTTGGCACGGGCAGGATCATTGTTGTCGCTGTCTTTCTGGTACTCGGTGTCGTACCAACCGGCTGCACTGACACGGGCACCGAAGTCGCGAAAGCCCATGTCCAGTTCGCTGAGGATATCCAGGCGATTGGAGATTAGGCCTTTACCGAAAGCACGATCACCATCATCCTGATTGCGCGCGACCTGTCCCTCAGAAAGCTTGCTGCTGCGGTCCTGCATACGCCAGGCGGCGCTGTACTTTATGGTGTTATCCCAGCGCAGACTGAAATCAGGGTTTCCAGTATCAATCTGGAATGCAAACGCCTGGTTAGTACATGCCAATAGTGCTGCGGCAAGAGTCAGGCGTTCGGCAGCCAGCTTTCGCCAAGGTGCAACGAGCTCTCGATTTGCCATCGATATATGCCTCTTTTTTGTTCTTATGAGCGTTTTTTGCTTTCTTTACACATCGCTGTAAGGTCACGCGGATCGTGTAAAGCGCCTGTGCAAGGTCACGCCGGCGGCAGATCGGCGAGCGCGGCCGCCTTCACGGCGTCAAATCGGTCGAGCGGTGACCTCCAGCATTTCCTTGACCAGACCGATACGATCGAAGTCGCGATCGCGCGCCATCTCCCTCTCACCAGCTAGGAGAGATTTCTCGCCGATGTATTTACAGCGCTCGAAGCGACGGGTCATGAAGCGCGCCAACTGCTGCCTCAGATCACCTTCAGCGGTCAGCTCCTCGCCAAGCACCAGGGCATCTTCGATCGCCATGCCGGCACCTTGGCCCAGATGGGGAGTAGTGGCATGCGCGGCGTCACCAATGATCAGGACGCGACCGCGATACCAGGGTTCGTCGACGAACACGGCTTCGAGCGGTTTGTAGACCACCTGCTCATTGTCAGCAATCTGCTCACGCAACTCGGCGATCAGTCCACCCATGCCTTGCAGGCGTTGGCGCATTTCGGCAGCCAGGGAGTCGTTGGGCATCCAGGGATTACCTGGCTCATGGGAGGTGGTGAACATGTACATGAGCTCGTCGGACAGCGGTACCAGACCGGCGTTACCTGCAGGCCCCTGATAGTTGGCCAGATGATTGATCTGCGGCAGACGCGGGAAGTTGTAGCGCCATACCGCCTGGCCAGTGAATCGCGGCATGTACTTGTTGCCGAACAGCATCTCGCGCACCTTGGAGTACAGGCCGTCCGCCCCCACCACGAGGTCGTAGCGAGCCCTGGTGCCATCGGTCAGTACGACATCCACGCCGTCTTCATCCTGCTCCAGGGATTGCACAGTGGTGCCAAGGCGCACCTTGGCGCCGAGCTCGATGGTCGTCTCGCTCAGCACCTTGTGCAGGGCACGTCGAGAAATACCGACATTGGCGGGGTACTGAGGACCGGCCAGGCGCTGACCTGGGATGCGCGCCACTGGCTGACCGTCGGTGGTATAGATGGCGACGTCTTCGAAGGCATAGGCCGCATCGAGATAAGCATCGAGCAGGCCCAGGCGCGACATCTCACGCACCACATTGCTCTGCTGAATGATACCGACGCCATAAACGGTCCACTCGGATTTAAGCTCGACCAAGTCGACGCTAATACCCTTGCGGCGCAACGCGATAGCGGCGCAAAGACCACCAATTCCACCGCCGACGACCAGAACATTTTTAACTGAATTCATGGCACTTCTCGCTTCTTGTTCTTATTTGAAATGGCCGCTGGCCGTGGTGCGGTGCACCTTGACCCTCAGCTTCTGGCCAAATCAGGAATTTGACTAATCGCATGTTCGAATTCGATGTATCGTCGATCGCGATACCTCAACTCACTGCAATGCCAGCTCATCGACCGCCAGCCACCCCTCCTGCTCCCTCCAAGGTACGGCCACCAACCGCTCACCCAAGCAGGGTCCGAACACGCAAAGACCCGTGTCAGGTACGAATTGGGCGCCATGCGCATAGCAGATGACTCGAGAACCATCGGCAGACAGGAAGCGGTCCTTGCGGTAGTGCAGAGGAACATCCAGATGCGGGCAGCTGTTGCGATAGAGGTACAGGGCCCCCGCGTAACGCAGGGCAAATAGGCTATCCTTGCCACGCTGCAACGGGTCGAACCCACGCGACTGCCCCTCCACCAGTTCATCGAGCCGGCAAAGCGCTACAAACACGCTCAACCCTGCTTGGGCGGCGGACCGCCAGGGGCCCACTTCTCGCGGGAAGAGAACAGAAATAGCTGCGAGTTATCCGCAGACATCGGCGCTTGACGGGCCACCCACTCATCATCATGAGTGTCCATGTCTGCGTCGTATTCGATGTGACACCCCAGCGGGCTGTTGAAGTACCAGAACCAGTTGGAGCCGAAGAGATGACGGCCCGGCCCCCAGAAACTGGTCCAACCTTTTTCCTCGAACCGCCGACCAGCCAGAAGCACCTCGGTCCCGCTGCCCATGTGGAAGGTGAAATGCTCGCAACCGCGCATGTGCGGTGGTGTCTGGATCATGAATAGGCAGTGGTGATCGTCCATTGCTCCGGTGCGCATGAACGGACCGACCCCGACGAAGGTATCGGTGGTGACGAAGCCTAAACGGTCCCGGTAGAACGCTTCGCCTTTCGCGGCATCAGGCACGAAATACACGACGTGCGACAGCGTACGTGGCAGTGCTGGCATATCCGGCGTGATGCCTGGCTTGTTGGCCGGGCGCTGGGGAGGCGACCCGGGCGCATTGGTCAGATCGGCCTCAGCCTCGAAGGCTCGACGGCAGGTAACTTGAAACGCCAGGGCGAAGCCCAGGTCGTCGACACTACGCAAGATAC
This sequence comes from Pseudomonas sp. B13(2017), assembly GCF_002113245.1. Taxonomy (NCBI): domain Bacteria; kingdom Pseudomonadati; phylum Pseudomonadota; class Gammaproteobacteria; order Pseudomonadales; family Pseudomonadaceae; genus Pseudomonas; species Pseudomonas sp. B13(2017). The sequence goes on from NZ_NEJX01000004.1 coordinate 170,676, forward strand.
CCCGGTCATCTCCCACCACAGCACGGTCACTTCCGAGCTCGTCGGCAATCGCATCAAGGTCGGCCGAAGACTCGACGCCATAGATGGTTTCGCGAAGGGAAGGCGCCGGCCCCAAGGCAGGAGGTAGGGTCGGATCGTCATGCCGACGAATGATGATGGCTGTGCCATCAAGCGCTTCAAAGCGGCCTCCTCCTTCGTTCAGCTCGACAGCGGCCAGGCCGTAGTCGCGCAGACAGTCGGCACAAGCCTGAATGTCATCGACGCCAAATACCAGCGCGTCAAGGCCAATGATTTTCATTACTACCACTCCATTGAAATTGTTTTCCCGGCGCGTTGGCGGGACGCCGGTGAGGGAGCCGGGCAGCACGCTAGAGCCACGACTTGGCGCTCACGATGGAGGAAGCCGACGATGTGGACCAATCGTGTGTAGGGATGAGACGTATCGGCAAACGCAATACATGGCGCAAGGCACATTCGCAGGCGCCATGGCTTGAGGAGTGAGCAGAAAGGGTTGACTAAACGATAGTTGGCGGCAAATGTATCTCGAAAATAAATACAACATTCCGGAAAAATGAACATGCGCTTCAACCATCTCGACCTGAACCTGCTGGTCGCTTTGGATGTGCTGCTGGAAGAGCAGAACATCACCCGCGCGGCCGAACGCCTGCACATGACTCAGTCCGCCACCAGTGGTGTTCTAGGTCGCTTGCGGACATTCTTCGAGGACGAATTACTGGTGCAAGTCGGCCGCAAGATGCAGCCTACCCCCTATGCCTTGGAACTCGCCAAACCGGTGCGCGAAGTACTCTTGACCATTCGTTCGTCCATCACCACGAAACAGGTGTTCGATCCGGTCTCAAGTAAACGGCACTTCAAGCTGATGGCGTCCGACTATCTGATCACTGTGCTGTTCTCACAGGTGATTCAGAAGATTCACGAACAGGCACCTCACATCACATTCGACATGATCGCGCCCAACGATGGCGACTTACTGGTACGTGGTGAAATCGATCTAATGATCGTCCCGGAACGCTATGTAATCGAAGGACACCCCTCGCATCTGCTGTTCGAGGAAGAGCACGTCTGCGTAGTCTGGGCGGGCAACACATTGGTGGGTGAGCAGTTGTCGCTTGAACAATACATGGAGTTGGGGCACATCTCAGTAGGCTTCGGTCGCAACCGCAGCTCGAGTATCGAAGAATGGTTCATGAACCAGTACGGTTTCAATCGTCGCCTGGAAGTGATCACTCACGACTTCAATACCGTTGCACAATTGGTGGTCGGCACCCAGCGCATCGCCACCATGCACCGTAGGCTGGCATATCTCTATGCTAAATACCTGCCACTACGCATTTTGCCCACGCCCGTGAAAATTCCGGCCATGCGTGAATTCATGCTCTGGCACCGCAGCATGGACGGAGATCCCATGCATCGATGGCTACGTGAACGCATTCACGAATTCATCAAGACGGTCGATCACGCGGCTCCAGGCATCGCAGAACGCGATACCTCGCATCCGAAGTAACGATTAGCCTACTCGGCGCGTGGGTCCTTAAGGTGACTCGGCACTACGCCTACAAGTTGGGCGTGTCAGACGAACTTAAAGGACAATAAGAATGTTCCGTTACTTCCCTACCAATTACGTCTGGGACCTTTCCGTCAACCTGGCCATCGAGATGGGCGCACGCATCGGTGAAATCGAAGAGATGTGCAAGCCGCTGGCCGAAGCTGCCAAACATCCGGATGCCGCCGGTACTGCGGCTTTTCGCGAGACGTGGGCAAAAATGGCCAACAAGCTGTGCAGCATGGCCGAGGAAGATGAAGCCGCTGGGCGCATGTTCTCAGCTGGCGAGAAATACAACCGGGCCTCGACGTACTACCTCACCTGCGAGCGCCTTCAGGCTCATGGAGCTCCTGGTCGCGAAGCGCTTTATCAGCGCGTTTTACAAACCTTCGCGCGCAGCATCGAGTTGTCCAAGGAGAACTGCGAGCGGGTAGAAATACCCTACGAGGGAGTCCATCTATCCGGCCTGCTGGTACGCGCCGAAGGTGTCACGGGGCCGGCTCCGCTGTTGGTGCAAGTCAACGGACTGGATTCGACCAAGGAAATGAAATATCGCGTCGGCCTGCCCGCCTGGCTGGCCAAGCGTGGCGTGTCTTCGTTGATCATCGATCAGCCGGGTACCGGGGAGGCGCTGCGCCTGCACCACCTGACTGCGCGATACGACAGCGAACATTGGGCTAGCCGCGTGGTGGACTGGCTGGAGACCCGCGGCGACGTCGATGCCAAGCGAATCGGCATGGAAGGCGTATCCCTCGGCGGGTACTACTGTCCGCGCGCAGTGGCGTTCGAACCACGCTTCGCCTGCGGCGTCGTATGGGGTGCCAACCACGACTGGCGCGATGTGCAAAAGCGCCGTCTAGAGAAGGAAGGTAACTTCCCGGTACCGCACTACTGGGCTCACGTGCAGTGGGTATGGGGAGCCAAGGACATGGAGGACTTCATGCGCATCGCCGAGAACGTGCACTTGGACGGCGTCCTAGATCGCATCAAGGTTCCATTCCTGGTTACCCACGGCTCGAAAGATTCGCAAATTCCAGTGAAGTGGGCCGAACGCACCTATGAGCAACTGATCAACAGCCCGAAGCGCGAGCTGAAAATTTTCGACGAGCGTACCGGTGGAGTCCAGCACTCAAGCTTCGACAACAGCATCAACGCTGGTCATTTTATAGCCGACTGGGTTGCTGAAACCCTCGGAGGTCGTCTCGCCTGAGCGCAGGATTGCCTATGTTATTCGTAGGCACTTCCTAGCTTCATTATGACGTTTGGAGGTGCCTAGGAAATCAGGGGCGATTCAGTCAGTCACGACTGACTGCAATCGACCCATTGCAGACATTGCTAAACCACCAGAGCGCGTCTTGAAAAAGCAACAAGTGGTGCCAGACAGAAAATGAAGACATCTCTTCACCTCAGTGCTGCAGGGAATACTTCAGGCGTGGTGCGCTGTTCCCATCTTGCAACGGCTTCCGGGAGCATCAGCCTTCCAGGGATGAGGCTCCTGTCGATCAAGCCAATAACTTACAAGCCCCACCCAAACTGCCACCGCGTATAGCGCAAGTACCCTTGGCGAACACCCGTCTGGGCAGATAGGATGTCTGCTCACTCAGATGACTTTGCACTTCAATGCTGCTCAATGACCAAGCCTCGCGGGTGACCTCATGACGCTCAAGTCGTCGTTTGCAAATGTACTGCGGGCAATGCGCGGCATGCGAAATATCACTCAACGGGAATTTGCCGATACCACCAGCCGCACCTACCTGTCCAAATTGGAAGCTGGTCGGTCGAGTATCACCCTCGATAAGCTGGAGCAGCTCAGCGAACGGCTGAACTTGAGCCCACTGGCAATTCTCACGTTGACCTTGAGCGAACATACTGGACAGTCAGCCAATGAGCTCATTGCGACGCTCCGAGATGAAATCAGGGACCTGGAACAAGATGGGTGCATCCCAGGTCTTCGGGCTACGCTGGGCGATGAACCTGTAATCGGTAGAGCACCTCGTGCACTTCGGCGCTCCTCCGCCAAAGCCCCAAGGGCCACGCAGGTAGGCGCGATGCAACCGGAGCTGCCCTTTTCAGACTGAGGCAGCTCGCCCCAGCTAGCGGCCGCCCAGCCGGTGCGACAAAACCGAACCCTCTACATTCCGTTTAGCGCATGCCACCGCCAGCCTAACTGGTCATTGTGAAAACCAGTTACTCAGCTGGATTTCACCATGATGCTTTCCCCCTACCCCTTACTCATCATCTGCTTGGTTGCCGTCACGGCCGCCGCTCAGGACGTGCGCGAACGCTCCGATCTTGGCCTGATGCAGCGGCAGATCGATGCCATCGCGCTGCTGGCTGATAGAGCACGCAGCAGCGCCACCGGCACCACCGGCACTGACCGAGATCGTTATCGCTTCGACTACTCCAGATTAATCGAGGACTTGGAGCGCGTGCGGCACGGCATCAACAACTACCTATCGCCCTCACGCGCGCAGCCGGCCGACCTGGTCGAACTGGCTGGTAATTATCGTGCTTACGCGCCCCACTCGAGCCCGTCCAATGAGCATGACTGACGCCCAACTCAGCGCATTCTCCGCCGTGGCCGGGTTCACCCCGCAGCTCAGCTCGGTGCTGTGGCGCTCTTCGGTATTGGTGCTCGCGTTGCTCTGGTGCACCTGGGCCCTCTGGACCGGCTACCGCGGCTGGGCGGCCGGCAACCTCAATTTTGGCGCTCTCGGCGGCAGCACGCTGCGCCTGGCCCTCGCCCTGATCGTGCTGATGTTTTTCATGCTGTCGTAACCCGGAGACCTTGCCATGAAACTCTTCCACCATTGCCACCGCTCGCTTCAATTGCTGCGGAGCACCTGTTCAAAAGCCCTGTTCGGCGGTCTGGTTTTGCTGAGTTCGACGTTCGCCAGGGCCGACCTGCCGACCATGGAAGCGCCCTCCCGGGGTGAAGGTTCAGGACTGATCGATACCATCAAGAACTACGCCTACGATGGCGGCATCCTGCTCGGCCTGTTGATCGCCACCCTCGCCTTCCTCGGCGTGGCCTGGCATTCGCTCACCGTCTACGCCGACGTGCAGAACCAGCGCAAGACCTGGAAGGACCTCGGCGCCGTAGTCGGCGTCGGCGCGCTGCTGGTGGTGGTGATCCTGTGGTTCCTCACCAAAGCCGCGACGATTCTGTGAGGTCCTCATGTTCGACACCCCTGCCACGCTGCCTGACGGCACGCTGACCTTCCTGCCGGAGCGACTTAACCGTGACCCGGCCGTCCTGCGCGGCCTCACTAACGACGAGATGTGGGTCGCCCTGATCGCCGGTGCCGCGCTGGGCGTGATCCTCGGTGCGCCGCTGGCGGTGGCCACCGCCTCCATCGCGACTTTACCCACCTGCATGTTCTTATGCATGGCGTTGGTGTTGCTCGGCGGCGGCAAGCTGCTGCGCCGGGCCAAGCGTGCCCGCCCCGAAACCTGGTTGTACCGGCGCCTGCAGTGGCACCTGGCGGTGCACTGGGGCATCGGTATCCACCAACTGATCCTCCATTCGGGGCCGTGGACCGTGCGCCGTACGCGCCGGCATAGGAGAGCCAACCCATGAGCCGCTTCCGCAACAAGGTGGATGCGCAGCAGGCGCATATTTTCAGCCTGCGCCTTGCCGTGGCAATCCTGGCGCTGCTGTGCTGCGGGCTGTGGTACGGCTGGCAGGCCGCGCCCTCCGAACTCACCATTCACGTACCACCTGATCTGCGCTCCGGCAGCACGCGCAAATGGTGGGATGTGCCCCCCGAGAACATCTACGCCTTCGCCCTGTACATCTTCGGCCAACTCAACCGCTGGCCCACCGACGGTGAGGTCGACTACCACCGCGCGATCTTTGCCCTGCAGCCCTACCTGACACCAGCCTGCAAGACGTTCTTCGACGGTGATTTCGAATACCGCAAGGCTGCCGGCGAACTGCGTGGCCGGGTGCGAGGGGTGTATGAGGTGCTGGGCCGCGGCTACAGCGACGACCCTGATCTACGTGTGAAGCAGCTGGATAAGCACAGCTGGCTGGTCAAGCTCGACCTCAACGCCGACGAATACTACGCCGCGGAGCCGGTGAAACGCGTGGTGGTGCGCTATCCGCTGCGCGTGGTGCGCCTCGACGTCGACCCTGAACGCAATAAGTGGGGCCTGGCGCTGGACTGCTACGAAGGCACACCGCAGAAGCTGACACTGCCGGGAGGTGCGTGATGATGCGTGTCTTGATCCTAATTCTGGTGATGGCCAGCGGCTGGTGTTCAGCGGTCGGCGCCGTCGAGGTCAAATACTGGGAACGCTTGCCCTTGGCCGTTCCGCTCACGGTGGGCCAGGAGCGGGTCCTGATGCTCGATGAAGACGTTCGCGTTGGACTGCCCAGCGCGATCGCCAGCAAGCTCCGCGTACAGTCCGTCGCGGGTACGGTGTACCTGCGCGCCGCCGAAACGCTCCCTCCTACCCGGCTGCAGCTGCAGTCGGTAAAAACGGGCGACATCATCCTGATCGATATCGAGGCGTTTGAGGGCAGCGAGGCGCTGGAACCGGTCAAGATCGTGGCCCAGGCTCAGTCGCCAGACATGGAAGTCGCGAAGGATGCCGCACCTGCGGCGACGCCGATCCCGGTGGTGCTTACCCGGTATGCTGCGCAGAACCTCTATGCGCCTCTGCGTACCGTGGCGCCATTGCCCGGTGTACGGCGTGTACCGCTGAGCGACTCCATCGCGTTCAGCACCTTGCTGCCGACCGAACGGGTTTCGATCAAGGCGCTTGCAGCGTGGCGGCTGGGCGGCTACTGGGTAACGGCGGTAAAGATCGTGAATCGCGGGCCCGGCAAGGTCGCGCTAGACCCGCGTCACCTGCAGGCCACGCTGTACGCCGCGACGTTTCAGCACGCAGACCTTGGTCTCGCGGGCACGCCTGAAGACACCACCGTGGCCTACCTCGTCACCCGCGGCGGTGACCTGAAGCACGCGCTGCTGTTGCCCCCGCCAAAACCGGAGGCTGCCGATCATGAAAGCTAACAGCCTGCTGAAGTGGTTGGTACCCGGGGTCCTGCTGGGCATCGTGCTGATCATCTTCAAATCTTGGATGGCTGCTCCGGACGGCCAGCCCGCTCATGATCCAGACAAGACCACGCTCAGCGCGGAACAGGCCAAGGCCCTGGGCATCGCGGGCGACACCCCACGCGACACCGTAGCGACGCTGATCGGCCAGGTCAAAGCGATGCGCAGTGAGATGCAGACGCTGAAGAAAGGCAACGATGCGCTGCAGACCGAGAACAACCGGCTGCGCTCGCGCGAAGGCAATATCGACACGCGCATCCAGAGCACCTTGAGAAGCGTCACCCAGCAGGTCACCGAGCAGCGCCAGCAGGCCAATGATGCCCGGCAGAAGGCCGAACAGCAGCAACGCGAAACCCAGGGCCTGCTGTCCAGGCTCAAGGACCAACTCACCAACAAGCCGGCCGCGAAGTCGGATCTCCCCGCAGGCTTTGGCCTTGAGCCGGGCGACGAGCAACAGTTTTCGGCTGCGCAATCGGCGGCCGACGCAGTGCAATGGATCGAACCGTCGAATGCACGCGCCGGCCAAGAGGACACCGGCACAGCCGACGGGCCGCTGTCGTCGTTGACCTCGAGGTTCAAGGATCTGCATGGTCTGGATAACAACGCCATCGACCGCGGCCAGGACCGCTTGCGTGCCGTCGCGAAAGGCGAACGTGACCTGGGGAACGCCCAGGGCCGTACCGAAGGCGCCAGGCCCGTCTACACCATCCCCGAGAACTCGACGTTGATCGGTTCGATAGCGATGACCGCGCTGATTGGCCGAGTACCGGTGGACGGCACGGTGAACGATCCCTATCCGTTCAAGGTGCTGGTGGGGCCCGACAACCTCACCGCAAACGGCATCGACCTGCCGGACGTGGTCGGCGCGGTCATGAGCGGCACCGCTACCGGCGACTGGACGCTGTCCTGCGTGCGCGGCCAGGTCGAATCGATCACCTTTGTCTTCAACGACGGTACTGTCCGCACAGTGCCGCAGCCGCAGAAGGTCGTCAGCCGCAATCGCAGCAGCAACCAGACCTCGGGCACCGAGAAGATCCGTGGTGGCGTGGGCTACATCTCCGACCCTTACGGCATTCCCTGCATTTCCGGCGAGCGCCGCTCCAACGCCCAGCAATACCTGGGCAGCCAGAGCCTGATCACCGCGGCCGGCGCCGGCTTCGCCGCGGCCTTGGGCAGCGAGCAGACCAACACCTCGTTCATCAATTCGTCCAGCGGCAGCCTGGGTTTGACCCAGAACAGTGGCAACAGCGCGCTGAATTCGGTGATCAGCGGTGGCATCGGCGACATCCGTGAGTGGATCAACAAGCTCTACGGCGAAGCCTTCGCCGCGATCTACGTACCGCCCGGGGCCAAAGTGGCCCTGCACCTGGACCACGAAATCAACATCGACTACGAACCCAAAGGCCGGAGAGTGAACCATGAAAGCCCATCCGTCTCGGTATTGGATCTGGATTAGCCTGCTGCTCGGCCTGCACCTGGCCGGCTGCTCCACCGGCAAGGAGGAAATGCTGCCCCACGGAGATCAAACCATGCTGGACATCTGGAACGGCGGTGGCTCCGTCGGTTCCCAGGAGCAGTTGCAGGAAGCGCGTGGCGAACTGCGCCGTCCTGTGCTCGACCCTGAGCGCCTGATAGGCAACCAAAGCGCTTACACGCGAACGGCTGCCAACGAAATCCGCGCCCAGTTCCCGCGCCTGCCCAATCCGGACCTGGTCATGTACGTGTACCCGCACTTGGCCGGTACCCAGCAGGCACCGGTACCTGGCTACTCCACGGTGTTCTCGCTGTACGAGAAGGTCCAGTACGCGCTGCCCGGCGAACGCCTGGACGATCTGTGATGGCCGATGACGCAAGTCGCGACCCGCCACGCTGGAAGCCCTGGCGCGCGGCACAGGGCCGGCGCGCGACGCTTGCCGACGAGGCCGCACAGTATGCGCACAATCCCAGCTTTGCCGATCACTTGCCCTGGGTCGAGTACCTCGATGACGAGCAGTGTTTTCTGCTCGACGACAACCGCTCGGTGGGCGCGGTGTTCGAGCTGCAGCCGATCGGGACCGAGGGCCGTGAGCCCGAGTGGCTGATGGCGGCCCGCGACGCCCTGGAAGATGCGCTGCAGGACAGCTTCGACGAGCTGGACCAGACGCCCTGGGTGGTGCAGTTCTTCTGCCAGGACGACAGTGACTTTGCTCCGTACCTCGAACGCCTGGAGCGCTATATCGCGCCGAGGTCTCGCGGCACACCGTTTACCCAAGCCTTCCTCGCTTCGATGCAGCGTCACCTCGACGCCATCGCTAAACCTGGGGGGCTGTTCGACGACCATGTCGTGTCCCACCTGCCCTGGCGCGGCAGCAATCGGCGGATTCGCCTGGTGGTCTACCGCTGGCTCGGAGACCAGGGGGACGAAGACGGGCAGAGCCCGACTCAGCTGCTGAGCCGCACCTGCGACCGCCTGGTCGCCTCGCTGCAGGCCTGCGGGGTCAGCCCTAGACGATTGACCGGACGCGACTTCTACGCCTGGTTGCTGCCCTGGTTCAACCCGTCCCCTGCTCTCACCGGCGAATCCCCCGCGGCGTTCTATCGACGGGTGCCCTATCCGGAGACGGACGACGGCCAGGAGCTGCCGCTGCCGTTCGACCACGATTTCGCCGAGCGGCTGTTTTTCCAGGAACCGCGCTCCGATAGCGAACAGGGCCTCTGGTACTTCGATCAACAACCTCATACGGTGATGGTGGTCGACAAGCTGCGCAGGCCACCGCATATCGGCCAGCTGACCGGCGAAACGCGAAAGGGCGAAGCCTTGAACGCCTTGTTCGATCAATTACCCGAGCAGGCGGTGATGAGCCTGACCCTAGTGATCACTCCCCAGGATGTGCTCGAGGAGCAGCTCAACCGCCTAGCACGTAAAGCCATCGGCGAGAACCTCGCCTCAACCCAAACCCGCCAAGACGTGGAAGAAGCCCGCGCGTTGATTGGGCGCCAGCACAAGCTGTACCGCGGCACCTTGGCGTTGTACCTGCGCGGTGCGGATGAGCAGCAACTGCGCCAGCGCTCGGTCCAGGCTGCCAACGTGCTGCTCGGCGCCGGCCTGCATCCGGTGCGCGAGGGCGATGAAGTGGCGGCGTGCAACAGCTACCTGCGCTGGTTACCGATGATCTACAACCCGGTCCGAGACACGCGCAACTGGTACACCCGGCTGTTGTTCGCCCAGCATGTTGCCAACCTGTTGCCGCTCTGGGGTCGCAGCATCGGTACCGGCAATCCGGGCATCACCTTCTTCAACCGCGGCGGTGCACCGCTGTCGTTTGACCCATTGTCACGTTTCGACCGTTCGATGAATGGCCACCTGCTGTTGTTCGGGCCGACCGGCGCTGGCAAGTCAGCCACCCTGGTCTCTATCCTGATGCAGGTCATGGCCGTGTACCGGCCGCGGCTGTTCATTGTCGAAGCGGGCAACTCCTTTGGCCTGCAGGGCGACTACTTCGCCACACTCGGTTTGTCCGTCAACAAGGTGCAGCTCAAACCAGGCAGTGATGTCAGCCTGGCGCCGTTCGCCCATGCCCGGCGGCTGATCGAGCACCCGGATCAGGTGGCCAGCCTGTCGACCGAAGACCTGGATGAAACTGCGCCGGACAGTGATGAGCAGCGCGATGTGCTGGGCGAATTGGAGATCACCGCCCGGCTGATGATCACCGGTGGTGAAGCCAAGGAAGAGGCACGCCTGACCCGCGCGGATCGCAGCCTGATCCGCGAGTGCATCCTTGATGCCGCCCAGCACTGTGCAGCGACCGAACAACAGGTGCTGACCCGTCATGTCCGCGATGCCCTGCGCCAGGTCGCCAGCGACGCCCATTTGCCTGACAAACGCCGGGAACGCGCCCAGGAGATGGCCGAGTCCATCGACCTGTTCTGCCAGGGCTTCGAGGGCGCCCTGTTTGACCGGCCCGGCACCCCCTGGCCAGAGAGCGATGTGACGATAGTCGACCTCGCCACCTACGCCCGTGAGGGTTACGAGGCGCAGATGTCGATCAGCTACATCAGCCTGATGAACACGGTGAACAACCTGGCCGAGCGCGACCAGTACCTCGGGCGTCCGATCATCATGGTCACAGACGAAGGCCACATCATCACCAAGAATCCGCTACTCGCCCCCTTTGTAGTCAAGGGAACGAAGATGTGGCGCAAGCTGGGTGCCTGGTTCTGGCTGGCCACGCAGAACCTGGCCGACTTCCCCGACTCGGCGCAGACCATGCTCAACATGATCGAGTGGTGGATCTGCCTGAACATGCCGCCGGCGGAAATCGAGGAAATCGCCCGCTTCAAGAAACTGACGCCGGCGCAAAAGGCGCTGCTGCTCTCCGCGAGCAAAGCCTCAGGCAAATACACCGAGGGCGTGGTTCTGTCGAAGAACCTGGAGACGCTGTTCCGCGCGGTGCCGCCGAGCCTGTACCTCGCACTGGCCATGACCGAGCCCGAGGAAAAAGCCCAACGCTGGCGACTGATGGAGGAGCACCAGCAGTCCGAGCTGGAGGCCGCCCTGCAGGTCGCAGCGGAGATCGATTACCTGCGTGAGATGGTGTGACCGATACCGCCAGGACTGTTCGCAAGCCCTTAGTTCAGCAAAAAATCGGCAAGAGCACATTTGTACTCTTTCGGTAATCTGCCTGACTAGCTCTGCCAGATCAGCCGCCAGACGAAATCGATAAACCCGGGCTCAGTTTGTTTCCCGTCCTCCAGTGCCGGATCCGGGATGCTGAAACTTGGCGCATGGATGCACACCGCTGCCACCTGCCGAGCGTTGCCCATGAACCTGACCGCCTCTACCGCCTGCAGATCACCGAAGCCCAGCAAGACCGGCCGAAGTCGTGCGCTCACTGCGGCGGTTCTGCTCATCGCCGCCGAGCAGTGCCTGGCACTGACCACCCCGACCATCATCGCCTCCGTCACTTCGCTGCAGTGCCTGGAGTACCGGGTCGTCGGGATCTGCTACTGGCTGCTGTGCACGCCGTTCGGCTGCACGGTGCGCACCTCGCCGAAGGTCCGGCACTTCATTCCCGAGCTGGTGGTGTCGAGTTACGCCGATACCGGCGGCAATCCTTGGAGCGAGATGTCGGCACTGTCGACGCCGACGCCAGCATCACAAGGCGGTGGCAACCTGATCACGCCTTCGCCGCAACGCGATAACCTGCCACGGTTCAAGAATGTCGATGGCGTCGGGCACCCTGGCGGAGCTGCACTTACCGCCCTGGCGCACACGTTCGGCTATGCGTGCCCAAGCGGTGCCGTGCCGTTTGCACCCTACTACCTCAGTACCCTCGACCCGCTGGCGTGGCGCCAGGCCATTCCCGAATCCGTCTACCCGCAGGTACTGGTGCCGGGAATGCGCGAGATCGGCAACCAGGCACTCGGCGACATGTGGGGTAGCGTCTACCCACGCCACGGATTTCTGGTGCAGCCCGACGACTTCAAGGCGGCTGCCGTGATGGCTCAGCGTGCCAGTGACTTCATCACCCGCGCTGGCCAGCCGCATGTTTATCGGCCGCTGCAGCCGATGCCCGCTCCCGGCTACTGGCCGCCGCAGCCGGTGATTGAGAACAACGTCAACAACCACCGCTGGCAAATGCTCGCGCCGGTGATCCAAAGCACCTGCGCCATCTTCCCCAGCCCAACGATCCAGAGCGCCGACGGCGCCTATGCCTGGTCGCTGTGGCGACCCTACCGCTGCTGCCAGCGCATGGGCCAGACATTCCTGTTCAGCATCGATTTTGACGGAGGCCAATGATGAAGACCTTCTCGCTCGGTCTGCTGTGCTTCCTCGTCTATGCCGTGGGCCACGCCGCCGAGAACGGCTACCACCTGGGTGACCAGGCACCGGTCCTGGATGACCGGGTGATGTACACCATCGGCGGTGGTTCGGCGGCAGGAGCTCCCTCCTCACTTTACCGACCCAATGGCCTTGGCGTGGGCATGTCATGGCGCGCCAACATGATGTGCGGAAACATGAACCTCTCGAACACCCTGCAGAACCAGCTCAATGGCGCCACGCAGGGTTTCCAGCAGATCATGGGCAACGTCATCCAGAACGCCACACAGGCAGTGATGTCGCTGCCGGCGATGATCATCCAGCGCGCCAACCCCGGGCTGTATGAGCTGCTGAGCAATGGTGTTCTGCAGGGACGGATCGACTTCGACCGATCCAAGCTCACCTGCCAGGCAATGGCGGCGAAGATGGCCGACAAGGTCGACCAGGCCGGCTGGGGCGCGCTGGCGCAGAACCAGGAAATGCAGCACAACCTCGAGCAGTCCGGCGGTGATGCCGTAACGGCGGTGAGGGACACCGAATCCAATAACGGCAACAACGGCGTCAGTTGGGTCGGTGGGCAGAAAGCCGGAGGCAACGGCCAGCAACCCATCCGGGTGACGTCGGACGTCGTCAAAGCCGGCTACAACCTGCTGCACAACCGGGCGGTCGAGGATACCTCGGCCCTTGGTTCGGGTTGCCAGAATGGCGCCATCTGCCAAGCCTGGTCGAGTCCTGAGGAGGCATCCGAGTGGGCGACGCGTGTGCTCGGGGAAACCGAGGTGCAGACCTGCGACGACTGCGAGACGCTGCGAGTAACTGCCGGTACCGGCCTGTCGCCGCTGATCCAGGAGATCTACACGGAAAACCTTGAAGGCTTGCAACGCATGGTATCGGGTGCCAAGCAGCCGACACCAGAGAACCTGGGCAAAGTCTCTAGCCCGTTGCTGCAGGTCTCCCGCAGTGTCATCGAGGGGCTGCGCGACGACCCCGACCAGAACCTGCTGGCCCGGCGCCTGGCCAGCGAAACCGCACTATCGAGCGTGATCTACAAGGCGATGCTGCTGCAGCGCACGCTGTTTGCCGGCAGCCATGAGCCTAACGTGGCCTCAGCACAGCCCGCCACCAGCGCCCTCAATGGCAACGTCGAAACGCTGGAGCGCGAGATCCGCCTGCTGCAAACCGAGCTACAGGTACGCCAGTCGCTGGCCACCAACACCGCCAGCCTGGTCCTCGATCGCCACGCCGGCGGCGCCGATGCCTCGCGCAACATCGATCAGCGTGATCCGGAGCCGGACCGTTTGCGCCGAGCCGAACAGGAGAGGAGCACGCCATGATCTTGATTTCGGTGAAATCCACGCTCGCACGTGTGCTGATGATCCTCGGCGCCATGTTAGGGATGTTGTTGATGGCTTGGATGGCGCTGCACCTGTCCGTGGCCCAGTTGAATTGGCTCGAACCTGCGCGAGGGACAACGCCCTACTTCGTGTGTTGGCGTGCGCTCTTGTACACCCTGATTTTTACCGGGTGGGCCGCAGCGTTGCGCAGGCGGCCCACGCCTGCAGATCAACAACGGCTGAAGCGCCTGGGATTGATCGGCTTCAGCTCGATCATCTTGGTCGAACTGTCTCGCGTGTGAGGTGCAACCATGAACATGAGCACCAACAGCTACCTCGAGTATTACCTTTCGCTGCTGGCCTGGATCATCAATAACGGCATCTGGAACACGCTGGCGGACACCGGGCTGTTCGCCGCTCCGTTCGGCGCGATCATCCTGCAGGAATGGCTGTCGGCCCGCCAACAGGGTGCCGACGAGGGCAACAAGGGGTTGTTGTCGATCCCCCGTGTCGAGAACCGGCTGTGGATGAGCTACGTGGTCATATTGTTTGGCTGCATGCCGTTCTTTCCGCTCAACCTGTCCTCCGTAAGCTTTGACGATGCTGCGAGCCAGCGCTGTGGCGTCTCCATGGCCAAACCTGCGGAAACGGCTTGGGGCACGACCTTCAACACCATCGGCGAGAAGTCAGCGAACGTGCCGGTGTGGTGGTTCCTGGTGCATGCCATGAGCAAGGGCATCACCGCCGCCGCGACCGCATCGATCCCCTGCGCACCTGACATCCGTGCGATGCGCATGGAGATCGACAGCTCACGAATCAACGACCAGGTGCTGCTGCAGGAGGTCGCCGATTTCACCCGGGACTGCTACGGCTTTTCGCGCTCACGGCTGTTTACCAATCGACCCGAACTCGACGAAGCGCAGAGCTATGACGCGTCCTGGATCGGCTCGACCTACCTGCTCAACACACCGGGCTACTACGATACCGATCGCTCGCGAATGCCCAGGGTCGATTGGCCATACGACGAGACGAGAGATACCTCCCTGCCCCAGCTCGACAACGGTGCTGGTTATCCCACCTGCAAGCAGTGGTGGAGCGATGGCACGGTCGGCTTACGTGATCGCCTGGTGGCCAAGGTCGATCCGTCGTTGCTGTCGCAGCTGCGAGGCTGGCTGACCGGGCGCACTTCTACTGAGATTGAAGACGCCACCCTGCGCGAATTGGTAAGCCCACGGCAGCAATCGTTGAGCATGGCACCCGGGCAGGTATTCCAGGACTACGGCAGCAGTGCCCGGGGCGGTTCACTGACGCAAGGGCTTAACAACCTGGCCACCAACACCGGCCTGGCCCTGGGCTCGTTCAGCAATTTCCCGGCGATGAATGCCTTGCGTGCAGCCTTACCGATGGTTCAGGCATTCCTGATCATGGGCACGATCATCAGCTTGCCACTGGTGCTGCTGATCAGCACCTACCAACTCAAGGCGCTCATGACCATCACGTTTGCGCTGTTCACCCTGCACATGCTGACGTTCTGGTGGGAGCTCGCGCGCTGGATCGATTCGAGCATGCTCGAAACCCTGTACAACCAGGTCTCTGCCACAGACCAAGCGTTGTTGTCGTTACCAACAGCAGGACTCATGGATGGGACGGTTACCGCGCAGGTGATCGAATATGTGATGGGCGCGATGTTTGTGCTGTTGCCAATGCTTTTCATCGGAGCTATGAGTTGGGCAGGCTACAACGTAGGGAGCGGCATCCAAACCCTCCTCACCAGAGGGACAGAGGCTGCCCAGACACAAGCCGGAAAAGGTTCATCACACCTCATGACTGGAGTTCAGAAAATGAAGTAGGGGCTCATCTGAGCGAGCCAAATTCGTCATACAGCTCTGGGTACTTGTGCTGATGCTGCGGATGACTGACTTCATGCACCCCGGGTTCATCATCACAAGATTCAGAAATGGGCAGTGCGGCTAAGGCCCATATCGCAATCATCCCAATCGCCAGGAACAACGCAACGGATGCAACGGCAAGCACCAGCACCAATTTGATAATATGGATGCCTACCTTTCGATACTGGAACGGTACAAAAGCCAACAAAGAAGATCGCAGAATGCGGGTTTCGAGCTGATTTGCCACGCGCCCTGTGCGAGCAGCAGCGCGAATTAAATGCCTGCCAAGAGTAGTATGACCGGCAATCGAAGAGGCTTGATGAGTCATTCAACACCACCCTTCTCTACTCATTATGACGAGCTAGAGAGAATTTGGATCCAAGCTAAAGCTTACTCCTCTTCCGCCGATTTCAATGACCGCTGATCGCCTAGTTTAGTAGTGGTGATCATTGGTGGCACTCCCCGGACTCACATCGCTTTGACTCACATAAGACGCCCTTGACGCTCCGCTGAGCCGCTTGTTAAACGAACTTTGCAAACGCTGGTTTTCCAGCACCCAGGTAGCCATAACCTTCGAGGCTACGTCACACATGTGATGGTTGTCCCCAAATGCGATTCGCGTTCGGCAGCTCGCATGGTCACCGTTCCCGCGGTGATGAACGCCCTCTAAATCCCCAGGCTTCCAAAGCCTGCATCTTCGACGCGCCTACTCAAACCATTCCAGTGCTGGGAATTCTCCCGCACGGGAAGCATTCCTCCGCACCTCTTGGAGGATTTCATCATGCTGCGCTTCACAGGCTCTGAACTTCACGCGGTGTTGGCCGAGGCCGGTATCAATGGCTGCAAAGTGATGCTGGTCAAGGATCACGGCGTTTACCTGATGGCCGAGATCGGCGAGAGCAAACCCGATGGAAGCGGCCGCAAGCGAGTGGCGTATGCCATTGGCTGCAACCCCGAGGTCGACGACTTCGATACCTGGTGGAATCGCGCTAAAGACGAATTCGGCGGTGACGATTTCGCTGAGTACTTCGACATCGAAGATCCTGTCCTGGCCAGTCTTCGCGGGACAGCAGGATCTTTGGTGGTCGAAGCCACCTCCACCCACCTGTACTTGGCCGCCGAGGTCGAGCCGACTGGAAAATCATAACCACCGACCTAAGTCACAGGCGCTTTCAGAGGGCTCGCTGTCGGGACCTCTGGAAGCGCCTTTCCGGCTGCCTTCCGCCCCATCCGAGGTCGCCATTTATCAGAAAGCTAAAGCGCCCAGCCTTCCTTGGAACGCTCTGGATAGGCTTATTTGTGATGTTCCTGAGTGGCCATTGACCACCGCTCAACACAGGTTTTTTACTGCTTAGGCACTCCCTGCTCGCTGCAATATTTACAGCAACTAAGCCCCGCCACACTTCGACTGAGGTGCTCGCGCGATCTACTCCGGAGGTACTCATGTCAAGCCACTGCAGCCTCTCCACGGCCATCGTGCTCAGTCCTGGCGTATGGCAGCAACTCATGAAGCCTGGCCCAGGAAACGTCTCCGCAGATCAGGTAGCACAACGTCTGTCCATCCTGCTCACTAGTGCTCTGGCGGCTGCTATTCATTCGTCACCCTCCCCAACTGATCTGCACATTCAGTTGCCACAGGGCGTCGCGCCATCTGCGGCCGAACAACTTTCGCTGTTGCAGTTGGCCCACATCACGCCACGTAGCGCCCCTTCCTTCCTGCACATCCGCTTGCCAGCTGAGCATTCGGTGGATCTCACAGTCCTCTGACACACCAGCACTTCCTCTGCCCTTACCCCAACCGGGAACACCTTCCGGATGGGGTGGCGTTCCCCTTCACAATCGGAGAACGTCATGTCCGACATCTATCTGGACGTCACCAACAAAATCGTCAGCGCCCTGAGCCAAGGCGTGATCCCCTGGATCAAGCCCTGGACCACCACAGGTTCAAGCGCTGACGGGCCTTTTCCTATCAACGCCATCACTCGGCGTCCCTACGCCGGCATCAACATTCCGCTACTGTGGGCAGATGCGCGACTGCGAGGCTTCACCCAAGATCGCTGGCTGACCTACAACCAGGCGCGCAAAGCCGGAGGCCATGTGCGCAAAGGCGAGCAATCCACCCTCGCGGTACTGTACAAACCGATGAGCAAGGAGGCGCATGACGAGGACGGCCAGGTCGTTCGCGATGAACAGGGCAACATCAAATGGGTGCAGTTCGCACTCCTGCGCACGCACTGCCTGTTCAACGTCGAGCAGACCGAAGGCTTGCCTGACGAGGAGCCAGCCTCCACCAAGCACACTGAGCCCGCGACCTTCATCGATCATGAACCGGCGAAGCAACTGCTGGTCGCCAGCGGGGCGCGTATCGAGCATCGCTACAGCGATGACGCGTTCTATCAGCCGATTCGTGATGTGATCCAACTGCCAACGAAGGCGCAGTTCGAAGACGCCGGCAGTTACTACGCAACAGCTCTGCATGAGCTGACGCACTGGTCGGGCCACCGGTCGCGTCTGAACCGTGAAGGTATCACCGGCGGGCATGCATTCGGCTCTACGGCGTATGCCTTCGAGGAGCTGGTCGCAGAAATGGGCGCCGCGTTTCTCTGCGCACTCACCGGTACCACAGGTGAGTTGCGTCACGAGGAATACCTGGCGTCCTGGCTGAAGATACTCAAGGAAGACAAACGAGCCATTTTCCGCGCCAGTGGTCAGGCTCGGGAAGCTTCTGAGTACCTGTTGGCATTGCAGTCTGATCAAGCCACTGATATGCCAACTCGTCTCACCGTGTGATTCCACTCATCCAGCAAAAAGGCCCCTTTCCGGGGCCTTTGTTTTATCCGCTGCGCGGCAGCCGCCGCCGTCGGACGCCAGTGATTACTGCAGCCAGCTCTCGACGGTGTCCGAGCCATGCTCCTGCTTCCACTGCTTGAGGATCTTGTGGTTGCCGCCCTTGGTTTCCACAACCTCGCCGCTCTGTGGATGCTTGTAGCGTTTCACCACGCGAGGCTTGCGCTGGCTGCTGCTGGACGCACTCGCGGTCGTTACGCTCAAGCCCTTGGCCGGATCCAGAATGCTGATCACCTGGCGCAGGCCCATGCCGTACTGTTCCAGCAACGCTTTGAGTTTCTGTTCAAACTCGATTTCCTGCTTCAAACCGGAGTCGTTTTTCATGGCATCCAGCTGTTGCAGCTGCGCGGCCAGTTGCGCTTCCAGTGCTTTGAACTCGGCAAGTTTGGACATGAATAATCTTTCTAGGCGTGGGACAAGTGCTGGGATAATAACTGAGACTGCGGATTTAGCCGAGGGTTTACTTAAAGCGCACGCGCTCTTGCAAGGTGCCGGTTAAAACGACCTCGCTTGGTCGCTCAATCAGGCAAATGCTGACACAGGTGCGCCACAAGTTGCCTCGGATTAGCGCTGTTCCCGATCTTGAACACGATATCGCGCTGGCTGCGGGGTAGTTTTTTCGCACAGCGCTTGGCCGCAGATCGGATGGCCGCATCCGTGCCATCAAGCCGATCAGCCAATAACACGACCAATACCGCATCACTCAACGTCATCAGCGCCCCAGCTCTAGAAATCACGCCGTGCAGTCTACGCCCTGAACAAAGGGACCGCTATTCCGAGCGGCCGCCGATCCCGATGGACCTGGCTTCGAATTATCACACGCGTGAAAAGGGCCAGGGCGGTAAAGGGTAATGGCGGCAATGGAAGGGGGCGCAAGGGTAAGAGCTCTATCCGAAAAGGCAAAAGGACCTCCCGAACGAACAGCAGGTCATGCGATGAAACGCTGGTGGCTAACATTTCAAAAAGGTGAGGCGGCAGAGCCCACTCCCACGCCCATCGCCGAGGGCTTCCTGCTTCCCCAGTCGGCCGAATCTCTGCTCGCCGCCGATCACCGGAGAAAGCTGCTCGAACGCATCTGGCAGTACACGGCCCTCTCCGAAGCGCAGTTTGATCGGCTCTACCTCGAGCCCATCCGTCGCTACGCCCGCTACGTACAGCAACTCCCGGCGAGTGAAAGCCATCATCACGCTTATCCTGGGGGCATGCTCGATCACGGGTTGGAGCTGGTGGCCTGCAGCTTGAAGCTACGCCAGTCCTACCTACTCCCCAGCGGCGCGGCACCGGAAGACCAGGCGGCACAAGCCGATGCCTGGAGCGCCGCGATTGCCTACGGTGCCCTGCTCCATGACATCGGCAAAATCGCCGTCGATTTGCAAGTGGAGTACCAGAACGCAGTGCGCTGGCACCCCTGGCACGGTCCCATAAACCAGCCCTATCGTTTCCGCTACAACCCCGACCGCGATTACAAGCTGCACGGTGCCGCGGCCGGGCTGCTCTATACGCAACTCTTGCCGCCAGCCCTGCTCGACTGGCTCAGCAGCTTTTCCGAATTGTGGAGCCAATTGCTGTTTCTGCTCTCTGACCACTACGAGCACGCTGGGACCCTCGGGGAATTGGTGCTGCAGGCAGACCGTGTCTCCACCGCGCAAAACATCGGTGGCAATCCCGCAAAGGCCTTGCAGGCGCCCAAGCACTCGCTGCAGCATCATCTGCTGACGGGTCTGCGCCACTTGGTCAAGAACGAGCTCAAGCTCAACCAGCCCGGCGCGGCCGGCTGGCTCACCGAAGACCACCTGTGGCTGGTCAGCAAGACCACTACCGACAGGCTGCGGGCGCATCTGCTGGCTCAGGCTGTGGACGGCATCCCCTCCTCCAACATCGCTCTATTCGATGAACTGCAGTCCCATGGACTGGTGGAGGCGACACCGGAAGGCAAAGCGGTGTGGAGCGCCACTGTCACGGACAGTGACTGGCAGTATCGCTTTACCTTTCTCCGCCTGCAGCCAAGCCTGGTCTGGGCAGATGCGCCCCGACCCGAATATTTCCGTGGCACCGTTGAGCCGACCATGGACCCACCCCTGCCGTCTGATGAAGCCAGGCAGTCGGCCCTGGCTGGGCCGCAGATTGCAGTGGTAGAACAACAGCCCGCCGCTGTGCCGCTGAATCAGGAGTTCGACTACCTCGACGATCTGATGGGCATGCTCGAGGAGCCGGCCGAGCTTCAGGCGGGACCAACTGCAGCAGGCCTCCGGCCTACCACTTCGCCGGAGCAGGACGCCGAGGGATTAGCCTTTATCGAATGGCTGCGGGAGGGCATTCGCAGTCATCGGTTAGTGGTCAACGATAGTAAAGCTAAAGTGCATACCGTGGATGGCACATTCTTCCTAGTCACACCGGGCATTTTCCAACGCTACGTTGCTGACCATCCAGGGCACCCTGAAGGAAGCGATCAGGAAGAACCCTGGCGGCAAATTCAACGCCATTTTGAGAAGCTGGGCATGCATGTAAAGCGGCCAGGCGGGCAAAATATCTGGTCGTGCTCTGTAAAAGGACCACGCAAAAAGTCCCTCCTCAATGGCTACCTCCTGCATAGCGCCCAGGGGCTGCAGGATCCGGCACCTACGGACAACCCTTTCCTGAGCCTAAATCATTAGCAACAAGTTAGAGGTGCCTCCGGATACGTCCGCGTGAAGGTTCGAAAGAGCTAAGAAGACGTTTACTGATGGCGTTTTGCTACTTATGATGCTTGAGATCAGAACGGACAAGGCCTGGGTATCAGGGCCAATTGCAGCGGATGCGATCTTGCATGCCACCTTTTCTCTTATCCCCAACGCGCAGCTCACCAGCACACGCTGATACGTTAGCAGTACGCCTCTGCAAGGCTTGCCCCAATTCAGGCGCCTGTAAGCTGACTTTATCCTTTCCTAGCCAACCTGGGGGGGAGCTCATCGCTCAACCTCTTTCCAGTGCTAACCGTCTCAGTCCGGCTCCTGAAAAGCGCTGAGCTATTGAGTGCCTTCTATGAAACTTCATGACGTAAAAGCCCGCGAGCTCAACGGGCGAGATACAATTCATCGCTTTAAAGCACAATTCAGAGCAGCTAGCCTAGAATGCCTGGCGCTTTTGGAAAGCAGTTCTGTCGACCGGGTGTTCTGTGACTTCCATGAGGACTATGTAGTCAAGCTGGTTGACGAGACTGGCACTCGATACCGATTCGTTCAAGTAAAAACAAAGACCAAACAAAACCACCTATACAATATCCTGGAAATATTCGGGATTAAAAAAAGACCAAAAAATGCTGAGCACGACTTAGCGAATAGTTTTGCAGGAAAACTACTACTACACATTGAAAGCTTTGGGGATGCCTGCTTATCCGTGGTCATATGTACTAATGTAAATTTTGACGACGAGGTAGAAACCCTGATTGCAGATGCAAACTCCGGGATCTCATCCAGCAAAATTACCCCAACGCTGATCAGCGAAACAAAAAAACTGATCCCCAGCCTATCTGCAAAAACGGACAAAGAAATTCTACGTTTTTTGTCCCATCTTTCACTAGAGCCCAGAAAGCAGATACTCAACGAAGAAGACGATTCATTCTTATCGAACGCACACAGCAAAATCTACAAATATAGCGAAATCAATCTTCACCCCAAAGAAATTCAGAAAATCATCATTCAACTCCTCTCTCTTATTGAAGATAAGTCCTCATATCAGCTTGATGGCACGATCACCGAGGAGATCCTGAATGAAAAGGCCAGTATTGCAGTTGATGACCTTTTGGACATCCTCGCACTTTCACGATCTGCGTACCATCTACTAAAATCTGGGGGCGACCCTAACGCGGTAAAAAGCGTATCCATTCTTCAGCGAATGCTACAACGCAACAACTTCAAAGAAGAAACCATCAACAGCTTTGCAGAATTTAAGTCTCAATGGGAGGCTTGGTATAGAGTAAACCGTCACTCCATACAAGAGTTCACACTTTTAAAAATGCAGAGTAAGATCGGCGAGCTTGCGGAAAAGCTATCCAACGGTAGGATTGACATGGATACAATCACATGCGCCGTCGAAAATCTCAGATCAGAGCTATGCAGAATATCTGGGCGGATGGATCTAGAGGATGGGCTGGTATTCGGAGCGGTGTTATCTGACATGGTCAAGGAAGAGCTGCTATGAATTTTCAAGAAGTTATGAGGGTCGCGCGGGCGGAATCGCAGCACCTTAGAACATCCTACTCCACCAGGCCCTACCGAGATGTATTGGGTAACGAGACGCTTTTTCATATTCCGCTAATTGCCTTAACCATCGTGATGTTAGCTGGTAGCCGTGCAAAACCAAAACGAGATGACATAGGCATGCTCATAGGTACCTGTTTTGAGCAAAGCATTGCGAGCTTTAAAGGCTCAACTCAAGAGCTTGGCTGGTCTGCAAACCTTCGTGTGAGAACGGTTAAAGCCCTCACCTTCTTGGAAGATACCGGTCTGGTATCCGTAAACAAGAGCACCTCGCGGATCGAGACAAGTGATTCCGGCAAAAAATTCATTGACAAAGTACTCAACCAAGAGAGCCAGCTTTGCTTAGCGCTTTTGACTATAAAACGGTCGTACCGCAACATCTGTAAAGAACGTGACATTGAGGCCAAGCTTGATGAAATTTGAATCCCTCCAGTTTTCTCCAAGCCATGGCGGAGGCTGGGCTTCCGAAGAGCTAGTTTTTGGCCGAGCCGTGACCCAGCTTTACGCCCCTAACGGTAGCGGAAAAACCCCTCTCATTCAGTCGATTATGTTCTGCCTCGGGCTGGAGGTTCAATTCCGAGAGGACGTCGTCCGTAACACGTCGAAAGTCACTCTTAAAACACTCATCAAAGGCCAGATCTTATCATTCAGCAGAAGGCTTGATGGAAAGTTTGACCTTACCGTAAGCAACGCTGAGAGAACCATTAATCGGTTTTACAACGAAGAAGACTTTTCCAGGTTCATGCTTAAAGTCTTGGGCCTTCGTGATGACAGACTCACCACCAACGGCAACACCAGCACCATCCCTTATTTCTCAGCCATTCTGCCCCTTTTTTATCTTGACCAAGATACTGGCTACTCAGACTATTATGTACCTGCACGCCAAAGCTTCATCAAGGGCCAGTACGCTGAAATGATTCGCCTGGCAGTAGGACTGCCAGCCAGAAGCTCGTTCGATAGCGCGAAAAAATCAATTGCTCTAAAACAAGAACTTGAATACTTAGACAAGACAATCAATGACAGCCGAAAACTTATTGATCGCCTTCGACAAGATCTTTCTCCAACCAAAAAAAACGAGACGGATACAGATCGCGAAATTTCAGCGCTTAAATCAAGGCTCGATGAACTTAAATCTACCAAGGATATCAGGAGCGAGACCATAAACAGCTTCGATCATCTTATCACCGAGATGAGACGCCAACACCGCGATATGACGACCCAACAACTGGCGCTTGAGGCGAAAATAAAGAGCTCTGCACAAATCCGGCAGGAAATCGAAAGCGAGATCGAAACACTAGACTTGAATGAGGAAGCTCGCCGAGCATTCATGTCTTTCAGCGAAATTTGCACTACCCCATCGTGTGGGATGTTCTTGGTAAGCGCGGACTCATATGGAAAGAGCCTGCTCTACCTACGCGACCAAATTAAAGACCTCGACACTGTCAGCACTGCAAATATACAGCAGGCCGAGGCCATTGCCACCCAAAAATCCTGGGTTGAACGACAAATCTCTGAGCTCTCGGAAAAGCGTGGCTTAGCAGAACGCGAAGCTGGCATCGAAATGTTTATCGAAGCGATCAGCAAAATTGCGTCTGAGATTTTCGAGCTTGAACTGGAAAAAACCAAATTCAAAAAATATCAAGCGCAAGAACAGTCGCATTTTGAACTCCAAAATCGCCGCAACAAAACGTTGACGGAACAGGAATCACTAGGCCCACAACGAGAGCAATCGCTTGAGGTGGTAAGATTTAAGCGAAACCTGGCCGAAAAAATGGCCGACTGGCTTAACACGCTGAACTCAAAAAACATATCTAGAGACATCCGTATCGACTCAGACCTCAAGCCAGTTCTCGGAACAGAGAAAATTGGGATCATCAAAGGCAGCTCCAAAGCCCGTACGGTCCTGGCCTTCCATGCCGCTCTGTTTGAAATTTGCACTTCCGATCCAAACTCGCCATTTCGCACGCTAATCTTTGACACGCCACGCCAACAAGAAATCCACTCAGAAGATTTGGACGCTTACTTTAAACGCCTGAAATTAATCGCTACTCAAAACGATGCGCAGATTGTATTCTCAACAACCAGCTATCGATTTGAAATTGATCCAAATCTGGATGCAGAGTGGCTCCCACGATTCGGCGGTTTCGAGCAACCGATGTATCTGGGCGATTTTCAGAACCTGATGGATTAAAAGGGATTGGAGGCATCCATGCCGGAGGGATTTGGCCGGCCATGGTGCCTAGGCTGCCCTCTACGTACTCGCGAAACTGCGCGGCACTATTGCCTCTATGCGCATGGCAAAGATCCCTCGGTCAAAGCTCACTGAGGGAGTCTCTGGCGGCTTCGCTGGAGTTCTCTGTACTGGCACCAGTTTCAGTTGGGGTGGCGGTTCGTTGGCTGCTGGCTGCGGTCTTGCGGGGGCTGTTGCTGGAGCAGGGACTGCCGGTGTTGCCGCGGATGGAGCGTTGTAAACGAAGGCGAAGACTGCGATTCCCAGCGCCGCAGCGCCGAGCATCGTTAGACCTTTGCAACTGACCCTGTAAAAGAAGCTCTCGGCCTGCTCAATAGGATCGCCCACTATTTTCTTGAATTCCGCTTCCGAGAGGAACCGATATCGGAGAACGTAGGACTGGCTGGAAGTGCCAGCCAGAACCTACTCGACCTAGCTTCGACTACGGAGCTCGCAATCGTAAGGCATTCATGGTCTCCAGCAACTGCACGACGTCCTCAACCACACCCGCATCAAAATCCTCTCGGTCAGCTTCTTCATGTGTGCCTTTGTTCAGGTATCTCCAGACCAGTGTCTGCTCGCCGATACCGAGGATCCGACCCAGCGCATCAATTAACGGCTGCTTGTCTGCGTGCTCAAACGTGTTGGCTCCTCGCAGCTTTGAACAGATCGAAGCGCAGAGGTTACTCAAGCCAGGTTGATCTCCATCCCGAGCAAGCTGAACGGTTAAGACCCCCTGACTGCATCTTCCCAACCACTTCCAGATTTTCAGCATGAGCATTTCCAATGCCTGCCGGGAGAACTGGAGTGCGGCTCGATGATCGCCACGATTCACTGCAGCCCTGGCCAACAAAAGGTAGGCCTGTGGTGGGACGTTGCGGATCACTCTCGGGTGATAATTCCCCTGGTGGTGCATGAAGGCATAGGCCAACCATTGATTCTGATCGACGTGATTCTGAATGTCCTTGATGAATTCGTTGCTGTGGCACGTGACGATGATCTGGGTATTCGCGAAGCGCTCGCTCTCGAATAGAGCTTCCCGGATCCCTTGCCGATGCTCGTGGTCGATCGCATTGATGGCATCGTCAAAGATCACAGTAGGTGCCTGGATGCTCGATGCCTTGGCCAGCAGGATTGCAAGCCCCAGGCATCGGACATGGCCCTCACTGAGCACTTGGAGGGCATCGACGCGACGTCCTGGTGCACCACGGAAGCACAGTTCGATTCGGCCTTCACCGGTTAATGGCAAGTGCAGCTCGACGAGCTTGTCTTCCTCTGCATCTCGCACATTGAACTCGTTGTAGAGCGCCAACGCCTGCGCATTCAAACCAGCCATCAGCGTGCCGGGTAACTCGGATCGATGCCTTCGCAACAGGGCCAAAAACTCAGCATAAGCCACTTGGATTCGCGTCTCGGCGGCAATCAGGTCGCGCTCAGCAGCAGCCGCTGCTATCAGATCGGCGTTCTGCACCTCGAACTCACCGATGCGTTGTCTTGCAGCATCGACAAGCACCTGGGCTTGCTGTCTTCTAGCAGCATGTTCGGCAAGTGCAATTCGAACGCCGTTCAGTCGATCTCGCTCAGCAACCTGATTCTGCCTGTGTACAAGATTCTGCTGAGTGACGGCATCTTCCTGCTCCAATGCTCCAGCCCAATCCACCGCTTGCTGTGCAACTGATGGAGCGCCCTCGATTTGGCTGTAGCCCAGCTTCCACCATGCGGTGTCTGCGACCACACCTGGGGCAGCCAGGTAGCGTGATACTGTGTTTTCGCGCTCCGTCCTTGGGGTTGCACGCTGAGCGAAGTGTGCCATGTAAGCGCTTAGCGCATCCGAGGCGGCTCTACGTTGCCCTACAGCTGTGTGATATCTCTGCTGCAGCACCGTCAGCTCACGCATCCGCTCCAGGCCTTGCGCAGCCTTCTGGTAAGGGTCGGTATGTACATGAGGAACCCCTTGCAATGGCGTGTCGCACGCTGGGCAGCGATCGGGTGAGATAGCCTGTACACCCTGGACAGCATTGAACAACGCTTGGTACGCGACATCGCTATGCTGCTGTGCAAGTTGTTGCGACAGCGATTCAACTTCAGCGTGAGCCGCATCAGCCCTCTGGTAGGCTGCCAATAGGTTTTGTGGACTAATTCCATACAGCAAAGGCGGTGGCTGATTGAGCGCAAGCTCCAGCTCTTGGAGTCTTCCTGGAACGCCGAAAAAGCCAACGGTTTCCTGAAGCTGCCGATAAGACATACCAGCCGCAAATTGTTGAGCATACGACTCTTCGGCCCTCTGGAATTCAGCCCCGGCAGTGGCCTCGCCGGCCACAACTCCCATGTCATTGGCAATTGAGTTCTGTCGAAGATTAAGCTCCTGCCCTCTCAGCGGAGCCAGGTTGAGCTGATCGGTCAGCGCCTCGTTAAAGTGCGACACGAACTCGTTGTAGTGATCCATACCGAACAGAGCAGCTATGAGCTCGGTCTTCTGCCCGGCAGGCTTGGCTGCAATCCGTGAAAATGAGTCGATCCGATTTTTCTCGATGAAGCAGAATCTGTAAGCGTCCGCGTCAGCAGCGATCACTGTTGGCTGGCCGGCCAAATCCAAGCCCCGGAGCTGAGGAGCAACAAAGCGATCCTCATGAATGTTTCGCAGGTACTGACCGGCATCGATACGCTTCTGAGCACCTTCATCCACGGCACCTAGCAATGCGTACTCCAGCGCTTCACACAGGCTGGTTTTTCCGCTGCCGTTAGGGCCATAGAACAGGATCAAGCGCCTGGTCAGATCAAACGTTTCAGGGCTTCGAAACCCTCGGAACGGGCCAATCGTCAGCTCAGAAAGGCTACGCCAGCTCCAGCCGTCCCCTGCAGCAATGGCATTCAACAAAGGTAACGATGGGTTCGTTTGAGCAAATTGACCACGAGCAAGCTCCACGATGCGAATTGCCCGCTGACTGCGGTTGCGGGACGTTGCACTGATTGGATCGAAATGCTGCAGTACCAAATTGCCCATACGACGGGCATCGTCCGATGCCGCCGTCGCAGGCTCGTGAAGCCAACGTAAGAAATGCTGATAGTCGTGTGCCGCTGATGCCATCCGTGCCTCCCCAGGCTCATGCTCAGTCTTTGCTTACTACCAAGAGGCGTGACGTAGAAGCCCTCTCAGCCACAAAGTTTTCGCTGCACATCTCATGATAGCAACACGCCAGGATTGAGCCCGGGAACCTCCTGACCTCCTCCATAGGCTTCTGATCAAGGGCCAAAAAACCGCTAGAGCAGTGTCGATCATGATCGGTCGTTTACACGAGGATCCGGGACACCACCCGAAGGTATGATGAGGCAAACTTCTAAGCGCCAGAAACAGCGCCCCCTAGCTCTTCCGAAAGCCGTCGATAAGGGCCAAAGCCCTCCCTCCTGCGCCGTTTTCGACAGACTGCCCAATTCTAACGTGAGTCAGTTGGCTCCCACGGCGACTCCGTGCGAAGGCAAGCCTGCCCTTTAAATGAGCCCCTCGGATGCACTCGAATCAGTAGTACCGCTTGTCGGTTCGGATTCTACGGAATGGAAAGCGTACGCCCTGACAACAAGCGCTTAAGGCCGCTCTAAATTCGGTGGGGTAAAAAGTGGGGTAAAAATGCGATCGGGAAAAAATCGCCGACCATAAAAAAATCCAGTCACCGCTAAGTGACTGGATTCTTTGGAGTTATTTGGTCGGGACGGAGTGATTCGAACACTCGACCCCTTGCACCCCATGCAAAAGCCACGACCCTGGTGCTGCTGGCACATTTGCCTCCGAAAAAACACTCGCGCGCTTAGAGGTTCGAGATCATTGGGCAGAAAATTCCAGGGGAGCTCACCGAAAGCCAGCGCTCAAAGTATGGGCCAGAACCGACAAGACACAAAATATCCCTGAAAAAATCATGGCCTTAATGAAAATTAGTGGCCAAAGCGTAGGATTTCGAACCCAGAAGTCATCACGCGACCAGTGGCAGCTCGCCTCCCCCCGCGATGACAACGTTGCCAGGGAGAATTGTCTGCATCAAGCTGACTGAAACTACTCCCAGCCAACGATCCAAAACCTGGATACATCTCAGTTCCGGCTTCCTCACCAGGGAGGTACACTGAGTGCCATCTAATTCCACCTCGACTGCCGTCAGAGATCGCCGTTCTAGATCGCGGATCCATGTGGGGGCA
This sequence comes from Pseudomonas sp. B13(2017), assembly GCF_002113245.1. Taxonomy (NCBI): domain Bacteria; kingdom Pseudomonadati; phylum Pseudomonadota; class Gammaproteobacteria; order Pseudomonadales; family Pseudomonadaceae; genus Pseudomonas; species Pseudomonas sp. B13(2017). The sequence goes on from NZ_NEJX01000004.1 coordinate 199,826, forward strand.
TCGAGGGTATTTTTGCGGGTACATTTCTGCTTTTCCAATCAAAAAATACCGCCCTAGAGCGCTGTCCAAATGTTCTTCGGCAGCGACGAAAAGATGTAAGAACTACAACGTGGGCGCATTCGAGCGGAGCCAGTTGACGCAAGCTCATGGCAAATCACTAGGTATTTAACTGCTCGAATTCTGGTTCCTGGCCCGCAGCCCTGACTCTGAACGTGCTTTGACAACTATTTCTCGTCGTCTGCAAATGGGGTATTCCAGATCACCAGCTCGAGTGCGGCAGCGATCTGGATGCGATGGTCGCCAAACGGAATAGGCAGCAAGTCCTGGGCGCGCTCCAGCCGGCGCAGCAAGGTATTGCGATGGGTACCCAGCACCTCGGCGGTCTGGGTGATGTTGCAGCCATTAGCCAGGAAGGCGTGCAACGAATGCTGAAGAACCGTGGGCTCGGTCGCCAAGCGCCCCAGCGTGCTCAAGACGAACTGCCTGGCCGCGCGGGCATCCTGGGTCATCAGCGACACCATTCTCACCTGGTCAATCGTGGCAACGGCGGGTGAACCCGCCAAACGGCCCATCAACCGCTGGGTGGTCAAGGCTTCCAGGTGCGAGCGCCGGAAGCCATTCATCCCCGCGCCCGCCGAACCGATTGCCGCGCGTATCTTCGGAAATTGCCGGGCGACGTCCTGCAGCAGGTTCAGGTCCAGCGGCTTTACCGCATTGCTCCAGGCCCACAGGGTCGCAGGGCCCGCGAACACAATCAGCGGCGCTACCGTGCCCGTGAGCTGCGCCAGGGCACGCGCCATGTCTTCCAGGGGGCGAATCTCGGCGTCCGGGGTTTCGCTCCAGACGAGGCAGGCATGGTGTCTCTGCGCCAGGCTGTAGCCCAGTCGCCTGCCGAACTGCTCGGCGTCCACATCCCTGCCATCGAGCAGCCGGCTGACCAGGCTGCGTTTATCGACAGGATCGTCATGGGCCTGGGCGCTCTTTTCTTCAAGGATGATCTGCGTCACCACACGCATGTTGCTGTCGATGAATTCCGAGATCGACCGCGACGAGACCTCCAGGAATTCCTCGAGCACCACGGGATCCTGCGTCAGGCTGAAGGCCATCTTCATCCACAGGTCCCAGGCTGCGTTCTGTGTCGACCGTGCAACATTCATCAGCAGTTCGGACAACCCCCTGCGGGCGAGCTCCCTGGCCGTGTCCACCATGTCAGCGGAGACGTAGGGCTCCACCGGCTCTCCAGGACGCTGCAGGTTGGCATTGGCCCAGTGCAGCAACTCTGCCCGGTTGGCGCGCCGGCACGCTGCGAGGATAACCGGGTCCTCCAGCAACTTGGCATCCTCGGGTGAAGAGAACAGTGACTGATTCAGGCGCTCGATCCACTCGGGTGGCAGCGCCTGAGCAAGTTCGGCGCCTTTGCGCATGAGCTCGCGAACGGCTTCCGAGGGGCGTGGCCAGGGCAATGGCGTGCTGGTCATGGGCAGTGCAAATCACTCAAAAATCGTCTGGAAAGTGGTGCAGTTCGTACCTTGGCGCAAGGTCAGTGGAAACCTAGCATGAACGCACTGCCTGAACAAAAAATACAAGGAGGCACCGTGACGCTCCATGTCCTTTTTTTGGGTTTAGCGCAGTGGCAAGCGGGCCTGTTTCCTGATGCCCCTCGATTGAGCGTCGACCCGCTTCCGCCAACCGTTCCTTTCAATCTGGAGTGTTCTCAATGTCAGCCGCTCGCGACTCCATGCCAAGCCTGCCCGTGGTAACCCGCTCGACTTCCGCGCAAGAGATTGCGCTGCTGAACGACCAGGCAGGTGCGGTCATCATCCGCAACTTCATGACCCCAGAACAAGTCGTACGGATCAACAACGAACTCGACGCCCCCCTGGCCGCGCTCGATGCCGGCTCCAGGCACGAGCACGAGCTGATCGCCGAGTTCCATGGCCATCAGACCAAACGGCTTACCAACCTCGTCACCCACAGCAAGACCTTTCGCGAGGAAATCCTAGATGACGACCTCTTTCACGAACTGGGGAACGTGCTCTACGCCCCGGAGTGCGGTGACTGGTGGCTGACCACGGCCCAGTTGATCGAGATCGGCCCAGGCAACAAAGCGCAAATGCTGCACCGTGACATGATGCAGTACCATCCGTTCGTGGCCATGAACAAACATGCGCCACGCGCCATCACCAACCTGATGCTGGCGCTGACCGATTTCACCGAGGAAAACGGCGCCACGCGTTTGATTCCGGGGAGCCAGGACTGGGATGACTTCGACGATGTCGGAACCCCAGAGATGACGATTCCAGCCCTGCTAAAAGCCGGGGATGCCGTGCTGTTCGGCGGCAAGGTCGTTCACGGTGGCGGGGCCAACGTGACCGCCGACCATTACCGTCGCGGTCTGACCATCCCGATGCAGGCTTCGATCATCACGCCTGAAGAAGCCTACCCGTTGATCGTGCCGCTCGAGCTGGTGCGCACGCTTTCTCCACGGGTTCAGAAGATCCTCGGTTTCCGCTCCCAATACCCCAATGGCAGCCCTGGCCTCTGGCAGCATAACTACGCAGACCTGGCGGATTACCTTCAGCTCTAGCGTCCAGCGTTGACTTGGCTGGGCCTGAAGGTGCCACGACCACCCAAACGCCCAGGCAAGGAAACAGGCAAGGCATCGGTTTGCGATGCCTGGCCTCTGAGCGAGTGGCCGGCCCTTCACTCCTGGTAGGGCATTACCCCACGGCGTGAAAACAAGACAGGTACACCCTCGGCGTTGAACAACGCCGCCGTCAGTGAAAGGCCATCAGCGGTCTGCGTTTCCTGAAAACTGTGCCCGCCATCGCTGCTCTGCACGCTCAGCCCATCCAGCCCGACCGCCAACACACGAGAGCCCGCTACCGCTACGCTAGTGAAAGAGCCCTTGCTTTGCGTTGGCACTCGGCGAAAGCCCTTGCCGTCCGCTGAACCCTGCAACAGGGTGCCGCGCTGGCCACCCAGTAGCAGACGCCCATCGGCCAGTACCGCGCCAGACCACAGGGTGCCTTCGTAGCCGGTATCCAGGTAATGCCAGTTCTTCCCCTGGTCTTCGGAATGCAGCACCCGCCCATGCTCGGCGGTGGCGTACAGCGTGCCGCGGCTGTCGGTAAACAACCCCATCAGGTTGAGGTCGGCCCGTTTGGCCTCGGGCGGCGCTTGCACCGCCTGCTCAGCCCACGTCAGCCCCCCATCCTCGGTCGTCAGCACCAACGACCAGAGGCCTACCGCAACACCCTGCCGGGTATTGAAGAAGTGCACCGCGAACAGTGGCCGGTCTTCTTCGGTGACCAGTCGCTGGACCTGCCAGGACTCCCCGCCATCGGTGGTGGCCAGGATCGCGCCCCAGTGGCCAACCGCCCAGCCGCGTTTGGCATCCACGAAAGACACGCCCGTCAATGGCGTGGACAACGGTACCGACCTCGCCTGGCGCCACTGCATGCCTTGATCGTCGGATAACAGCACGACACCGTGGTCGCCCACGGCCACCATGCGCGCCCCCGCCCAACCGGCGGCCAGCATGGTGGCCTGCGTGGCATGGCTCGCCTGTACGGCCGGTACGGCCTGCAACGGCGCGGCCTGAATAGACATCAGCGGCACTGCTGCTGCGAGCAAGGCTGCGGTGAATGAAACCCTGAACTTCATGCTTCTCTCCTCAGTGCACCAGCGCGCCGATCATGCGCAAGGGGCGCTTACGTGGGAATACCCGCTCCAGCCACACGGCGAAGGCCGGCAGCACGGTCATGGCCATGACCATGTTGACGATGAACATGAAGGCCAGCAGCTTGCCCATGTCGGCCTGGAACTTGAGTTCCGAGAAGGCCCAGGTGGCCACGCCCACGGCCAGGGTGATGGCGGTGAAAATAGTGGCGACACCCACTTCGAGCAGCGCGTATTCCACGGCCTTGGTAATCGACTGCCCATGAGCCAGGTGCAGTTGCAGACGGTTGTAGATGTAGAAGGCGTAATCGACGCCAATGCCCACCGCCAGCACCATCACCGGCAAGGTGGCGATGGTCAGTCCGATCTGCAGCTCCTTCATGAACCAGTAGCCAATGAAGGTGCCGATGGTCAGCGGCAGGCAACACACCAGGACTGCCCGCAAGTCGCGATACACCACGAACACCAGCAATGCGATGGCGGCATAGACGTAAAGCAGCATGGGTGTTTCGCTTTTTTCCACTTCTTCGTTGATGGCTGCCAGCACCCCGGCGTTGCCCGAAGCGAGGCGCACCGAGATGCCTGGCAGGGGGTACTCGCTGCGGAATGCCTTGGCGGCATCCACTACCCGGTTGATCGTGGTGGCTTTGTGATCGGCCAGGTACAGGTGCACTGCGGACATGCTGCAGTCGGTGCGCATCAGCCCGGGCGTGCGCGCAACCTCGGTAGCCAGGGCGGCGTAGTTCATCGGGTCAATGGGCACCGCTGCCATCTTCGGGTTGCCTTCGTTGTAGCCCTCATTGAACTGGCGCATGTTGCTGGAGAACGACGCTACCGACAGGACACCGGGCACCCCCTGCATAGCCCACACGAAGCGATCCTGGTACTGGCCTAGGGCAACATCCTCGCAGGCCACCTGGCTGTCTTCGCCAGAGGGCTCCTTGTTGATTTCGAACACCACGCTGAGCCAGTCCAGGCCAATGTCGTAGTTGCCGGCGATGGAGACCGCATCGCGATTGAAGCGGGCGTCCTCGCGCAATTCCGGCGCGCCCGCCTGCAGCGTGCCAACGACACGGTCATGGCTTTGCCAGATCGCCACCAGGAATACCACCAAGGCAACGCCAAGCACCCATTGTGCCCTGCGCGGCTCGGCGAGCCGGGCCATGCCACGCAGCCAGCGGGTCCGGCGCTGCCGGGAGGCTTCCTGGGCAGCGGCGTACTTGTCATCGACACGCAGTAACGACGCCATCAACGGCAACATCACCAGGTTGGTGATGATCTTGTAGGCCACGCCAAGCGAGGCCGTGATCGCCAGCTCCCGCACCATCGGGATCGGGATCAACAGCAGCGTCACGAAGGAAACCAGCGCGGTCAACAGCGCCAGCGTCCCGGGGATCAGCAACCCCGTGAAGCTCGAACGCGCCGCCGCTTCGGCGCTCTTGCCGATGGCGATCTCGCGGACGATGAAGTTGATTTGTTGCACGCCATGGGACACCCCGATGGCGAATACCAGGAAGGGCACCAGCACCGCCAACGGGTCGAGCCCGTACCCCAACAGGCGCAGGCTACCGAACTGCCACACCAGAGAGGCCAATGAACAGACCAGCGCCAGCAGCGTGAAGCGCAGCGAGTGGCAATACCAGTACACCGCCCCCGCCGTCAGCAGCAACGCCAGCAGACAGAACTCCAGCACGGCTGAAGCCCCGTCAGCAATATCACCGATCTGCTTGGCGAAACCGATGATCTGGATTTCGAAATCGCCATCCTCGAATTGCTGGCGGATCTCTTTCTCCAGCCTGTGGTTGAACGCCACATAGTCAAGGTGCGCGCCATTGGTGTCGTATTCGTTGAGTTCCACCGTGATCATCGCACTGCTCTGATCCCGGGAAACCAGCGTGCCGATGAAACCACCCTGGGCGGTGGAGCTGGCGATCGTCGCGATGACCTGGTCATCCAGGTGCTCGGGCGAAACCGTTCCTGGTACCAGTGGGTCAGCGCGAAAACCTTCTTCGGTGATTTCGTTGACGAAGGCATTGGGCGTCCACAACGAACGCACGCTGCTGCGGGAAACCCCCGGGAGGAAGGTCACCGCCTGGGTGACGTCATACAGCCGTTTCAGGCCCGGGGCGCTCCAGATATCGCCCTGTCGGGCCTTGACCACGATGGTCAGCCGGTTCGCTCCCAGCAGGTCGTTGCGGTAGGCCTCGAATGTCTTGATGTATTCGTGGCCTACCGGCAATTGCTTTTCGAAGCCTGCATCCATACGCAGTTGCACGGCGAACCAGCCCATGATCAGCGTGAACACCGCCAGGGTCGCCAGCACCAGACGACGATGCCCGAACAACACACCCTCGACACGTGACAGCAGGCCAGGTGCCGGAGCTTCGGATAACTTTACAGAACCGTTCACGGCGGGCCTCACAAGGTGCGGGAAATCGCAACGCCGACATAGTCGCGGTCACGATAAAGCTGGTCGTAGGGCGTGTCGCCGCCCATGAACTTTGCGTAGTTGAGGGAGATCTGCCAACTGGCCGGGTTTCGCACGAAGTTCAGATACAGGTTCATGCTGCTCGCGTCCTCGGTGAAGGTCGCACTCAGGTTCGGCGTCCTGCCCCCTAGCGAGCGCGAATAGAATACACCTGGCGTGACCTGCCAGCCCGGCAGCAAGGTGCCGTCATAGGTCAGGCTGAAGTCCAGGTTGATGCCAGAGGACGTCTTGTCGCCACGGGGCTTGGGCGCTGTCGCAGGGTCCAACTGCCAGGTATTGAGCCCCGCAGCGAGTGGCTCGCCATTGACCTCGTCATGCAGCCCTGGGTATTTGATGACCACAAGCTCGGACAACAAGGTGCCCGTGCTGGCTCCGGTGAAGTCGAGCAGCGTCGGGGAGTTGGAAGGCGTGAAGCTGTACAGGCCGGTGAGGTGCCACTGGAACTTCTTTTCGTCCTTCCAGCATTTGCCGCCATTGCTGGAGCACAGGTCGATGACCGGGTTGAGCATGACCGAGTCCTTCGGCCGGTACGAAAGCTCCGTACCGACGGCCCAGTCACCGATCGGCATGTTGGCACTGATGCCATACATCATTCGGTCTTCCTGGTATTCCCAGGTGGGGGCAGCGGCGAAGGTGTCCGGGTCAAGAATGGCGACGCGCAATGACGGCAACTTGTCGTGATAACGCATCACGTAGAAGCCGTAGTTTATGTCGCTGTCCTCCGGTTGCCAGCGCAGCGAAAGGCCCCACTGGCCGCTGTCGCGGGCGTCCTTCTCGGAGAACCCGTAGTCCCCCCTGCCCTCGCCCAGCGCGTTGTTGGTGGACCAGTAGCTGCCCACCGGCGGCAACTCGCTCTTGTTCCAGCGGAACTGATAGTAGGCCTCGACGTTAACACCCGAGCCAAGGCCCGAAGCGACACTGAGCATCGGCGCGGGCAGCACGGCCTCCTTGAGCTGCACGCCGGGGCGCGCCAAGGCCTGGTAGTCGTAGGCGTTGGTGTTGTTGATGCCACCGGCCACGAACAGGCTTTCGCCCCAGTTGATCACCTGGTTGCCCAGGCGCGCACGGACCCGCTGCCCGCCCATGTCGAAGCCTTTGCTCACCCACAGGTCCAGCAGGCGAGCCTTGAAGGCGAGGTCGTCGCGGGCGTCGTCACTCAGCCCGTTGCTGCCGACGCTCTCTGGGGTGTTGAACGACAGCGTGCCGGTGGTATCGGTGGCAGCGAAGTCGCGGATCCAGGTCCCGCGCGCCATGAAGGTGAATTCCTCGGGCATCTTCAGCAACAGCTCATGGGTACCCTTGAGGTAGTTGGTGAACATGTCGCCGCGGTCGTAGTTCAGGTCGCCCTGGTCCGCCACGCCGGAACTCTGCGCCAGGCAGCCGGAGGGCACGTTGTGCCCGGTCGGCCCCTGGTTGATCAGGTTGCAGGCCCGTGACTCGGTACGCAGGCCCATGCCTGCGGTGATCGTGGAGTCGAAGGAGCCATTGAGGGTTTCGGTTTCAAATGTGAACCCCATTGCCAGTGGGGTTGCGCACACGATGACAAGGCCTGATGCTTTCGTAATTATTTTTTTCATGTGGGCTCTCGATCTGGCGTCGGTTTAGCGCTCGCTGATGGCTCGCAGGTTGTCGGAGGTGAAGAAGTCGCGTTTCAGGCGAGGGTTGCCACTGTCTTCGGTGAGCCAGCGAATATCGTTCTTGCCCGCGCCGATCGAGGTCATGTCGAACAGGTAACGATGATCGGCGAGGTTGTACTGGACCTGGGCCTGCACGTCGCACGCGCCGATCTCGTAGACGGGGATCGAGAACCCTTCACGCACCTTCCAAATCTGCCCTTGCTTGTCATAGTCAACGGCCAGCAACGGGTTCCAGCTGTCCTCGTCGATGTAGAACAGGCGCTTGGGTGCCTGGTGGCGCATGCCCTGGCGAACATTGGCCTCGACGACCCAGACACGATGCAGTTCGTAGCGGCGCGACTGTGGCGCGATGGAATCGTCGCCAGCGAAGCTTTCCACCTTGGCTGCGGTGTCATAGGCGCCAAAGGCGTTGTACGGCACCAGCAGCTCCTGCTTGCCGATCAGTTTCCAATCGAAGCGGTCCATGGCTCCGAAGAACACGTTCGCCTCATCGACGGTGTACTGGTTGTCCAGCCCGATCTGCGGAGCGTCGTAGGAATACGATGGCATGCGCCTCACCCGACGCTGGCCGGGGAAATAGTAGAAGGTGCTGGCCTGCTCGCCTGCTACAGTCGTCTGCACACCAGCCTGGCCGGCCAGCGCCGCTGGCTCCCGGTAACTGGAGAACGTGGCGTTTTCCAAGCGGCCAATGGACGAAAAAAGTGCACTGCCTTTCTTTCCCCAGGGCGTAAAGAAAAAGGTGTCTGACGACTGGCGTAACCACTCCCCGCCCTTGCGCGGTGAAATGCCTGAAATGCTTTTGGGAATTTCGACACCAAGGCCGCGATAGCGCATCTTCATGTTCCACATCACCTCTGCGCCGGTACTGGGCAGAGGGAACGGGATGCCTGGCACATGGGCGTCCTCGAGGGCAACCCCTGTGGAGTCGAGCTTGGCGAAGCCAATGTTCTGCCGCGTGTTATCCGCCACGAAGTCCGGTACGCCACAGGTGCGGCGGGTCGGGTAGACGTCCATGCGATAGCCCGGAATCTTCTTGAACAGTTCGAGCTGGCCGGGGGACAGCTTGCTCGTATACTGCGTCACGCTGTTCGAGTCGATGCTGTAGAGGGGTTTGTCATCCTTGAACTTCCAGTGGTCCCCCCGCACCTGGCCATAGCTCCAGCCCCCCCCTTGCGGCCCCGGAGCAGTCCAGGCCGGAATATCCCCGCTTGAACTAGCGGCCACCTCACCGCCCAGTGGCGTCAGCTTCGAACCCAGCTCCCCCGCCCCCTGGGGTGCGGCCTGTACCGAGCACATCGCGGTCGATACCGCGAGGGTAACCAGCAGATGCCTGAAAATACAGCGGGCGGACATGTCGTCTTTCTGCCCTGTAGATACTTCTTTCATTGGAGGCTCCTCGAACAAAGGGCCTGGACCGGCTACCCGACCATCCACACGGAAATGGGCACCTATCGCAGGCTGATCATTTGACATGATCAATTGACCATGTCAAATGATCAGAAAGCAATCCATATGCCAGAAGTCTCGTGGAATGATTAAGTTAGATAAATCAGGTGTTTAGTCGACAGTGGCGATCTATGTTCATCAGATGCCTGCACCTTAATGGGAAGTAAAGAAACATGTGTTACCAGCGCATGCCCAACCATGATGCATTGCTAGTTATACTTACCCATCGCAAGCTGCCGTTTACTTTGAGCAAGCCTTAAATATTTCCATTGAAAACCCAATCATGGAAATGAATCAATTACCCATAAAAAAACCGCCCCTGGAGGCGGTAAAGAAGCGGGCCTATGGCCCGACATGGAGTTACTTCGAATCAAGAAATTGGCGGCATAACGGCGCACCTGCGCCGCTCAATTCAACGAGCATTGAGTAACGCCTCACCTGGGGCACTTCTAGAACGCTGAAGTGCACCATAGGCATAGAACGATTGCACAATCGAGTACGACCAAGTCAAGAAAGCAAAGGTCATGAATACCATCTTTGAGTCGTCACCCGGAATCGGAAAGAAGTCATACCGGAATGCTATCGTTAGCCCCGCCACACCGCCCAAGGTGGTAGCCAGCGCATGCAGAAGCTCTCTGGCACAAACCAGTCGCCAAATGAAATAGGCCAGGTACGCTGTGTACGCCAGCCACATCACCATATAAAAATAAGGCAGGAACTGCTTGAATGAACTCGACATGAAGTAAATGGCTGCAACCGTAAAGCCAGCCAGGAACAACACAATGTCATTCACCGGGGACGGTTTGTAATCGTGCGTTACCGCCATCAAGCCAAGCGTTGCAATAACAGGAATTCCAACGCCCCGGGAAAAAGCATCGAGGAATATGGCAACGTTATAATTTTCCAGCCAGCCCGTAACGAGGAAGATCGCGAAATTCGTCGCGGATATCCCGACAATCAAAAACTCTCCGCCGAGCAGATAATTTCTTCGCCCGAGGAATGCCGCCCCATAATACAGACCACAGATGATTAGCAATATACATGAGCCCAGGATACTCACTTCTATCAGTTCCACGAGAACAGCCTCTCTCAATCTGAGGATCGACATCACACTGCACGTCGAAATCGGCAGCCAATCGGACGACTATTGCAAACCCGATCAGCGGGGAAATACGGGCTGAATTATTTGACCTGCACCGGCAACTAAAGTTATACGAGCAGGTCAGCATGGCCGTGATTAGTCGACCAGAGACCTCAGGTCGCTGTCGATTTTATTCAGCGTTTCCTGAGAAATAAACCCGCCAGAATATTTCGCCGCCGTCACTAAGGCAAAGCCACGGGCCATGCCAATTTGTGGGTGTTTACCGATACCGGGCAGGTGCTTTTCAAGGATCTGGCTCGTAGTGCTGTTATCCAGCAGCTCGCCAACTTTCGAGTCGATTGAGAACGCCATGGTGTCATCTCCTTGGTTGCGCCCAAAAGGGCAGAAATTCAATACGCAGCAGGCTGTGCAAACTCAGGGGCTCAGAAGCCTTTTCCCGCCTCGGAAAACGCAGGCATGCCCAAGAGCTCTTGTGGGTCTCGCATCTGGCCATCAATTTCCACCCAGCCCAGCAGCGTGGAGCTCACACTCCAGCCCAGCAGGCGTTGCATTTCTGCGGGGAGCTGGCGAACCCGTTCAATGGGAATGGAAAGGAAGTGATTTTCTTCGAGGCGCAGGATGGCCAAGTCGTAGGCCATGGTCAGACCAGTACGAGGAGACGCTGTGGTATTGGCGCCACCGCCGTGATAGACCGACCCCAGCCACAACAGCGCAGAGCCTGCTTTCATCTCGGCGGCGATGGTTTCTTCCTGGGTCGGCCCGCGCTCGTCATCCCATTGATGACTGCCTGGAATAACGCGCGTGGCACCGTTCTCTTCGGTGAAGTCCGAGATGGCCAGCATGATCTGCAGGCGGGCCTCGCGCCCGAACTGGGGATGTCGCCACAGCGAGGTGGCATCGTCGCGGTGCAGGGGCTGGAGGCCTTGGCCCGGGCCGATCTGAATGGCCTGGGTAATGCTGAGTTGAATGTCAGGTGCCATCTCGATGCGGTCGCTGCCCACCCAGACATGGGTCGGTGTCTGCAAGATCTGCCTGGCCGCGCCGATGAACAACGGGTTTAGTGCCACCTCCACCGCTGTATCGCTTCGCCCGATGATACGACCGATACGACGGGTCTGCATGCCTGCGAAATAGGGGTCTTCTCCGCAGGGCGTGACATTCAAGTAGGTGTCCAGCTCTTCGGTGAGGCACTTGAGCGTCTCTGGCGAGACGAAATTAGCAATGATGACCCCGCCGTCACGCCGAATGATTTCCACCACTTGTTCCACCGACGCATCACTGCTGACCGTCGAGAGTTTTTGTGTATCCATCTGCCTTCTACCTGTCCGGTTTTTCATTGTTCTATCCAGCGAGCCCAGGCAACCGCCTCGTCCCACCGGCGCAACCACCACAGCAACCTTTTATGCCGCTGCCGAAGCCCGTAATGATCTGCTCGGCATTGCCATGATTATTGAATATAGTCATTTGATCAAGTCATTTGATCTGGTTTTTTTACAACCTCGCCACTGCCCCGGCCTCGGTGAGGTACGGCAGTCAGCATCTGCCTCTGGGCAATGGCCACATACCGACGGCAAGACCGCAGACGGAAAGGGTTGCATCGACTCATCTCATGGATTGGGCCATGACTTTGCGATAGCATTCGTCACCGCCGACGCCGGACCCGGCGGTTGGCGCAAGGCCAAAAGGGGAGAACGCTGAATGGCTCGGATAGGCGCGGAAGAACGCAGACAGGATTTCATTGAAGCGACCATCAAGGTGATCGCAGAACACGGCATAGCCAACGCCACGACGCGGCGCATTGCTGCAGCGGCAGATTCGCCGCTGGCCTCGCTGCATTACGTTTTTCACACCAAGGAAGACTTGTTCTATGCGGTCTACGAGTCCTTGATCAACATGCCGCAGCAATCGCTGCAGGCTCCGGCAAACGCTCTCCCCGCCGAATCGGTAGGGGAAATGCTGCGCCAGTTGGTCAAGTGGTTCATCGCACACCCCGAACGGGCCATAACCCAGTTCGAGCTGTTCTTCTGGAACCTGCGCAATGACCCGGAAATGGCAGCGAAGATCTATACCGTTTCCATCGAAGCCACCCGACAGGCCATCCAGAAGGCGACCGGCGATGCGCTGGATCAGGCCGCACTCACCACAGTCAGTCGGCTGCTCATCAACCTTTTCGATGGTTTGCTTCTCTCCTGGACTGCCCACGGCAACCTCGAACGCCTGGAGGCTGAGACAGAAACGGCTTGCCAGGCGGTTAAGCTGCTGGTGGCCAGCTACTGAGACGTCATTCAGATTGCCGTGGTCCGGTGTGACACGGCAATCCGGTATCCATAGGGTCTGACAGACAAACGGACTGTCGCCTCTTCCCACCCAAACCCACATACCGCCCTGTCATAACGACGCCAAAACCTGGAGTCGTCCGACGCGTAATAACCCCTACCCCAATCCCACCAGGTTCAAATCGTCCCAAAAAAATAGCTTCTCGGTGCATTTTGCACCTTGCCCCAGGTAATCTGTCGCCTCATCATGGTCAAATGATCAAGTCAAAAGATCAGTCCTAAAAAACAGTAATGGGAAGCCCTATGTCCTCGCACACTGCTCTTCCGGTTGAGCCACTCGATATATTGATCATGGGAGCCGGTGTGTCTGGCATCGGCGCGGCGGCCTATTTGCGACGCCATCAGCCTCACAAGACCTTCACGATTCTCGAGTCTCGTGAGCGAATGGGCGGCACCTGGGACCTGTTCCGCTATCCCGGCATCCGCTCGGACTCCGACCTGTACACCTTCGGCTTCGACTTCAAGCCCTGGACCAAGGCGAAATCCCTGGCGGACGCCGCAGACATTCTCGAGTACCTGCGTGAAGCGATCGACGAGCATGAGCTGGAGTCCTTGATCCAGTACAAGCAGAAAGTCATCTCGGCGAACTGGCAAACGGACAAGGGCTTGTGGGCGGTGCGGGTGGAGGACGGTCACCTGGGGCAGGCCCGCACAATCGAATGTCGCTGGCTGTTCAGCGCGGGCGGCTATTACAGGTACGACCAAGGATTCAGCCCCCGCTTCGAGGGAGCCGAACAGTTCAAGGGGCAGATCGTTCATCCGCAACACTGGCCAGAGAACCTGGATTACACGGGCAAACGTGTCGTAGTGATCGGCAGCGGCGCGACGGCAGTGACCCTGATTCCGGCGATGGCGGACAAAGTTGCCAGCATCACCATGCTGCAGCGTACGCCCTCCTACATCATCAACCAACCAGCCAATGATGCGATTGCGGCGTTTCTGCGCAAGGTCCTGCCCGAGCAAACCGCTTACTCTCTGACACGCTACAAGAACGCCAGGATCACCCTGGCCTTCTGGGCCTTCTGCCAGCGCTTCCCCAAGCTTTCCCGCAAACTGCTGCTGTGGCTGACGCGCAAGGAGCTGCCGAAAGGCTACCCGGTCGACGTCCATTTCAATCCGCCCTACAACCCTTGGGACCAGCGCTTGTGCACGGTACCTGAAGGCGATCTGTTCAAGGCGATCAGCGCGGGTAAGGCCGACATCGTCACCGACCATATCGAGCGGTTCACCGAATCCGGCCTGTTGCTGAAATCCGGCAAGGCGTTGGAAGCTGACATCGTAATTACCGCCACGGGGCTGAATGTGCAGATGTTCGGGGGGATCAGTCTGTACAAGGACGATAAGCCAGTGGTGCTGAGCGACACTCTCGCCTACAAAGGAACTATGCTATCCGGTGTACCCAACTTCGCGTTCGCGGTGGGCTACACCAACTCCTCCTGGACCCTGAAAGTGTGCCTGCTGTGCGATCACTTCTGTCGCCTGCTGGGTTTCATGGACAACCACGGCTACAACGTTTGCGAACCCCGGGCGCCAGACGGGATCCAGACCCGCCCTCTGCTGGATTTCGGTGCCGGTTATGTGCAACGCGCCTTGGACAGCATTCCGCGCCAAGGGCCAAGCGAGCCCTGGGTGATGTCGATGGACTACTTCCGCGATACCAAACTCCTGCGCCGCGGCGCTGTGGCTGACAAGTGCCTGGCGTTCTCCTCCGTACCCAGCACGCCCCTGCGCGCGAACGTCGAGCTGCAACAACAGGGTAGCCGCGGATGAGCCCCGATCGCTTCTGCGAACTGCCTGGCGAGCGCCCCCTTTGCTATCGCAGCCACGGGTCCGAAACAGCGCCAGCGGTGATGCTCATCGTCGGCCTGGGGCTGCAATTGACCTACTGGCCGCAACCGATCATCGCCGGCCTGGTCGAGCGGGGGTTTCGGGTCATCACGCTGGACAACCGCGACTCGGGCCGGTCGTTCTTCACCGACGTAGTGCCTCCCACGGCCATGCAGCAGTTCTTGCGCAAGCGCACCCCCGGCTATGACCTGGGTGACATGGCCAACGACGTGATCGGGCTCATGAACGGCCTGAACCTGGCAACGGCGCACGTGGTGGGCATGTCGATGGGCGGCATGATCGCCCAGACCCTCGCTGCCCGTTACCCCGAGCGTATCAGGACGCTCACCTCGATCTTCTCGACCACCGGATCGCTGCGCGTCGGCCAGCCGGCGTTGAAATCCATTCGGCAGCTGCTGCGCCGCCCGCCGCGCAGCGAGCAGGAAAGCGTTCGCGACTACCTGGACATCATGCGCCTGATCGGCTCGACCCTGGAGTGGAATGAGCCCGCCTTCCGTGACTATGCCCTGTTGGCCTGGGAGCGAGGCGGTGGCGAGGCCAGCAACATCTGCACGGCCAGGCAGATCGGCGCGATCATCAATTCCGGCGACCGCACCCAGGAACTGCAACGGATTCGTTGCCGCACCCTGGTCATCCATGGCGATGAAGATCTCATGGTCGCGCCCAGCGGCGGGTACGCCACAGCCGCAGCTATCCGTGGTTCCAGCCTGGTGCTGCTGCCCGGGATGGGGCACGACTTCCCGCCTTGCCTGTCCGGCACGCTGCTGTCCCTGCTGGCAGGACACATGCTGTAGCGCGATCACCCTTTCAGGGGCGTGCAGCTTGGCCGCCCCTCTTTTTCCCCCCGAAGGAGGCCTTTGACCACAGCTTCAAGCAAAACCCACAACAACAAAATGCTGGCTTGTGCGAATTGCCAGGCCACACATCACCCGCTCGAGCTGTTATCCACGGCCTGGCGCAAGTGCTCCTCTACTGCCCTTTCAACAATGACAACAATTGAGCAAGAGGTACGTATGGACTTCAAGTTTTTACTCCCCAGCAAAGTCGTGATGGAACCTGGTCTGCGCGAGCGCACCGGTGAACACCTGCACTCACTTGGCCTGGCCCGCGTGCTCATCGTGACCGATCCTGGGGTCAAGGCGGCGGGCCTGCTGGACAGCGTCTACGCCAGCCTGGAGAAGGCAGGCATCGCCTTCGAGGAAGTGTCGGACATCAAGGCCAATCCGCGCAGCGAGGACGTCAATCAGATCGCGCAGCGATACCGCGGCAAAGGTATCGATGGCTTGCTAGCCATCGGCGGTGGCAGTGCCATGGATGCAGCCAAGGCCATCAGCGTGCTGCTCAGCCATGAGGGTCGGATCGAGGACTACGAAGGGTCGTTCACGCTCACCCATGCCATCCCGCCTATCGTTGCCATTCCGACCACGGCTGGCACCGGCAGCGAAGTAACCTGCTTCTCGGTGATCACCGACACCGCCCGTCATTACAAGATGAGCGTGCATGATTACCGACTCGGGCCAGTCCTGGCCTTGCTTGACTCTCATATCCTCGACACGCTGCCCGCGTCGATTGCCGCCGCAACCGGCATGGATGCCCTGACCCACGCCATCGAAGCCTACACCTGCCGCGTGTCGAACCCCATCAGCGACGGCCTGGCGCTGCATGCCATCCGCCTGATCAGCCAACACCTCAAGCCCGCCGTGCTGGAACCCGGCAACCTGCACGCCCGCGAGCAGATGCTGGTGGCCAGCCTGATCGCCGGCATGGCCTTCGGCAACGCGGACGTCGCCAGCGTGCACTGCATTTCCGAAGCCATCGGTGGCATGTACGACACGCCACACGGCATGGGCAACGCGATCTTCCTGCCCTTCGTGTTCGGCCATAACCGTGACGCCGACATCATCCGCCACGCGCAAGTCGCCTACGCGCTGGGTATCGACCCCAACCTTTCGCCGGCCGAGGCCGCCGAGGCCGCCGTCGGCTACCTGTTCCAGATGAGCAGGGACCTGGGCATCCCCCGCTTCGCCGAGGTGAAAGGCGTGCGCGAGGAAGACTTCCTGGCCATCGCTGAAAAGTCGAAGAAGAATTTCTCCGACGGCAGCAATGCCAAGGAAATGACCGTGGAAACCTACCGTGAAATCGTCGCCACCGCTTACCACTTCGTAGCGTGAGGGATGTCAGTCATGAGCGAATCACCCCCCAGCGCTTCGCTGAAGCGCACCCTGGGCCCGTTTTCGGTCCTGCTGTTCGGCCTGGCGTTCCTTGCCCCGTTGATCGTCTTCGGCACCTATGGCGTGATCTCGCAGGCCAGTGGCAACACCACGGCGATGGCCTACCTGATCGCAGCGACCGGCGTGGTGTTCACGGCGTTGAGCTATGGCCGGCTGGTCAGGGTGTTCCCGGTAGCCGGTTCGGCCTACACCTATACCCGCAAGATGCTGAGCGCGAACCTTGGCTTCATGGTGGGCTGGGCCGCCCTGCTGGATTACTTCTTCATTCCGATGCTGATCTGGCTGCTTGGCGCCAGCTACCTCAACATGGCCTTTCCAGAGGTGCCGCAGTGGGTGTGGATCACCGGGTTCATCGTGTCCACCTCGCTGCTGAATGTTTTGGGCATCCAGGTCGCCAACCGCTTCAACGTGCTGTTGATGGTCGCGCAACTGGCGATCATCGTCGTGTTCATCAGCCTGTGCGTGCATTACATCGTGGCAGTAAACGGCCCAGGCGGGCTGCTGTCGGCCAAGCCGTTCTTCAACCAGGACGTGCCCTTCGCCACCAGCATGGCCGGCGCCGCCATTGCCGCGTACTCGTTCCTTGGCTTTGACGCGCTGTCCACGCTCAGCGAGGAAACCCGCGACCCGGGTCGCACGCTGCCGCGTGCCATCCTGCTGGTCGCCTTGATCGGCGGCTCGGTCTATGTCGGCTCCTCGTACTTCATGTACCTGGCGCACCCCTCCCCCACCTTCGAGTTCGTGGATGGGGCCGCCTTCGAGATCGCCCGCATGATCGGCGGCGACCTGTTCTTCGCCGTGGTCCTGGCGGGGATCATCATCGCCCACTTCGCCGCGGGCATGTCGTTCCAGGCCAGCGTGGGCCGGCTGCTGTACGCCCTGGGCCGGGACAACCAACTGCCGCGCAAGCTGTTCGGGGCCTTGCACCCTCGCTACAAGACCCCGGTCTTCAACATCCTGCTCTGCGGCATTTTCGGCACCGCGGGCTTTGGCCTGACGATCGCCACCGCGACGTCGCTGGTCAACTTCGGCGCGTTTCTCGCCTTCACTGCCGTCAACCTCTGCGCGTTGCGGCTCACCTTCGACGCACAGGTCAAGGACGGCGCTGGCCTGCTGCGCGGCGTGCTCTTCCCTCTCATCGGCCTGGTCACGGCCGGCTGGATGCTGGCCAGCCTGGATAAAGACGCACTGATCATGGGCTGTATCTGGCTCGCCCTAGGCGCGGTTTACCTCGCCTGCCGGACCAGTTTCTTCCGCAACCCGGTGCCCGACGCGCTGGCGTAGCGGCCACCTTCCAATCGAATGCCCTGACGACAACCACAAGGCAAGGCCCTCGCCTTGCCGTTCAATGGCGAGAATCGACATGCAAACCAAACTCCTGATCAACGGTGCCCTGGTGGCCGGCGAAGGCGAAAACCTCGACGTGTACAACCCATCCCTGGGCAGCGTCCTGGTACAGACCACCGAAGCCAGCCGCGCCCAGGTCCATGCCGCGGTGCAAAGCGCCGATGCGGCCTTCGACGCCTGGTCGCAAACGCCGCCCAAGGACCGCGCGGCACTGCTGCTCAAGCTCGCGGACAGCATCGATGCCCAGGCGCCGGTGTTCGCCCGTCTGGAGGCGGACAACTGCGGCAAGCCGTTCACCGCCGTGCTGCAGGACGAACTGCCTGCCGTATCCGACGTGTTCCGCTTCTTTGCCGGCGCCGTGCGCTGCCTGCAGGGCTCGGCGGCGGGCGAGTACATCCCGGGGCACACCTCGATGATCCGCCGCGACCCGGTGGGCGTGGTCGCCTCCATCGCGCCGTGGAACTACCCCCTGCTGATGGCGGCCTGGAAACTGGGCCCGGCCTTGGCCGGCGGCAACACCGTCGTGCTCAAGCCGTCGGAACACACGCCGATGAGCACCTTGAAACTGGGCGAGTTGCTCGCCGACATCTTCCCCGCCGGCGTGGTCAATATCGTCCACGGCCGCGGCGCCTCGGTGGGTGAGCCGCTCACCAGCCACGCCCAGGTGCGCATGGTGTCGCTGACCGGCTCCGTGCGCACCGGCAGCCGCATCATCGAAGGCACCGCCGACAGCGTCAAACGCATGCACATGGAACTCGGTGGCAAGGCGCCGGTGTTGATCTTCGACGATGCCGACATCGACGCCGCCGTCGAAGGCATCCGCGCCTTCGGCTTCTACAACGCCGGCCAGGACTGCACCGCCGCCTGCCGCCTCTATGTGCAGAAGGCGGTGTACCCGGAGTTCGTGCGCAAGCTCGGCGAAGCCGTGTCCAGCATCAAGTGCGGGCTTCAGGATGACCCGGCGACCGAGATGGGCCCGCTGATCACCCAAGAGCACCTGGAACGTGTCGAGGGCTTCGTCAACCGTGCCAAGGAGCTGCCTCACATCGAGGTGGTCACCGGCGGCAAGCGCGCTGCGGGTGGCGGCTTCTTCTTCGAGCCGACGGTCCTGGCCGGCGCCACGCAGCAGGACGAGGTGGTGTGCCGTGAAATCTTCGGCCCGGTGGTGACGGTTTCGTCATTCGAAGACGAAGCCCAGGCACTGGCATGGGCCAATGAGTCGGACTACGGCCTGGCCTCGTCGGTGTGGACCGCCGATGTGGGTCGCGCCCATCGCCTGGCCGCTCGCCTGCAATACGGCTGCACCTGGGTCAACACCCATTTCATGCTGGTGAGCGAAATGCCCCATGGCGGCGTGAAGCTGTCCGGCTACGGCAAGGACCTGTCGATGTACGGGCTGGAAGACTACACGGTGGTTCGCCACGTGATGTTCAAGCACTGACCGCCCACCACCCCGATAGCCCAGATCATTTTTTCAAGAGGTTTGCATGAACAACATCGAGACGTTCGAAAGGCTCGAGTCCAACGTGCGGATGTACTGCCGTGACCTGCCACTGGTGTTCGATACCGCCCAAGGCAGCAAGATCCGAGGTGAAGATGGCCGCGAATACCTGGACTTCTTCGCTGGCGCCGGCGCCCTGAACTATGGCCACAACGACCCGCGCATGCGCGATGCCTTGATCGCGTACCTGTCGTCCAACGGCGTGACCCACGCCCTCGACCTGCACACCACCACCAAGCGCCAGTTCCTCGAGGCGATCGAGCGCGACCTGTTCAAGCCACGCGGCTGGGACTACAAGGTGCAGTTCACCGGCCCGACCGGTGCCGACGCCGTCGAGGCGGCGTTGAAGCTGGCGCGCAAGGCGACAGGGCGCACCAAGGTCGTCTCGTTCTACGGGGCTTACCACGGCATGACCGCCGGCGCCCTGGCCGTCACCGGCAACCGCACTCGCCGTGGCCCTGGGCTTTCCACCGACGTGGTGTTCGTGCCATACGAAGACAGCCCCTACGGCGAATTCGACAGCATTGGCTTCCTCGAGCGCCTGGCCAACGACCAGGGCAGCGGCTCGGAGCTGCCGGCCGCGGTGATCGTCGAGTCCGTGCAGATCCAGGCCGGCGTCTACCCGGCCTCCAACGCATGGCTGCAACGCTTGCGCAAGTGGACCAGCGATCATGGCGTGTTGCTCATCTGCGACGAGATCCAGGCCGGCTGTGGGCGCACCGGCGACTTCTTCGGCTTCGAGCGCTCCGGGGTGGTGCCAGACCTGATCACCTGCGCCAAATCGATCGGCGGCTTCGGCCTGCCGATGGCGATCGTATTGATTCGCGCCGGGCTGGATGTATGGCAACCGGGCGATCACATCGGCACCTTCCGCGGCAACCAGCTGGCGTTCCTGACGGCCCAGATCGCGTTCGGCTATTGGCGCGACGAGTCGTTCCTGAAGTTGCTGGCCACCAACTGCGCAGCCATGGAGCGCGCGGTGGCCGGTTTCGCGGAAATTCCAGGCGTCGCCTCCGCGCGCTGTCGCGGCATGATCGCCGGCATCGACTTCGGCCGCGGCAACGTCGCCTTCGCCAAGGATGCCCAGCAGCGTGTGCTGCAGGCGGGTGTGCTGGTCGACCGCTGCGGCCCGAACGGCGAAATCATCAAGCTGATGCCACCGGTGAACACCCCGACCGACCAGCTCGAAGAAGGCCTGAAAGCCTTCGGTGAATCGGTCGCGGCAGCGCTGAGCCAGTAACTGCAGGGCCTGTCGTGCGGCCCGTATCGATACAGGTGCCGTACGCAGGCTCATCGCATGCAGTGGACAACCACCGTGGCAGGAAATCACGTCAATGAGCAACGTCACTTCAACCGCCCAGAATGACCTGGCTTCATTCATCCACCCCAACACCAACCTGGCGCAGCACCAGGAAGTCGGGCCCTTCGTGATCGCCGGCGGCGATGGCGTGCGGGTCTTCGATGAGCAAGGCAACGCCTACATCGAGGCGATGTCGGGGCTGTGGAGCGTTGCCTTGGGCTTCAGTGAACAGCGCCTGGTCGACGCCGCCGTCGAACAGTTCAGGCAACTGCCCTACTACCACAGCTTCAGCCACAAGACCAATGCCCCGGCGGCAGCGCTCGCCGCCAAGCTGGCCGAGCTGGCGCCGGGCGACCTGAACCACGTGTTCTTCACCAACTCAGGCTCCGAAGCCAACGACTCGATGGTGAAGATGGTCTGGTACGTGAACAACGCGCTGGGCAAACCGCACAAGAAGACGTTCATCTCTCGCCAGCAGGCCTACCACGGCGCCACCGTCGCCGCCGGGAGCCTGACCGGCATCCCCTCGATTCATCGCGACTTCGACCTGCCGGCCATCCCGGTTCATCACCTGACGTGCCCGAACTTCTACCGGTTTGCCCGGCCTGGAGAAACGCAGGAAGCCTTTTCGGCCCGCCTGGCGAACGAACTGGAGCGCTACATCCTCGCGCAAGGGCCGGAAACCATTGCCGCCTTCATCGGCGAACCGGTGATCGCAGCGGGCGGCGTGATCCCTCCTCCCACCGGCTACTGGGCGGCGATCCAGGCCGTGTGCAAGCGCTACGACATCCTCGTGGTGATCGATGAGATCGTCACCGGTTTCGGCAGGCTGGGCACGATGTTCGGGGCTCAGCTGTACGACATCCAGCCCGACATCATGGTGCTCTCCAAGCAACTCACCTCGTCCTACCAGCCGCTGGCGGCCGTGGTGGTGTCCGATGCCATCAACGATGTGCTGGTGAGCCAGAGCCAGCGCCTGGGCGCATTCGCCCACGGCCTGACCTGCACGGGCCACCCTGTCGCCACCGCGGTTGCGCTGGAAAAAATCCGCATCATCGAAGAGCGCGACCTGGTTGGCCATGTGCAGCACCTGGCCCCTGTGTTCCAGCGCCACCTGCGCGCGTTCGAAGACCACCCGCTGGTGGGCAACGTCCGAGGCGTCGGGCTGATGGGCGGGATCGAACTGGTCGCGGACAAGGCCACCGGCCAACCGTTCGCCCAACCAGGTGCACTGGGTGGCTACGTGTTCAAACAGGCCCACAAGCACGGCCTGATCATTCGCGCCATCTACGACACGATCGCGTTCTGCCCGCCGTTGATCACCACGCAGGACGATACCGAAGCGATCTTCAGCGCCTTCGAGCGCACGTTGGCTGACGCGACGGGCTGGGCGCGATCGCAGAACCTGCTGTGAGCAAAAGGCTCCCCCGTGGGGCATCACGTCAAACAACAATCAGGAGGCTTTGGCCGTGCGCGAACAAAATAATGATGAAAGCTTCGAGTTCGATGTGTCCGTGGTCGGGCTCGGTGCCATGGGAACGATCATGGCGCACGCGTTGCTCAAGCAAGGCAAACGCGTGGCGGTCTGGAACCGCTCACCCGCCAAGGCCGCGGCGCTCGTCGCCGCCGGCGCTCACCTGTGCGACAGCGCCGAAGCCGCGCTGGTCGCAAGCCCTGCCACGATCTTCGTGCTCCTGGACGACCACGCGACCCACGAGGTGCTCGGGATGCCAGGTGTGATGCATGCACTGGCCAATCGCACGATTGTCGACTACACCACCAACGCCCAGGACGAGGGCCTGGCGCTTCAGGGCCTCGTCAACCGGGCAGGCGGCGATTACGTCAAAGGGATGATCGTGGCCTACCCGCGCAACGTCGGCCATCGCGAGAGCCACAGCATTCATACCGGTGATCGTGAAGCCTTCGAGCAGAACAGGGCGCTGCTTGAAGGGCTCGCCGGGCATACGGTGTTCCTTCCCTGGGACGAAGCACTGGCCTTTGCGACCGTGCTTCACGCCCATGCGTTTGCCGCGATGGTTGCGTTCTTCGAGGCCGTGGGCGCGGGCGAGCGGTTTGGCCTGCCGGTTTCGAAGACGGCCAGGCTCCTGCTCGACACCTCACGCTTTTTCGTCGCCGACGCCCTGGAGGAAGCGACACGCCGACTCGAAACACAGGACTTCGCAGGCGATCAGGCGAGGCTCGATGTGCATGCGCACGCCTTCGCGCACATTGCCCAGTCCCTGCAGGTACAAGGGGCCTGGACGCCGGTCTTCGACGCGGTTTGCCAGGTCGTGCAGCGCGCGGAATCGATGGGTTATGGCGACCAGGACATCGTGGCCGCCACCCAGGTGTTCGCCTGCGAGAAAGACGCAAGGGAATAGCTGTGCTCTACAGGCTTCTCGGATCGACCCCGAAGACAACAACTACAAAAATGTCGCTGGAGGTTCCTATGCGCCGATTTGGTTTTCTGCTGGCCGTCTTGACGCTGGCCATTTTCCTGAGTGCCCTGCTTGCCCCCAGGCCGTCCCTCGTCAACCGAGCGGCGGCGCAGCACATGGGGCATCCGATCACCAGCATCGGCGAGGTCTTCAGGGGGTACTAAGGAGGGAGCGCGGCCGCAGGCTCTCATCCGCCAGCGGCCGCTTGTGACTCAATGATCGACCGCACCGCTGGCACCGAGGCCGGTCTGGCCGCGTACGAACTGGTCGGCGAAGGCCGCCCTCTCCGCCTTGGCCCGCGTGGTCCGGTCAAGCCTGGAAACGCCATACGCCACCGCAAACGCCAACGGCATGGAGAACAGCGCAGGCTGGGTATAGGGGAACAGCGGCTCGGCGAAGTGCAACACATCCACCCACACCAATTTGGAAAACACCACGAAGCCCATGGCGCTGACCAACCCGACGTAGCCACCGGCCAACGCGCCACGGGTGGTCAGCCCCGACCAGAACATCGACAGGAACAGCACCGGGAAGTTGGCCGAAGCGGCGATGCCAAAAGCCAGCGCGACCATGAAGGCCACGTTGATGTTTTCGAACACGATGCCCAGGGCTATCGCCACCAGGCCAAGGCCCAGGGTCGCCAGCTTGGTCACCCGCAGCTCCTGGGCCTCGCTGGCCGCGCCTTTCATGATCACCCGCGCATACAGGTCATGGGCGATGGCGGACGCCCCGGCCAGGGCCAGGCCTGATACCACGGCCAGGATGGTGGCGAAGGTCACGGCAGACAAAAAGCCCAGCAGCAGGTTGCCGCCTACGGCCTGGGCCAGGTGCATGACCACCATGTTGCCCCCGCCCAGCAGCTTGCCACCCACCTGTCCGCCTTCGAAGAACTGCGGCTGCTGGCTGACGATCACGATCGACGCCAGGCCCAGCAGGAAAATGACATTGAAGAAGTAGCCGATGAACCCGGTGGCATAGAGCACCGACTTGCGCGCCTCCCGGGCATCGCTGACGGTGAAGAAGCGCATCAGGATATGCGGCAGCCCGGCGGTGCCGAACACCAGCCCCAGGCTCAGCGACAGCGCGGTCAACGGGTCGGCCAGCAGGCTGCCGGGCGCCAGCAGACGCTCGCCCAGGGCATGGGTGTGCATGGCCTTGCTGACCAGCGTGTCATAGCTGAAGTCGAATTCGCGCATTGCCAGGAACAGCACCACGGAGCCGCCCACCAGCAGCAGGAATGCCTTGATGATCTGCACCCAGGTGGTCGCCACCATGCCGCCGAAGGTCACATACAGCATCATCAGCGCACCGACGATCACCAAGGCGATGTGGTAGTCCAGGCCGAACAGCAGCCTGATCAACTGCCCGGCCCCGACCATCTGCGCCACCAGGTAGAAACACACCACGGTCAGCGAACCGATGGCGGCCATGGTGCGCACCTTGCCCTGGTCGAGGCGGTACGAGGTGATGTCGGCGAAGGTGAAGCGGCCCAGGTTGCGTAGCCGCTCGGTCATCAACAGCAGCAACACCGGCCAGCCCGCGAAGAAGGCGATGAGGTAGATGTAGCCGTCCATGCCGGAGGTGTAGATGAGCGCGGTGATCCCCAACAGCGTCGAGGCGGACATGTAGTCACCGGCCAGCGCCAGGCCATTCTGCCAGCCCAGGATGCCGCCACCGGCGCTGTAGAAGTCCGCCGTCGAGCGGGTGCGCCGCGCTGCCCACCAGGTGATGCACAGGGTGAACAGCACGAACACCATGAACATGCCTATCGCATGCAGGTTGAGCGGCTGACGCTGGCCTGCGTCGAGCGCAGGCGATGCCAACAGCAGGCCGGAGTGCAGCAACAAAGCCAGAAGCAGTAGTTTCTTCATGCGCCCTGCTCCTCTTCCAGCCCGGCAACCAGCGCCTGCGTCAGGCGGTCGAACTCGCCATTGGCCCGGTACACATAGAACGCCGACAGCGCACAGAAGAACACGAACAGGAAAGCGCCGGCCGCGACGCCGAAGGTCATGTTCGACCCCTCGGCCAGGCGCGTGGCGATCAGCTCGGGCCAGAACGATACCAATGCGATGTAGCCATAGAATGTGGCCAGTATCATTACGAACAGGATCAGGGTAAAACGGTTTCTGCGCGTCACCAGTTGCTGGAACCGGGCGCTGGCGCGAACATGCGCGTATAACAGGCTGGACATGGGACACCTCGATCAATGTACTTGTTGTTATGGGGTGTGCAGGTGTTGCAGCTCGATCAGTGCTCGGCGTCGGCGGTCTGAGCCTCCTGTTGCCGGGCCCACTCGCGCAGGACGAACTTCTGGATCTTGCCGGTGGCTGTCTTGGGCAACTCCGTGAGGGATACATGTCGCGGCGCCTTGAAATGCGCCAGGCGTTCACGGCACCAGCGGATCAGGTCGCCTTCCGTGACCGCGGTCCGTGCATCGGCGCGCAGGGAGACGAACGCATGGGGTGTCTCCCCCCAGCGCGAATCCGGGCGCGCCACCACCGCTGCCTCGACCACCTCGGGGTGCTGGTAGAGCACTTCTTCGATCTCCAGCGAGCTGATGTTCTCGCCGCCGGAAATGATGATGTCCTTGGCCCGGTCCTTGATTTCCACGTAGCCGTCCGGGTGCAGCACGGCCAGGTCGCCCGTGTGCAGCCAGCCATTGGCCAATGTGGCCCGGGTGGCCTCAGGGTTGTGCAGGTAGCCTTTCATCACGGTGTTGCCGCGAACCACCAGTTCGCCAAGGGTAAGGCCGTCGGCCGGGACCGGGCGGCCGGTGCCGGTATCGAGCACCGTGGCCTCCTCGAGCATCGGGTGGGCGACACCCTGGCGGCTCATGAACTGCGCACGGGCTTCAAGCGGCAGTTCGTCGACCCCCGGCTGCCACAGGCACAAGGTGCTGGGGCCGTAGCTTTCGGTCATGCCGTAGGCGTGGGTGATGCTGAAGCCGCGTGCCTCCATGGCGGCGATCACCGCGCTGGGTGGCGCAGCGCCGCCGGTGATCACCGCTACCGGCCCGCTTGGCGCGCCGGCGTGCTCGGCATGGATCAGCATCGACATCACCACCGGCGCGGCGCTCAAGTGGGTCACGCCATGCACGGCAATCGCCGCATGGATCGCTTCGGGCTGAACCTTGCGCAGGCACACATGGGTGCCACCGGACAGGGTCACCGCCCATGTGTGGCTCCAGCCGTTGCAGTGGAACATCGGCAAGGTCCACAGGTAGACGCTGCGCGGCCCCAGCTGGAAGATCAGCGCCCCGGCGCAGGCATTGAGGTAGGCGCCGCGATGATGCAGCACCACCCCCTTGGGGTCGCCGGTGGTGCCGGAGGTGTAGTTGATGGCGATCGACTGCCATTCGTTCTGCGGCGCGCTCAGCGGCCTGGCCGGGTCGCCCTGGGCCAGGAACGTCTCGTAGTCCAGGTCATCGGCCAGCTCGCACGGCTCGGCCGCGTCATCGTCGATGCCCACCAGCAATGGCGGTGTGTCGAGCATGGCCAGTGCCTGCTGTACCACCGCACCGAACTCACGGTCGCAGATCAGCACCTTGGCCGCGCAATGGCGCAGGATGAAGGCGATGCTGCGCGCCTCCAGGCGGATATTGATGCACACCAGCACGGCGCCCGCGCCCGGCACGCCATAGTGCGCCTCGAGCATCTCGGGGATATTCGGCGCCAGGATCGCCACCCGCTCGCCCGGCTGCACACCGACCCGTTCCAGCGCACTGGCCAGGGCCCGGCTGCGCTGGTGCAGCTGCTGGTAGCTGTAGCGCCGCTCGCCATAGACCACGGCATCGCGCTGCGGGTACACCTGGGCGGCGCGCTTGAGGAACGACAAGGGTGAAAGGGGCACATGGTTGGCGTTGTTGGGGGCAAGCTCATGCTCGAAGGTTGGGTGAATCATCACTGCCACCCCATCGACAGGTTATCCAGGCATTGAAGGTACATACACATCTCCTGCTTATTGTTGTTCTCGCCTCAGGCTTGGGTCCGGGTCAGCTCACAGGCTGCTGCACAGATGCCCGCCATCGACCACGATCTCGGCGCCGCTCATGGCCCGCCCGGCATCGCTGGCCAGCAAAAGCAAGGCGCCGTCCAGGTCCTGTGGCTGGCTGAAGCGCCGGCTTGGGATACGCGCGCGCAGCTTCTCCCCCGCCTCGCCGGCCAGGAACGCATCGTTGAGCTCGGTCATCACGTAGCCCGGCGCCAGGGCGTTGACCCGGATGCCATGGCGCGCCAGTTCCAGGGCCATGGCGCGGGTCAGGTGGGCAAGCCCGGCCTTGGCCGCGAGATAAGGGCCGACGGCGCCGGCC
Source organism: Pseudomonas sp. B13(2017) (assembly GCF_002113245.1). Taxonomy (NCBI): domain Bacteria; kingdom Pseudomonadati; phylum Pseudomonadota; class Gammaproteobacteria; order Pseudomonadales; family Pseudomonadaceae; genus Pseudomonas; species Pseudomonas sp. B13(2017). The sequence continues at coordinate 227,490 of NZ_NEJX01000004.1, forward strand.
ACGCGGCTGGCGAGGATCGAGGTGACATTGATCAGGCTGCCGCCCTGCCCCTCGGCGACCATCCGCCGGGCGCACTCCTGGGCCACGGTCCAGGCGCCCTTGAGGTTGGTGTCGAGCACCCGGTCCCAGCTCTGGTCGTCACAGGCCAGCAGCGGCTGGCTGTCGCTCACCCCGGCGTTGTTGACCAGCACATCCAGCGGGCCGGCGGCGTCGAGCACCCGGCACACATCGTCGCGGCAGGTGACATCCAGGGCCAGGGCCCGGGCGCGACCACCGGCCAGCTCGATGGACTCGACCAGGCTCTGCAGCGGCGCCAGGCGCCTGGCCGTCACCACCACCTCGGCTCCGGCCGCCGCCAGGGTGCTGGCGAAATGTCGGCCAAGGCCGCTGGAGGCGCCGGTCACCAGGGCGCGGCGCCCATCGAGGGCGAACAATCGGGCAAGGGTCGGCTGCATCAGTGGGCTCCCGGGCGCTGGTCGAGGAGTTTCTTCGCCAGGCTCATGCGGTGCACTTCGCTCGGGCCGTCATAAATGCGGAACGGGCGAATGTCGCGGAAGATCCGCTCCACCACGGTTTCCCCGGTCACCCCGCGCCCGCCCAGCACCTGCACGCAACGGTCGACCACCCGCCACAGCGCCTCGGCGCTGATCACCTTGGCCATGCTCGAATCGACATTGGCGCGCTGGCCCTGGTCGAGCACCCAGGCGCAGTGCCACACCGCCAGGCGCACCACATGCAGGTCCATCATGTTGTCGGCCAGCATGAAACCCACGCCCTGGTGCTCGCCCAGCGGCTTGCCGAAGGCGTCGCGGGTGCGCGCGTAGTCGCAGGCAATGTCATGGGCCCGTCGTGCGGCACCGAGCCAGCGCATGCAGTGGGTCAGGCGCGCCGGGGCCAGGCGCACCTGGGCATAGCGGAAGCCCTTGCCGATCTCGCCCAGCACATCGCTGGCCGGCACCCGCAGGTTGTCGAAGCGCAATTGCCCGTGGCCACCCGTGAAGCAGCTGTCCAGGGTATCCAGCTGACGTTCGTGGACGATCCCTTCACGCTGCATGTCGGACAGGAACATGGTCGCCGAGCCATCTTCCATGCGCGCCATGATGATGGCGAACCCGGCGCCGTCGGCCCCGGTGATCAACCATTTGCGGCCGTTGATCAGGTAGTCGTCGCCATCGCGGGTGGCGGTGGTGCGCAGCATCGACGGATCGGACCCCGAGCCCGGCGCCGGTTCGGTCATGGCGAAGCACGAACGCACATGCCCCTGGACCAAAGGCCGCAGCCAGCGGTCCTTCTGCGCTTCGGTGGCCACCACGTCCATCAGGTGGATGTTGCCTTCGTCCGGGGCATGGATGTTCAGCGCCACCGGGCCCAGGGGCGAGTAGCCGGCCTCTTCGAAGACGATGGCCTTGGCCGCATGGCTCAGGCCCAGCCCACCCATTTCGCGGCTGGCGTGGGGCGTCAGCAGGCCTGCGGCCTGGGCGCGGGCCTGCAGGTCTCGACGCAGGGCGTCGCTGGGGCCGTGGCCATCCTGGCGTGGGTCGTTTTCGAACGGGATGGCCTGTTCGGCAATGAAGGTGCGGGTTCTGGCCTGCAGTTCGAGCAGTTCGTCTGGGAGCGCGAAATTCATGGGTTTCCTTCTTCGTACGTGTCGGTCTTGAAACTAGGGCTCGCCGCGCTCAGCGCACGGCCTTGGGGTTACTGATCGCCAGCCAGTCGAGCGTTACCTGGCGCAGCGTCTCGACCAGGGTGCGAGCACTGTGCGGGGCGTCATGGCGCCCCTGGCGAATCGCCCGCGCCAGCTGGCCGCGGGCATCCTGCAATGACGGGGCGGGCGCATCGATCAGCGCGGCCAGGCGCGTCTGCTCCTGAAGGCTGACGACGGCGTCCAGGCGGTTCTCCCGAGCGGCGATGGCCATGGCATTGGCGATCATCAAAGTCGGGTAGCGCAGCTCGCCGGGCAGCGCCGGCAATACCTGCTCCAGCAAGGTCTGGCGGGCGATTTCGAGTAGTTCATGGGCGTGCGGCTGGGTCATGGCGCATCGGCTCCGGTCATGTTCAGGATGTCGAGTTCAAGCTCGGGCAGCAGGCGCGCAGTCAGTGCCAGCTCCAGGGAAGGCTCTTCGCCGGACAGGTGGCGCTGCCCCTGCTGCAGGGCGATCACCGCCCAGCGCAGGGTCGCCATGACCTGCCAGTAACGCAGTTGGCCGGGCTCGATCCACAGTGGCGATACTTGGTGGTAGCCACGCAGGAAGTCCGCCAGTTGGCCGATGCCGCCGGCTTCCAGGTCAGGGCGGGTGAAACGCCAGCAGGGGGCGGTGAACCAGCCCAGGTCCTCGTATGGGTCGCCCCAGCCGGTGAACTCCCAGTCCAGCACCGCCTCCAGCCCCTGCTCGCTGGCCAGGTAGTTGCCGGTGCGGTAGTCGCGGTGCAGCAGGCACAGACGGCTGTCGCGCGGGGCATGCAGCTCGCACCAGCGCAGGCCCCACTCCAGCGCCGGGTAGGCATCGTCGAGGGTGTCGAGGTAACGACGGTAGGCATCGACGGTGGCCAAGGCCGGCGAACGCTGCGGCACGGGCAGAAAGTCCAATGCCACACTCAGCGGGCGGATCTGATGCAGGCGCGCCAGGTTGGCGCCGAGCTGCTCCGCCAGCCGGGCCTGACCTTGGGCGCCCGCCCCTGCGCTGAGCAACCGCCCGGCAGCAACCCCCGGCACGTATTCCATCAGGAAGAACACCCGCCCGTGGACCTGGGTATCTCGGCACAGCCAGAGCGGCCGCGGCACTTTCACCCCGGCCTGGTGGGCCACCTGCAACACGGCGAACTCCTGGGCGCGGTCGAGGCTGGCCGGCAGCGCGGACAGCGCGTCGCTGCGCAACACCCAGCGCCGGGCACCGGCCCAGGGGCCGCCCTCGATCAGTAGTTCAAGCAGCCAGTTTTCCTGGATGGCACCGCCGCTTAGGCGCTTGCGGGTTTGCATGACAACGCGTGTTGCCGTTGCCTGCTCGCGGATGAAGTCGACAAGGCGCTGCTCATCGGCCGAGACCGCGAGCGCGTCGCCTGCCGGACAAGTCGTAGAGGAACTGCTCATGAATCAATGGTCCTGCCTTCGGTTTCAAGTGGGCAGGTCAGCTAGAGCAACGCCCGGGCCAACTTTGCCAGGCACACCTGCAGAGCCCGTCACACCTGGCTTGCAGCGCTTCATGGGAAAGCCTGACGAGGCGCCTTATTGCATATGTGAAACAAATTAGTTCACGATGGAAACATTTCATTTCTGAACAGGCGCCACCATGCACTCCCCCACGTCCCAGGTCGTCGTGCTGATCAGCCACCTGCAGCGCCCCCGGCAACGCAGCCGCCTCGCGCAAATGGTGGCCGCACTCGCCGCGGACTACCCCGACACCCACATCGAAGTGCTCGACACCTCGGTGACCGAGGCGCTGCAAGTCGCCCGCGAACTGGAGTTGCGCGGTGAAGCCGACGTATTCATCTGCGCCGGGGCCACTGCCGCCTACCTGCGCAAGCACCTGGCGCGCCCGGTACTGACGATGCGCGTGGGTGGCGATGACCTGCTGCGGGCGCTGGGGCAGGCGCGCGAGCATGCCTCGCAAGTGGCCTTGCTCAGCTACAACCGCATCGACCAGGGCCTTAAGGCCATGGCCGCGCTGTTCACGGTGCAGGTTCACCAGGCCGCCTACACCTCCCTGGAAGAAGCGCGCCAAGCAGTCGAACAGGCCGCCCGGCTGGGGTGTCGCAGCATCATCGGTTCCTCGACGGTGGTGGAGCTGGCAGAACAGGCCGGCCTGCACGGCGTGCTGTCGCTGAGCGAGGACACGGTGCGCAAGGCGCTCGAAGAGGCCCTGGGCATTCTCGACAGCCAACGCATCGAGATCGCCAAGCGCCGGCACTTGAACGCCGTGCTGCAACACATCCCCACCGGCGTGGCGGCGGTCGACAACCAGGGCGTGGTGCAGTCGCTCAACCCGGCCCTGGCCCACCTGCTGGACTTGCCACTCAGCGCCGCGCTGGGCCGTCCGCTGCAGCAGCTGTGCCCGGAACTGGACCTGCAGCAGGCGTTTGCACAGGGCGGCGAAGAAAACCGGGTGATCCGGCTCGGCTCACATGCCGTGGTCAGCAACCTGCTGCCGATCCTGGAGAACGGCCAGCGCACCGGCCTCGTCCTGACCTGCCAGGACACCACCGCCGTGCAGCGCGCGGATCAACGCATCCGCTCCACCCGCCGCCCCGGCGCCTTCACTGCCCGCTACCGGCTTGAGCAGCTCGACGGCAACAGCCGGGCCAATCGTGAAATGCTGCAGTTGGCCAGGCGTTTCGCCGCCAGCCAGTCAACCATCCTGATCACCGGTGAAAGCGGTACCGGCAAAGAGCTGCTGGCCCAGGGCATCCATAACGAAAGCCCGCGCGGGCATGGCCCCTTCGTAGCCATCAACTGCGCGGCATTCCCCGAGTCGCTGCTGGAAAGCGAACTGTTCGGCTATGAGGAAGGCGCCTTCAGCGGCTCGCGCAAGGGCGGCAAGCCCGGCCTGTTCGAAGTGGCTCACCGTGGCACGCTGTTCCTCGACGAAATAGGCGACATGCCCGTGTCACTGCAGACGCGCTTGTTGCGGGTACTGCAGGAGCGCGAGGTGCTGCGTTTGGGCGGCACCGAGCCGATCGCGATCGATGTGCGCATCATCGCCGCCACCCATCAGGACCTGAGTGCTGCGATACAAGATGGCGATTTTCGTACCGACCTGTATTACCGGCTCAACATCCTGCGCCTACAGACCACGCCCTTGCGCGAGCGCCCCGAGGATATCGCCCTGATCTGTCGAGGCATTAGCCAGCGCCTGCTGGTCCAGGGTCAGCCGCCTGGCGCGGCGGAGGTGCCAGGCGCCCTGCTGCCTTACCTGGCACGTTATGGATGGCCAGGCAATGTGCGTGAGCTGGAGAACGTGATCGAGCGGGCGATGCTCTCGGCCTGCGAGCTGCTGGGGGAGCATGGCGTGAACGAACAGTATCTGGCGCGGGTGCTGCCCGAGCTGTGCGAAAGTGTCGCGCCAACCAGCCGTGCCAGGCCCTCCCGGGAGTCGGACCTGCACAGCATCGGCAAGGCCGCCCAACTGCGGCATGTGCAGGAAACCCTGGACAACTGCCAGGGCAATCTCGACGAAGCGGCGCGGGTTTTGGGAATCAGTCGGACCACGTTATGGCGAAGGCTCAGGTCAGTGCGGTGAATCAGGTACTTGGCCACCCAACGGCCAATTACCGATTGAGTATCGTTCCACGTCGACGGAAGATGTTAGTCAGGAGCGCTCCAGTACAGGCGCGGGCCCGCCCAGTTTCCAGCCACTGCACCTTGGAGATGCACTGATGCCCACCGTATACCACATCGATGGCTAGCCGAAATCGCCATTCTCGATCGCGTATCCTACTGAGGGTATCGAAGGGTATTTCTGGGGGTACATTTCTGCTTTTGTAATCCAGAAATCCCGCTCTAGAGCCCTGTCCAAATGTTCTTCGGGGACCCTGAAACATTACGTTCCTGCCCACTCATTCGACGGTTTGCCGGGCTACACCCGAGCGCTGCTGAACTGTTTGTCTCTACCGCTAACCGGCAACGCTTGACTCTACCGTAAGGGGCAGACTTTACCCTTGGCTCTTCATCACCTGGAGTTTGTCATGAAGAGCAAACGCATGCTCGTAATCCTCGGCCACCCTTCGAACGACAGCTTTTGCGGCGCTGTGTCCGAACGTTATGTCGAGGCCGCCACGCAAGCAGGCCATGAGGTGCGCCTGCTGCGCCTGGACACCCTGGATTTCGATCCGGTCTTGCACGATGGCTATAACCAGGTCCAGTTGCTTGAGCCCGATTTGATCAACGCACAGAACGACATTACCTGGGCCGAACACCTGACATTGGTGTACCCGATCTGGTGGGGCGGCATTCCGGCGCTGCTCAAGGGGTTCTTCGACCGCGTGTTTCTGCCCGGTTTTGCCTTCAAGTACCGCAAGGGCTCGCCCTTCCCGGATAAGCTGCTCAAGGGCCGCACAGCTCACCTTCTGGTGACCATGGACACGCCGCCGTGGTACTACCGGTGGGTGTATCGCATGCCGGGCCTGCACCAGATGCGCAAGACCACCCTGGAGTTCTGCGGCATAAAACCCCTGAAAACCCTGACCTTCGGTCCGGTATTGGGCTCCAGGCCGGAACAGCGTGAAGCCTGGCTCAAACAAGTCCAGGCAGTCGCCAGCCGCTGATCGGCCCCGGTCGTATCGTGCCCCTGCGCTGCCCAGCCGAGCCTCCCTGCTGCGACACCTTGTCCAACTTGGCTTCCAACCCCCTGACGCTTGTGCAAAGATGTCGCGCGCCTGTGCGAGCGCGCGACATCTTTTCGCTTCTGATGCGTCAAAAAGGGATTTTCATGTACATCGGCAAAGCCGCCCAGCTGTCGGGCACCACCGTCAAAAGCATTCGACATTACGAAGAAATCGGCCTCTTGCCCCCCCCGCAACGCGAAGGCAAGTACCGCATCTACAGCCAGCAAAGCGTAGAGCTGCTGACCTTCATCAAATGTGCTCAGCAACTCGGTTTCAAGCTCAAGGAAATGCAGGCCATTCTGCAGGATCATCGCGGCCAGGAGCTGCCCTGGGATCTGGCCATGCAGGCCATCAATAACAAAAAGCAGGAATTGATGGGGCAGATCCAGGCCTTGCAGCAAGTGCATGACGGCTTGGTAGAGTTTGAGCTGAGCCTCAAAGATGCTCAGATGCAATGCCAGTTCGAACACCTGGAAAAAGCTCGCTGAATCCGCACCGCCGCCCCTGAACGGCCATGGCGCCCCGTGCCGTTTTCAACACGCAGGCGCCCCGGCGATTTAGCCTGGCACAGCCTCACCCCGCGGCTGCTCGCCCTCTTGCACTGCTGGTTGCGGCACAATCGAGGCAAAGAACCACGGCGAAATCAGCGTGACCAACAAAATGGTCATGAAGCCACTGGATGACAGCGCCAGTATCACCAGTACCCCCAGGTCAATGACGGGTTTGTAGGCGGAGAACAGCAGCGCGACAAAGCCCATCGAGAAGATCACGACATTGACCACCGTCGAGCGCCCGACGCCCTGCATGGCCGCCAGGATGGCCTCGTCGACCTCGATGCCCTTCTGCACCAGCATCTTGATCCGTGACAGCAGGTGAACGGCGTAATCCACGACGCCCACCACCAGGAACGTCACCAGTGTGGTACCGATGTTCAACTCGATATCCAACAGGTACATGCTGCCGTACACCGTCACCGACGTGGTCAGCAACGTCAGCATGCCGAGGATGCCCAGGCGTACTGACTTGAGCCAGAACATCATCATCAAGGTCACGGCCAGCAACGCCAGCGAGAAGCTCAGCACCTGACCCTGGGTGATTTCCTGCAACACCCCGGTCCATATGTACGGCGTACCGGCATGGGTGACTTGCAGGTTGGCCGGTTTGTTGATCGCCAGCCAGGCGTCCAGTTTATCGAGCATCGCCTGGTAATCGCCCGCCACAGAGGAGGTCATGGTGAACAGCGTCACCGCCTTCGAGTAATCGGCATTGAGCACGTTCTGCAAGTCGGTGCCGCCACCGTTCTCGAACATCATGATGTGTTGCTCGATGAGCGAGTTGCCATCGACTTCGAAGGTCTCCGGTTTCCCGTCATCATCGACCACCGTCACCTGCTCCACCGCCTGCGGCACCCGCAGGAAAGCAGGGTTCATGTCGTTGAGCACGAGGTTCATGCGCTTGATGTAGGTCGCCACCGAATAGGTGTAACTCACGTTCGGCTGGGCCCTGATGAACTGGTCCAGACGTTCGAGGAACTGCACGGTTTCAGTGGTCAGCGCGCCACGCGGAGTCTTGGTGTCGAAAGCGATCCAGCCCGGCGACGTACCCGCGACCCCGGCCCGGTTGATGAACTCGTCAGACATCCGCACCGGGCTATCCTTCTTGAAGTAGGCAATGCCCGAGTCTTCGATATCCACCTTGAACGTGAACACCGTCATCATCGCCAACAACGGCAGGGTCACCAGCAATACCGGCTTGCGCCAGCGAATCAGCCAGGCACAGAACACCACCAGATAGTGGGAGATCAGCGACTCTTTGAGTTGCACTTTGCGCGGGACGGCATCTTTGCCCCAGATCGAAATCCACGCCGGAATCAGTAGCAACGAGATGATCAGCGCCGCCGTCAGGCCAATGGACATGAACACGCCAAAGTTGCGGATGCTGACAATGTTGTTGGTGGTGGAAATCAAGAACGTCGCAATAGTCGTGACCGTTGTCAGAACTACGGGCGTGACCATCAGGCGCTGGGTTTCACGGTTGGCTTCGCGGAAAGACTTGCCCGAATTGAGCTGTTCGTAATACTCGGCCATGACGTGGATCGCATCGGCACAACAGATGGTGAACAGGAACACCGGCAAGACACTGGTGAGCAAGTCCATCGGCACACGCAGCAGCGCCATCAGGCCAAGGGTCCAGATGGTGCAGAACAGGATATTGAACAGCGGCAGCACCACGCCAAGTGGTTTGCGAAAGAAGAAAACCAGCAGAGAGGTCACCAACAGGAATACGATCGGGAACAGCATCGCCAGGTCGTGATCGATGATTTCCTGCTGGGCCGCAATGAAGATCGGCATGCCGGCGATGAACACCTCATCGGTGAACTCCGGGTGAGCGGCCTGGTACTTCGCGATGATCTCGCGGACCTGGTGATAGGCACGCAACTGGGCCTGAGCGTCGTCCTGTTTGGTGCCCAGTTCGGCGACGACCATGGCGACTTTCTTGTCCGCCGAGACGACGCCACCAACCATCTGCTCGTTGCCCATGATCTGCGCTTCGACCTTGCTCGGGTCCATATCCAGGGCGTGCAGGGTCTTGTGGATCCACAACTCGCCATCGGCACTCAAGCTGATGTTTTCCAGGTCAGCCATCGAGGCCATTTCCTGGATCGGGTTGAGCCGCTCGGCAAGAAAGCTCAGGAACTGCAGGTCGTGGCTGTCCCAGTGCCGGGCAATCCCATGGTCGCGCAGCGCTTTGGCGGCAGCGTAATCGTTCTGCGAAAAACCTTCGGCGAGGATCTGCACCAGCAAGGCCTGGGCATCGGGATCGCCACTGTGGAGGCCAACGATGCGCTGCAGTTCGACACGGTCCTCATCGTTCGCCAGCATCAGCCGGCGTATGGCCTGGGACAACTCGAACTGGGCGTTCAGCGACGTGGAGTTGAAGACACTCTCGGGGTTGCTCAGCGCCACCATGACCGAGTCATATGTGCCGGTGAACTCGCGCTGCAAATCAATGATCGTCTTGCGCGCCGGGTGAGTGTCCTTTAGCAGATACGGATTGGTGTCCGACATCAGCGCGCCGAGGGTGTAGGTGAAGTAGGCGGTGATCGCCACCAGCACGAACACAATTGCCCGCGCATGGCGCTCGACGAAGTTCAGGTATCTTTCCATGAATGAGGGTTCCAGATGAATCGAGAGCGGCGCTTAGCGGGCAGACACGGCGTATTCCGGCAAGTCGCCGGCTTTCAGCCCGCGCTTGATCGCGGTCTGCGTGAACAGGCGGTCGTCCAGCGCTACGTTGTACTGCAACTGGTTGAAACGCAGCTGAGAGCGCGTACCGGCGATGAAGTCTTCGGTTTCGCTGAAGGTAATGCTGTCGATCTGGTCGATGGTTTCAGTCTTCAGAGTGCGCATCTGCTTGAACATCACACCTTTTACATCGAAGAAGTCCTGGCGCAGCACCAGTGAGTTTTTCTTGTCAACCCAGACCTTGAGCTTGTTGTAGCCGGTCTTGGCCAGCACGGCAGGCGTCGCCGGCTCACGCTCGATCACGTAGCAATCGCGGCCCTGCAACTGCTCTTCGCCAACCAGCGTTTGGCGATAGTCTTCGGCGCGAATCTTGTCGAGGTCGGCATAGGAGTAGTCGCTACCCATGAACGCCCCGCGTTTGTCGGTGGTGGAAATCCTTCGGGTCTGTCGGCTGACCGGCAAATACATCCATTGGCTGTCTTCGAGGCCCAGGGCCTCGCGCGGGTTTTCGATGTGGAAGGCGACGTCACGCACATCACTCGGCGCGGAGAAATACATGGTGAATTTGTCGCTGTCCGGGTAATCCTTTTGCAGGTAGCTGAACTCGCGGATGCGGCTTTTACCTTGCTTGTCGATCAGGATCAGGGACACCTGGGACATGAAGCTCTTGCCGTCATCGCGGTCCCGGGCCTGGCGAATGATGTCGTCGGCCGTGGGTGTTTCAGCTGCCATGGCGGCAGCGGCGCTCAGCAGCAGTGCGCTTACAGTCAGGGTCTTGAAGATGGGCAACATCGCGATTTCCTTTTCATTGTTTGCGTGGTTCGCACACCGCACTGGTGTGGTCAGAACAGATAACCGGCGGACACGCGCACCTGATCGCGGTTGGCGTACGCACCGAACTGGCGGTCGGGCTTGCCGAAGAACACATCGACTTCGAGCCCCAACTTGAGCCAGTCCACCGGTTTGTAGGTGAAGATCCCCTGAACGAAACTGTCGTCCTGCGCTGGCGGCGACATGCCGAAAACCAGGCGGGTCTTGAGGCGATCCTGGAACTGCGAGCCTTCGGCAGACACGGTGAACAGGTCGTCGCGTTTGTCCTGGACCATGCCGGGCTGCCAGTCGAGCAGCCGCTGATGTTGCCACTGCGTCGAGATCAGCCAGTCCCGCAACAGGTAATCGACGCCCAGCAGCGACTTGGTCATCGCCGTCTGGTCGCTGCCGTAAGCGCGGTAAGGATTGGTGACGCGCCAATTGTCGAAGTAGGCGACTTCACTGCGTACCACGATGCTGTGGCCGGCATCGATGGCCACACTGGCGCCGCCCATGGAATAGCGCGGGAATTGCCGTTCAAGGCGAATCAGGCCCTCTTCGGTCTGGCCTTCGACGGCGTAAACCGGGTCCTGCTGGCGGGCGTTGAGGGCAACGAAACTGACATCCACCGTGCCGATCCGGCCGTTGGCACTGGCGCCGTAACCGAAGCCACTGTGACCGTCATAACCGGGCCGCGAATCGACCACAAACATCTGCGGATCGGGTGTGGCAAAAATCGGTGCATCGAACTCGCTGCCGACGGCCGGCGCCTGGTTTTTCACAAAATCAGTGATCACCATCGCTTCCAGCTCCCACTCGGCGACCGGCTGCACCAGGCGAATCATCGGCACGGCGATGCGGCTGTCTTCCAACAGACCGATCACACCCTCGCGATAATCCAGCGGGTTGATCTGATCGAGCACCCGTAATTCATCTGCACGCCCCCACACCACCTGCTGCCAGCCCACCGTCAGCTCGCCGTCACCGACGTAGAGCCCCCAGTAAAGGTGCCGCCAATCGGCAGTGGCCCGGTAATCGTCCCGGGCTTGCGCGCTGTAGGGGTTGTTGCCGTCATAACGGAAGTCGTAACGGGCTCGGCCCTTGGCCTTGTAGTAGCCGCTGTCCCAGGCATCCTCCAGGCTGAACTTGAGGTACAAGGCCTTTTGCGTGACCTGGTCGTCACCGTGCAGACGCACGGCCGTGGCAACGCCGATCTCCGCTTCATGATGCTCCGGCAACCACTCGGCGATCGCTACTGGCGAGCCGAGGCTGACCAGCGCGGCCAGAAGGCCGCGGTTCAATCCCAGTCGAGCCATGGCTACATTCCCAACCCGGCACCGCCGTCGATCATCAGGCTTTGCGCCGTGACACCACTCGCCTGCGGGCTCGCCAGGTAACGGACCATGGCCGCCACTTCGTCGCCCTGAATGAAGCGCCGCAGGGGCAACTTCTTCTTGGCATTGCGCAGGATTTGCTCGTGGGTGATCCCGGCGATGCGCGCTTGAGCCGCCAATTCGCCTTGCAGCATCGGTGTGTCGATCCAGGCGGGCAGGATGGCATTGACAGTGATTCGCCGTGGCGCCAGGTCTAGCGCCAAGGCTTTGGTCATGCCGATGATGCCGTGCTTGGAGGCGCAGTAAGCGGTGTTGCGGACCTTGCCCGCTCGGCCGAGGATCGACGACATGTTGACGATCCGCCCACCATCCGCCATCAGTGGCAGGCACAACGAGGTGACGTAAAAGGTGCCGTTGAGGTTGATCGAAATCACCTTGTGCCAGTTGTCGAGGTCTTCGGGCTCGTTCTCGTCGCAAACCCCGGCGCTGTTGACCAGCACATCGACAAAGCCGACCCGGTTGGCCAGGCCCTTGAACAGAAGTTGCAGGCTGGCGAGATCGGCGATGTTCGCTTGATGGGTTTCGATGCGAGCGGCAAATTCGCCCTCGGTGACCCACCGCTGCAAGGTTGCCAGATCCCGATCGAGCAAGATCAAAAGGTGCTCGGCCTGGGCTGCAAAACTTTCCGCGACGGCGCGGCCAATACCATTGGCCGCGCCGGTGATCACAATCGTGCGTGCCTGGCTCATAGCATTTTCAATCCGCCGTTGACGGACAACACTTCGCCCGTGACGTACAGGCCGCGCTCGGCCAGATACAGCACCGCGTCGGCAATTTCTTCAGGCCGGGCGAACCGTTTGATCAACAGCCGCGACTGGATTTCCTGCTCATGGGCGCCGACCAGGGCTTCGCTCATGTCGGTGCTGACGATGCCGGGCGCCACCGCGTTGACCCGGATGTTGCGCGGCGCCAACTCCACCGCCAGTGCGCGCGTCAATGCTTCTACACCGCCTTTGGCCGCGGCGTAGTTGCTCTGGCCCTTGCCGGGCTTTTGCGCGGCCACCGAGCTGAGGTTGACGATGCACCCGCTGCGTTGGCGCATCATGCAGGGCAGCACCTGCTGACAGCACAACAACGTGCCGATCAGGTTGGTCTGGATGACCTCGGTGATGTCGCTCAACGATTGCGCGGCGAGCAAACCGTCACGGGTAATACCGGCGTTGTTGACCAACAAGTCGATACGCTCGAAACGCTGCTCGACCCGTTCAAAAAACGCCTGAATGCTCTGCGCATCCTTGACATCACACTGCACAGCCAGGCACTCCCGGCCGAGCCCTTCGACCTGCGCCTGCAAGGCAGCGGCTGACGCCTCGTCACGGACATAACTGAAGGCAACCTGATAACCCGCGCCGGCCAGAGCCAGCACGACGGACTTGCCAATGCCGCGACTGCCGCCGGTCACGACAGCTATTTTCTGAGTCATGACCGCTCCTTAAAGCGAGTTTTGAGTTTTGAATTGCGCGAGGGTGAAGCCGTGGGTCGCGGCCAGTGCGCGGACCTGCTGAACTTGCTCACGGCTGATATCGCCGTAGGAGCCGTGCTGGCTCATGCCAGACAAGCCCATCAACACCGACTCGGCCATGCACGCATACAGCTGACCTTTTTTCAGGTAGGCCCGCACGTTGGGCGCCAGGCCGTCGTCGAACGGCGTCTGGACGATGCCGCCGTGCATGTAGAGCACGTCCTCGCGTTGGCTCGGCATGTCTTGATGAACGTTCAGCGGCACGGCGATATCGCAAATCACGCTGCGCTCGGCGAAATGTTCGGCGCCGAGGAATGGCTGAGGCGCATTGGCCGCGCACAGGACAACCCGTGCGCCCTTGAGGGCGTCGAGATCGTTGGTGACCGTGATGAAAGCGTTCGCGCCAAGGCGCTCATCCACCAGACGGGCGATGTGCAAACCGAGGTCGGCTTTTTGTCCATGTGAGCGCAACAAGTCACAAAAACCATCAAGGCTCAGCAGTCGCTGCGCCAAACGGTCGTGTTCGGCTGTGCCCTTGAGGATCGAACGGGCCGCGTCGGCGTAAATCAGTTGGGCAGTTTTCTCCAGGCGCCGAACCGAGCCGTCACGACCGCTGCCAATCAGAATCAGGTGATCGACGGTGGCGGACAGCACCGAGGCATAGGTCGAGGCAACGTTACCGGCGGCACCGACAACGGCAGCGGTTTGCTCGCGCAGTGCCAGGCCTTGCTGTACACAGCCTTGCTCGATGGCTTCGAGCCCCATGCCGATGGTCAGGGCATTGCCGGACGTCAGCGCCATGTCGGCAATCTTCAGCGCCTGACAATTGTTGGTGACGATCGAGGTGTACATTCCGAGGCCGGCGATGCTGCAGCCGTCGGCGCGGGCATCGGTGACACGCCTGCCGACTTCGTCGCGAATGCTGTCCAGGTCACCGCTGAGGATGTACTCGGCCATGGCATCCGAATCCATGCACAGCGGGTACAAGGTGAACTCCACCGCCATGCCGAGGCGCGACCGAATGATCACAGGGCCGACTGGCGCAGCGCGGCGTTCAGGCTTGGTGCGGTTGATGAACGTGCGTTTCTGTTCCGGGCTCAGGGCTGCCAGCGAGGGATCGACGTCACCGAGGATATCGGCATCGATCAGGTGGTTGATGAACGCTACCCGAGCAACGACTTCGACCTTGGCATCGATGTTTTCAACGGGCTCGGCCACCCGAAAATCGTCCTGACGGGCTGGCACGGCGGGAATCGAGTCCGCGCAGATACCCGCCGCCAACGGCAACGCATCGCCACGGCGCAGCATGTCGCAGACCCGTTGCAAGGCACCGATCAGCTCGTCGATTTCGTTCAGGGTGATACAGGCTGGCGGCTCCAGGCGAATCACGTTGGAGTTGCTGCCCGAAGGTGCTACCCGCAACGCTTCGAATTGCAACAGGTAACCCGCGATCAAGTAACCCAAGGCATCGTTGTACTGGGCCGACGCCTGTACCAGCGAGCTGCTGACACTCAACTCGTGCAATTCCAAACCCACCAGCAAGCCGCGCCCGCGCACATCGGCGATCACATCCGGATAGGCCATCTTCAGTTCATTGAGCGAGGCTTTGAGGTAGGCGCCCTTGGTGCGTATGTCTTTGAGCATCGCGTCGTCATTGGCGAACAACCGGCGCAATGCCGACAGCGCGATATGGCAGGACGGATCGTCCTCGGCGAAGGTCGAACTGTGGATGTAGCTGAACTCGCCCTCGTAGTGGCTGCTGCGGATCACCGTCGCGGCGATTTTCATCAAGCCGCCGCCGAGGGCCTTGGACAGGCAATAATAGTCGCCTTGCAGGTTGAACTGGCTGCTGGCAAGAAACGTCCCGGCGCGACCAAAACCCGACTGCACTTCATCGACCACCAGCGGGCATTGTTGCTCGTTACACAGCTTGCGCAGCCCCAGGTAGAACTCGGCCGCGAACTCGTTGATACCGCCTTCGCCTTGAATCGGCTCCATCAACACTGCGGTAATCGCACTGAACGGCAGTTGCAGCACGTTCAGATTTTCGCCGTCCCATTGCAGGCTCAGCCAATGGTGCGTGTGCCGGGCCGGCAATTCCTGCAACTGATGGGGCTGCTGTGGGTCGATGAACTCGACGTTCAGACCAAAACGGGCAAACGGCGCGCGGTACTGACGGCCATAGGTCAGTTGCACGGTATTGACCAATTTGCCGTGGAAGCTGCCGCGCAGGGCGACGAATACCGGTTCGATGTGCAACTGCGCCAGGTTGTGTTGGCGAACGGCTTCAACCACCTGGCGCAAGGTCACGCTGTTCAGGGTGGCCGGCAGGACACCTGCAGGCAGGTCGAGGTCGGACACATCCAGCTCGCGGTAGGCGCGTTCGCTGGCGGTCAGGCTGGCCAGGGTGAAATCGATGTCGTCAAACTGCTTTTGCAGGTTCTTCTGGCGACGGAACTCCGCGTGCTTGACGGCGATTTCCACCGCTTCGGCGCCACTGTTGGAGAAAGTCGAAATATAACGTTCGGTGTTTTTCAGTTCGCGATTGAAGGCGTCGCTGAGCTCTCGCCCCAATTGCCCGGCCGCACCGCGGATCGACATTTGTGCGTTGAACGGCACGTCGCTGCGCAGCAGCCCACATAGCTGATCGACAAACTGTGGGTCGTTGTGGCCGAACAGTGCCGCACCGTAACCGCCGAGAAAGTCGGTGACCGTGACCATGTCGCCCTTGGGGTTGCGGTAGAACAACTGGCTACCGAGGGCGCGCTGAAACTCACACTCCAGGCCCAGTGCCTGGAGCAGGCCGACGAATTTGGGCCGAACGAAATCGCGATAATCCATGACTGTCATATCCCTGAAAGTAAAAAATAGGCGGTAGTCAGCGTCAGTCTTGAGTGACCTTTGCGCTGTAGAGCACTTGATAGGCGGCGCTGAATCCGTTGTCGTCGCGGTTCATCACCAGGCAATGCTCAAGGCTCGCGGCGTGGGGCGCGCCCTGAATAAACGGCAGGTTTGCCACTGGCTGCTGCAAACCGGCAATCGGCGGCACGCTTTGGGCCTGCAATGCGCAACGCGCAAGCATCAGATCCACCAGGCTCGGCGCTGCGCTGAGAATGCCGTTTATCGCCAACCCGCTGGTGATGTGCGAGGCGCGCGCAAGGGCCAGCGTCTGGCACAACACGCTGTCTTTGTGCGCATCGCCGGTGCCGCTGCACACCAACAGATCGGTTGGGCTGTCGGGCAGGCTCAAGCGACCGAGGGTGGCATGGGCCGTCATGTCGGCGAGGCACACCTGAGGACCGGCCGGCAGGTCTTCGCGCCGGCGCAGCACCAATGCTGCCGCGCCCTCCCCGGCAATGCCGCCGGTGCCCCGAAGGTCAAACGGCAGCAGAGTGTTCGAGCCGTTGGCGCTGATGACTCCCGCCTGGACCAACCCGGACAGCGCCAGGGCATCCAGCTCGCTGCCCGCACCGACAATGATTGCCGCGTCAATCCGGCCATCCTGCAAAGCGGCCGTAGCCTCACGCAAGGCTGCCAGGTTGCCGGCGACACCTTGCATATAGGCGTTGCACTCACCCACCAGTTTCAGCGCCAGGCTGGTGACACCCAGCAAGCAGTTGCTCAAGCCTTTGAGCACCAGAAAAGGGTCCTGGGCACGGTCTTGCAGGATCCGTCTGGCGAACGCCGCCATGTCGGCGACGCCGTCCTGCCGACAGCCGAGCAACAATTCGGCATAGGATTCCAGAGACGGATGGGTGTAGCCGCCCTGACAGCAATACAAACCGAAACGGACATCCGGCTGCTCATCGGCCAGGCCTGCTTCTTCCAAAGCCTGACGTACCGCGCTGACACCCCAGATCACTGCCGGCGTGCAGTAACGCTGAAGGTTCTGCGCAAGGTCTTGTCGGCTGCGTTGGTGGTCCTGATCCTGAATTTGCCCGAACGCCACCACGCGTTCGCTGCTGAACCGTCGGGCGTTCAGCGCCGTAATTGCGCTGCGCCCTTCGTTCGCAGCCGCCCAGAAAGACTCGACACCCCAGCCACTGGGCAACACGCAACCCGCACCGGCAATCGCGACAGCCTGTTTCATCGCGGCGCCTCCCGGTACTTGCCCAGCGCCAGTGAAGTGTTGAGCCCGCCGAAACCGAAGGAGTTGCTCAGGGCAACGTCGACCTTGCGCTTGACCGCTTGATGGGCGCAGTAGTCGAGGTCGCATTGTTCGTCGGCATCATGCAGGTTCAGGGTCGGCGTGACCCGATCATCCCGGCAGGCCAGGGCCGTGAGCATGAACTCCGGTGCTCCGGCGGCCGCAATCAGGTGGCCGAACTGGGATTTGTTGGCCGTCACCAGCAACCGCCGATAATGTTCGCGCTCGGCGAACAGGGTCTTGATCGCCAGGGTTTCGGCGGCATCGTTGAGCGGTGTCGACGTACCGTGGGCATTGATCAGATCGACCTGTTGCGGCTCCAGCCCTGCATCCGTCAGGGCCATCTGCATCGCCAGCACCGCTCCCCGGCCCTGCGGGTCGGGCGCGGTGATTTTGTAGGCATCCAGGCTGCTGCCGAAACCCAGCACTTCGGCGTACGGCGTTGCCCCTCGGGCGAGCGCCCGTTCGAGGGTTTCGAGCACGACAAAACCACCGCCTTCACCCGCAATCAAGCCACTGCGATGGCGGTCGAACGGCCGACACAGTTCGGAGCCCCAACGCTGTTCGCTGCTGGCGGCACCGAGCAGATACAGCGCGGTCATGGTGTCCAGGCTCAGCACCGAATCGGCGCCCCCGGCAATGGCCAGCTCGACCTCGCCGCGACGGATCATCTGGAATGCATTGCCGATGGCCTGGGACGCTCCCGCGCAGGCGCTGCTGATATTGATCACCGGGCCTTCACTGCCGATGCCATCGGCAATCACCCGCGCAAGGCGGTCGTTGCTCTGACACAGTGAACTGTCAGGATCGACCTGCGCCTGTCGCGCCATCAACTGAGCCCAGGACGGTGCCTGCGCCGGGTTATCCGCCAGGCTGAGCAGCATGTCCTGCAAACGATGAGCAGGTGCGCCGGACGCTGACAATACCGCCGCGCCACGCAACTGTTCGGGGCTCAGGCCACTGTCGGCAATGGCTTGGGTGGCCGCGACCCAACCAAAGCGGGTGCGTTTTTCCAGCGACAATCCCCAGGCCGGATGGTCTTTCAAGTGTGCCGGCATCAAGCCCATATCCACGGGCGCTGCGTAACGCACGGGGAACGCACCCGCCTCGACGCCTTCCGGTTGCCATGGCCGAATGCAATGCTCGCCGGCCAACATTCTTTGCCACATGGACTGCCACTCGAAACCGAAGCCGGTGACGGCGCCCATACCCGTGATCACGATCCGTGTGGGGCTCATGGGTAACTCTCCATTGTCTCTGTGTCCGACGACGTTCTGGCCAGCAGCACCGCGCCCCAATGCCCGCCTCGGCTATGTTCGAGCAACAGCGTGTAACGGCTGCCATCCAGTGCCCAGGTCACAGCGATTTCGCTGAGCAAGGCGCTGGCGCCCAAGTCACCTACCAACGCCCTGGAGTGTTCGAGGGTGTGCCCCGATAGGGTAAACAACGCGGCAATCTGCGGATCCTGTGCATCGGCGACGACTTGCCCGACATCGCTGAGGCACAGTTTTTCGTTGCTCAAAGCGCGCTCGATGACGTCGCGACCAACCGCCAGCCCACGCTCGGGTTGCGCGCTGTAACCACGGGCAAACCCGGCAATGCGCAACGCAGATTGAGCACCGCTGCCCGGGTTGGTCGTCAGCAACAGTGCCGCAGCACCTTCGCCGAAAACCCACGGGCCGGGGTTCACAGGTGGGTGTGTAGCGTCACGCAGGTACAATGCCGGGGTGATGTTCGGGCTGCTACTGACGACGACGGCAGCATCGGCACGGCCTTCGCTCAGATGGGCGGCGGCCTCCATCAAAGCATCCAGCCCGGCATTGCCCTGGGAGCAAAAACCGCCCATGGGCCCCTTGCAACGCAAGGCCTCGGCCGCGTGGGCCATGACGCTGCTGTTGAGCATCATCAGCGCATGCAGCGGCGGTGTGTGGGCAAAAAATTGCGCCAACAGATCCGCCGGTTGTGCGCCAATGGCCTGCACTGCATCCCAGCACGAGCTGGGGCCATCCACTTCCGGAATGGCAGCGGTCAATGCGATCCGCTCATCGGGCAGTTCCAGACCACGCAAGGTCTCGGCGAGACGGCCGGCGCAATACAGCAGGCGCGCGCCCTGAGGCTCGAGGCTGCGGGACAGTTTGCGGTCGTACACACCAGCCGGCAAGGCGGGCGCTGCGACACAACGGGCCAGGCGTGCCGGGTCGAAATCCAACGGTTGCGCGGCCTGAGGTTGACTGTCACGAGACGCACATTCTGTACCGGCGGCGTTGAGTACCGACGCAGCGGTGATATAAACAGCGGTTGAATTGGATCTGGTCATGTCATGCCCTGCCCAGCACCAACGAACTGTTCACGCCACCAAAACCGAAGGAGTTGGAGAGCACGACATTGATCGGTTGCTGCAACGGTTCGCAAAGGAATTTCAACTCCGGAAATTCGGATTTTTCCGGCTGAAAATTGAGGGTCGGCAAGGCAACGCCCGACTGAATGCTCATCAACGACAGCACCGCCTCAATGGCACCAC
This sequence comes from Pseudomonas sp. B13(2017), assembly GCF_002113245.1. Lineage (NCBI taxonomy): Bacteria > Pseudomonadati > Pseudomonadota > Gammaproteobacteria > Pseudomonadales > Pseudomonadaceae > Pseudomonas > Pseudomonas sp. B13(2017). The sequence goes on from NZ_NEJX01000004.1 coordinate 247,387, forward strand.
TGCCGGCCAACGAATGCCCTACGGCAGATTTGTTGGCGGTGAACGTCATCTGCTCCAGGGTTTCGCCGAAGACCTGCGCCAGGCCCAGGGCCTCGCAACGGTCATTGGCCTGTGTCGACGTACCGTGAACATTCACATGATCCACAGCCGCACTGGGCAGTTCGGCATCGGCCAGGGCCGCCGTCATGCAGGCGGCATACTTGCTGCCGTCGCGGCTGCTGGAGGTGATTTTCTCTGCCTCGCACAGATTCGCGTAACCCAGAACCCGGCCCAGCGAACAGGCCTGACGACGCTCGGCATGCTCGCGGGATTCAAGCACCAACAGCGCCGCCCCTTCACTCAGCACAAAACCGCAGCGGTCCGGCATGAACGGCCGGCTCTGTTCTTGTGGGGAAAAGTCCACTCGCTGGCAGAGTGCGCCCAGCCCATCAAAGCTGTAGTAGGACAATTCATGGGCCATCAACTCCACCGCGCCACACAACGCCAGGTCGATCTCGCCACGGGCGATCGCTCGATAGGCGCTGCCGATGGCCATGGTGCCGGCGGCACAGGCATCGGAATGTGTGGAGATATGGTCACGTACACCCAGCCATTCGGCGAGATGGCGGGTTTGCTGATCAACCCGCCGGGCAAACGCCCCACCGCTGAGGGTGTGGTTATCCAGGTACTGGTCGAGATCGACCCGCCCCTGATCGTCCATGTAACGGCTAGCGTCCCGCAAATCACCGCTCACGCAATGTTTGTTGGCCCCGACAAAAATACCGCTGGCGACTCGGGCAAATGCGCCGTCGGCCAACCCGGCATGGGCCAGCGCCTGACGGGCCACGTAATGCGCCAGCCATTCCTGGCGGGAGGTGGTCTGCAGATCGCCCGGAAAGGCCGCCGCGATGGCCTGCCATTGTTGCTCATCGATAAATCCGGCCGCCGGGTTAGCAAAACCCAGTTCGACAAACGCCGGGTGCCGGCGAATGCAGGAACGGTTTTCGCTGATCGTCGTGAACAGCGAGCCCGCATCCAGTGCCATGGGAGCCACCAGGCCATAGCCGGTGACCAGAACCTCTCGGGCCTGCATCAAGGCAACCCCTACGCCGAAGCTTTCAACTGGGTGGCCGCGTACTGCTCAACCAACAGACGCGAGATCGAGTCACCGTCCAGAGGGGTCAGGCGAGCACTGCACCCGCCACACACCACTTGTTTGCGTTCATTGAGTTGGGCATGAACCGCGCCACACTCAGGGCAGGCCTCGGGGAGGTAGTTGAAAACGTTATGGCATTGCTGCGCCCAGTTACGCACGGTGGTGGCCGAGAAGACATCGCCCGGCTGCATGCCCACGTGCAACTGGCCCGGCGCATAAGCGCTGAGGCTCTGCTCCAGCAAGGCCACGCCGTCCTGCGTGATTCGGCCTTTTTCGACAAACCGGGTGGCGTCGCCGAACACCGCTACCGCGTGATCCAGCACGCTGGTTTTCGGCAAGGTGCAACCGTACTGACGGCCCAACTGGAAGCTCAGGTCGACGATGTCCAGCGAGTCGGCGCCGAGGTCGTCAACGATACTGCTGTGCTCTGCCACGTCGGCCTGGTCCAACACCAGCAACTGCGCAAGAATCTCCTGTGTACTGCTGATAACGCTGTCCAATTCCAAGGGATTGTTCATTGATTGTTTCCCTACAAAAGCCGCATTGAATGAATAAATTCATCGGGCCAAAAAATGCTGTTTTCAGGCCAGATATATCGAGGGCCGGGAGTCTAAAGTCTCCCCCTAAGGGGAGAGTCAACGTGCCATCATCGCTTTTTGCGAGAAATCCCGACGCGCCCTGGAACCTTTGATTTATGCAGCTCAATGGTGCTTGGAGAGGGATCGTAAAATGACAAAATCGATTGTTTGAAACAGCACGATAGTTCCAGAAGTGGGATATAACCGTGCCCGCAAACACCAGAGGCATCATGCGCAGCGGAACGGTTTTCTTCGAGGCGTGAATCTCGTCGATTAGCAGGTTATTGCCTGCGTTCACCGGCTTGCCGATCAAGTGATAAACCAGCCCCACTGCAAAGCCGGTCAGAGGCAACAGCCAGATGACCCAGCGGTGGGTTGCACGCCATTGGGCCGCGTGCTCGAGGGAGAACAGAAGCAGCGCGGATACTGATCCCGCAAGAAGCGCTACGGCGCTGGCAAGCACCAGCCATAGGCTGCTGGAGTATCAAAGGGTATTTTGGGGAAAATTTTTCTGATTCCGGCGTTTCTCATGGGCCAGGGCCTTTGGATGTTGACTACCCATGTCATTCTCCGTAGATGAACCAACCTTACTCCAGCCCTGCTCGCTGAATATCACCTGATGACTCATACCCCGGCGTCCAGCGCCACGTCGGCGCGGACAGGTGTTCAAAGAAGAAATCGGAAACAGCTCTGATCTTCACTGGCCGAGTTCGCGCAGACGGTGTCACGAAATACAAGCCGCCCCGAGTCATACTCCACTCCGGCAAGATTCTTTCCAGGCGCCCATCCGCCAGATACTCACTCGCGATGAACTCAGGCAGTTCAGAGATGGCCATCCCTTCTAGCAGCATTGGGATCATCGCCTCCGAATTAGTGACACGCAAAGGCCCGGTAGGCACGACATCCTCTTCTACTCCAGATGTATGCGTGAATCTCCAGACTTGCGTCCGAGCACGATAGGCGTAGCTAAGGCAAGGCATACTTGCAAGCTCTCGGGGGTGCTTTGGCCTTCCGTGCTGATTGAGGTAGGCCGGTGAGGCGACAAGAAACTGAGTCACGGCACACAGTTTTCTAGCCACCAATGAAGAGTCGGGCAATGCAGCGATCCTCAAGGCCGCGTCAAAGCCATCCGCGATCAAGTCGACCGAAGCGTCGGACAAATGGAGGTCTACCGAGAGCTCTGGATACTGCCGAATGAGTTGGGGCATCAAGGGCGCGACCCATCTCAAGCCGAACGACATGGGGATCGCGAGGCGAACCAGGCCGCGAGGTCGAACGGAGAGCTCCATCGCCTCGCCTTCCACCTCTTCGGCCTGTCGGTAGATTTCCCCAGCCTTGCCCGCCATGCTCTGACCGAACTCGGTCAATGAAAGTTGTCGAGATGTGCGGTTGAACAGGCGCCCCCCCAGTCGCTCCTCCAGCCGTGCTACCGCCCTGGACACAGTGGGTACTGAAACGCCCATGACTCTGGCGGCGGCTGCGAACGAGCCCTCCTCAGCTACCTTGGCAAACATCGCCAACCCTTCAAAATCCGGAAGTTTGCTCATTTCATTTCTGCAACGATGAGTTTCCAACAATTCTATTTTGGTTTTTCCCGGTCGTCGATACGCTTCTCCCAACGCAACATCACAAACACTGGAGATGATCATGACTGGCAAGCTTGAAAACAAAATCGCAATCGTGACTGGCGGAACCTCGGGCATCGGCCTGGCGACCGCCAAGCTTTTTGCTCAACAAGGCGCACGAGTATTCATCACAGGGCGCCGCCAGGCGGAGTTGGACAACGCCGTCGCACAGATTGGCAGCGCGGTAGGGGTTCGAGTGGATTCTTCCAAGCCGGACGAACTTGATGCCCTGTACCAACAGGTGGCTGCAAAGCACGGGCGAATCGACGTGTTGTTCGCAAACGCAGGGGGTGGCTCGATGTTGCCTCTGGGAGACATTTCTGAAGAGCACTACTACGACACTTTTGATCGTAACGTCAAAGGTACGCTGTTCACGGTTCAGAAAGCGCTGCCACTTCTGGCCCAAGGCGCTTCGGTAATTTTGACCGGTTCCACTGCCGCCAGCTCGGGCACACCCGCATTCAGCGTGTACGCGGCCTCCAAGGCTGCGGTGCGTGCCTTCGCCCGTAACTGGATCCTCGACCTTAAAGATCGCAGCATCCGGGTAAACACCATCAGCCCCGGCGCGACTCGCACCCCGGGTCTGGTAGACCTCGCCGGGCCGGACGCCGCTCAGCAGCAAGGCCTGCTGGACTACCTCGCATCGCAGATTCCCTTGGGGCGCGTCGGCGAGCCTGAAGAGATTGCCAAAGCCGCTCTGTTCCTGGCGTCCAGCGACGCCAGCTTCGTCAACGGGGCCGAACTGTTCGTCGACGGTGGCCAGGCGCAAGTCTAACGAGTAAAGGCCGCGACAAATGCGGCCTTCCCTCACTGTTTGAGGAAGCCTGTCGGTGTCGTCTCGACCGTCCTATGGACATTGCTCCTTACCTCGAAACATTAAGAAATATTTTTGCTGGAATTTAGGTTGTACGACATCCTATCTACTGTGATCGACTACGCTCCGCTCTCACAAAAAAAACAATGGAGTCACCATGTCGAGCATACCTTCTGTCGAGGGAAAAACTGCCGTAACCCCTCAAAATCGCCTGTCAAAGCTGATCAAATTGCTTGGCCCCGGCGTCATCGCGGTTCTGTCGTGGCTGGGGGCAGGAGATCTGATAACCTCATCTGTCGCCGGGGCGAACTACGGTTACGCCATGATGTGGGTGCTGGCCGTTTCGCTGCTGCTCCGGTACCTGATCGTAAACATCATCGCCCGCTTCCAGCTGTGCAATAACCAAGGGATGACCATTCTGCAGGGCTATGCGCAGCTGCACCCGGTGTTCGCCTGGTTCATGTTGGCCTATGCCCTGTTGATGGGGCACCTGATGAACGCCTACATGATCAAGGGTGCGGGGGAAGCGCTGGCGATGTTGCTGCGGATCGACTACCCACTGCTGTGCTCCATGGCCGTGGTGCTGGCCGTGTGGATGCTGGTGGGGCGCAACATCTACGCAATGATCGAAGGCGTCATGAAAGTACTGTTGGCGGTGATGACCCTGGCCTTCCTGGCGCTGGCGGTGATGTCCGGCCCCGACGTGGCGGGTATCGTCAAAGGCACCATCGGTTTCAGCATTCCAGCCGATGAAGGCGTTCACGGCGCACTGCTGGTAGCGGTATCGGTGATCGGTGCCGTGGCAGGTTCGGTAGCCAACTTCGTGCACCCCTATGTCATGCGTGAAAAAGGCTGGGTCGGCCCGCAACACAAACGCATCCAGCGCAACGACCTGCTGTTTGCGGTATTCGTCGGTATCGTCATCAACCTGGCAATCTGGATCGTCGGCGCGGAAATCCTGCGGCCCAACGGCATCGAGGTGAAAACGCTTGGCGACCTGGGCAAGGCGTTGGAACTGTTCTTCGGCCCGATCGGCTGGTACATCTTCTTCGTCGGCGTATTCGCCACCTTGTTCGCCAGCATTTCTGGCAAGACCACTGCGTTCCCCATGCTGATCACCGACGCTTTCCAGCATGTGAAGCCCGAGCGGCGCGAACGCTATGGAAAGGAATTCCACAACGACCCGATGCACAAATGGTTCATGTTGTTCATCCTGGTGACGCCACTGGCCTGGTCGATCCCGGGTATGCCCGACTTCGTGACCCTTACCATCGGTGTCAGCGCGCTGAACATCATCGGCCTGCCGGTGATCTCGCTGGGCCTGCTGATCATGTCCAACCAGAAATCGCTGCTGGGCAAGGCGTACCGCAACAACTGGTTCGAAAACATCGCGCTGGCCTTCGCCACTGGCCTGGCGCTATGGGTAGCCTTCCAGCTGGCAGTGGACCTTATCGCCTGAAGGTAACGCACAGCCCTGGCTCAATGCTGGCCGGGGCTGACCGGCACTGCGCCTCGGCCTGATAACGGCGTGACCGGTATTTTTCTGCCTGCATTCCATTACGCAGCGTACCACCGGACTTGTTGGTCTGAACTTTACGACCCGCCTTGGCTTCCCCTGCATATCCATCACGCAAAGATGCCTAGCAGAAGGCTGACATTTTCGAGATCTACAGGGGTTCGCAAAATGATCGATCAAGCGACAGGTATGAAATCAGGTGAACGCTATCGCGTGGAAAACGTGGAGCGGGCACATCAGTTCCCAGGCTTCTTCCAGGACGGGAAGTACTACCTCGGCCCTGAGCTTCTGACCGCCGTGGGTTGGATCGAGGGCAAGCGTTTCATCTACGACAGCGTGGATGCCGAAGGGGAACCCGTGTTTCCGAACCGGGAGGCTGGCACGGTTGAAGGGCTGACGTTGACCCTGGTCGACGGCACCGCTCTTGAAATCTCTCGGATCGAAGCCAGCGAAACGATCGCGTCAGTTGACGACCAGACTACGTCTGGCAAAGAGCGGGAATCGCCCCGAGAGGGCTATCCGGGCAGAGGGCCGCTGCGCGGCAAAGTCGTGGTCATCACTGGTGCTTCCAGCGGTATCGGCCGTGCCGCCGCGCACGCATTTGCCTGCAAGGGTGCTCGTTTGGTGCTTGCCGCGCGCGATGAACAAGCGTTGTTCGACGTCCTGGACGAATGCACCGACTGCGGGACGGATGCCATCGCGATCACGACCGATGTCACCCGCAACGACCAGGTGCAAGCGCTGGCCGCGCAGGCAGCAGCATTTGGCCGCGGACGGATCGATATCTGGATCAACAACGCTGGCGTTGGCGCGGTCGGCAATTTCGAGGAAACTCCACTGGAGGCCCATGAGCAGGTCATCCAGACTGACCTGATGGGTTACCTGCGCGGCGCTTTTGTAGCCCTTCCCCTGTTCAAGGCCCAAGGCAGCGGCATCCTGATCAACACACTGTCACTGGGCAGCTGGGTGGCCCAACCCTATGCAGCCGCGTACTCGGCTAGCAAGTTCGGCTTGCGTGGCCTGACCGAGGCGCTGCGGGGGGAATTGACGGAGTTTCGCGATATCCACGTGTGCGATATCTATCCGGCCGTCATGGACACACCGGGCTTCCGAGACGGCGGCAACTACACAGGCCATGCGCTGACGCCTCCGGGCCCTGTATATGATCCCGAACTTGTGGCGAAGGCCATGGTGGCCTGCGCAATCTCACCACGCGCTCACACCACGGTCGGTGCCACGGCCCGCCTAGCGCATCTGGCCAGTTACCTGGTACCAGGTCTGCCTCTGTTATCGGGGTGGCTGACGCGTCGGGGAATAAACCGCAGTCCCAAAGCCGAAACATCATCTGGCAACCTCTTTGAGCCGCCGAGTGGCAGGAGGAGTATCGACGGGGGTTGGAGGAAGTCAAAAGACAAGACGCCTCTACTGATCGGCGCAGCGGCGCTTGGAATGATCGTAGGTTTTGCAATCACCCATTCACGACGCAGGAGCTGAACGACCGTGCCGTCAAACTCGACGCAAGTCAGAACCCTCCCAAAGGTTGGAGAACAAAGCTCTGTGGCGCCACAGTCGCCCGCACGGGTTCTTTCGCGCAACCCGTCGGGACGAGCAGAAAGCAGTGGAGCAAACGCCCCCCTGCCTGACGTCCGAGTTGAACACAGACTTTCCTGTGTGACGACATGAGGTGAAAGATCATGGCTGACAACCAATCCAATCGTGGCCACCAAGGTGGTACCGCACAGAACAACCCAGGCAACTTTGCCAATGACCGTGAGAAGGCATCGGAGGCAGGTCACAAAGGCGGCCAGAGCTCTGGGGGCAATTTTGCCAACGACCGTGAGCGCGCCTCCGAGGCAGGACGCAAAGGCGGACAGAACAGCCACGGCGGCGGTCGTGGTAGTGAAAATCGCTAACTTGAAATGAGTTCGGCCAGGGTGCACGGCGCCCTGGCTTTTTTTCAGATTGAACGCAGCGGCCACCAGACGTGCCGCGTCGGTTTCAAACTACACCGAAGCAGTGAGCCGCCCTTTCCACGCTTCGTATCTGGCAAGCAGCGGTTGAACGCTCAATCCGTGCAGCAAAATGCTTAGCGCCACCACCGACAGAACCAGGTTGATACTCTGCGCGGCTGACGTGGCAATCAGCCCGTGATTGAGGGCGTAGAACAGATAGTAGAAGCTGCCGATTCCTCGAATGCCAAACCATCCCAATAGCCCACGCTGCCGGATATCCAGCATTCCTCGAGCCGGGAACAGGAGGATGCTCAAGGGACGAATCAGCAGGAAAAGCGCTGCGGCTACGATCAAGGCCCGCCAGTCCCAATGCTCGATGAGTACTACCCCGAGCATGGTCACTAGAAACACCTCCATTGCCCGTTCGATCAAGCTGCCGAAAGCCAGCATATCCCCCAACATGATGCCTGCTGCCACCTGCGAGTCGTCGAGGCCTTGCACATCGCCTTTGACGGCCATCTCCGGCGCCACATGCTGGTGGCCTACCACGGGCTGTACCAGGTGTTCAGCAGCCGGCTCTTCGGGGCCATTGGAGGTCTGAACCTCTGCCTGGCGTAAACCGAGGCCAGCAGCGAACACCGCTAAAAACCCATAGGCCTGAACCGACTCGGCGCTCACGTAAGCCAGAGCAATCAGGGCAAGGGCCAGGTAGTCATTGGGCGACACGGTACTGTCGTCGTTGCGCAGGCGCAAAAAGAGCGTGAGCTTGCCCAGGCCGCGCCCCATCCAGTAACCAAGCAACAGACCTGCGGTCACTGCCCACAGCATGTCCTTGAACAACCAGTCACTGAACCATGCCTGGCCGGTATCCTGCTGAAGGAACAACCCGAGGATGACGAAGGGGAACGCCACGCCATCATTGAGCCCTGCCTCGCCAGACAAGCTGAAACGCACCGGATCATCATCCCGGGCATCAACCACCTGTACCAGGGTGGCAAGCACGGGGTCTGTGGGTGCGAGTATCGCCCCGATCAATACCGATATGCCCCACCCCAGGTTCAGGCCATGATGCAGCACCAGCGTTACCCCACCGATGCAGGCCAACATCACCGGCCCCGCCAGGTAGAAGGCGCCCCACCATCTGCGGTCATGCAAGGGCAGGCGCAACTTCAAGCCACTGAAGAACAGCGAAAACAGCACAGCGACTTCGGTGAGGTGCTCCATCCAGCCGCTCGCCTTGCTCAGGTCCAGATGAAGAAAACCCAACCCCGATGTGCCCAGGCCGATACCCAGGGCAAGGCACACCACGGACGAAGTCACAGGGATCCATCGCAGGTAGGAGGATGAGAGCGCCAGTAGCAGCAAGACGGCGCCCAGCATGGCGAACCAGACGATGAAGGTCATCTGCGCACAAGCCTTGAAAGAGTTTTCGACTACATTTTGGACTTTCTGGCGAAACAGGTCGTTCCGCTGCATTTGCCTCCATCGGAGTGGCAGATGGTATTCCACATGCGGACGCAGTCCCGTACTGCACCCTGCCCCCCAGATAAACCAGAACCACCAGCGAATGAGCGGGCCAACCTCAGCTGAACGATGCAGTTCGGCGCATGCAGAAAGCCCTCACCCCTTCATCAAAATCACTGCTGGTGCTCAGGTGCACAAACGTTTCCCGCTCGTTTTCCAATGCAATGGGCAGCCCATCAAGCAGACCATTGCGCAACAGCGCCTTGGCGCCTGCCTGGGCGGCGCTTGCAGCGGCGGCCAGGCGCCCAGCAATGCGCAGGCCTGTTGCCTGCAAATGCTCGCTGGCCACTACGTCCATGATCAAGCCAAGCGAGCGAGCTTCACAGGCCGTCAGTGATCCATTGAGCAATGCAAGGGCCAGGGCGCGGTGCAGGCCAAGTTGGCGCGGCAAATGCCAACTGCCACCGCCGTCCGGGGTGATGCCGATACCGCCGTAGGCATAGTGCAGGCGAGTATCTTCACTGGCGATCAACAGATCACAGCTCAACGCCAATGAAAGCCCGAAGCCGGCAACGGCACCATTGAGCAGCCCCAGCACAGGGCACGGCAGCCTGGTGATACCAAGCACCGCTTCGTTCACAGCGCCGACCAGTTGTTCGACTCCTTTCATGCAGGCTTGCTGCTCCCCCGCGAGCAACTGGCGGAAATGTTGCACATCACCGCCCACCGAAAAGTGCTCAGCGCTGCTACGCAACACCACTACCTTCGGCGGATGCGCTGCCAAGGTTCGAACTGCATCAAGCAGTGCAGTTGCCATCGTGATATCGAAACTGTTGCGACGCTCGCGGTTTCCCAGGGTCAGGAAGGCAATTTCATCCTGCCGCTCTACATGAACTTGCATGTTCAGCTCGCCTGTCCGCGTTTGGGTCGCATATTGCTGTCGAAATCATCCAGTGACGGAAACACCAGAGGTGGACGCTCATCGAGCGTCAGCAGGTGCTGACGGTATTGTTCGAGGTACTCATGTCGAGCGTCTTCGCTGATGTACGGCACATGAAACGCGGCGAATGGAGGTAGTACCGACAAACCTACGTAGCCGAGCACGCCACGCTGGATGGGCCGCAATAAAGTTTCCAGTTCGCCATGAATCGCATCCGGGCCGAACATGTGAGGCTGCCCTCCCAGCGAGAATGCCAGCATCGCTTGCTTGCCCCTGAGCCCGCCTTGGTCGTAGATGCGCTTGCCGCCATAGCAGTAGCCCGAGACGAACACCCGGTCGATCCAGCCCTTGAGGATGGCTGGCATGCTGAACCAGTAGATGGGGAAATTGAGGATGATGAGGTCGGCCCAGCGAATCTTGTCCAGCTCGCCAGCAATGTCAGCGGCCAAAGTCCCACTGCTGACGGCATGACGCTGTTCAAGGGCGTAGACCAGGTAATCCGAGTTTGCACGCTCCCGGAAGTCTTCGGAACTGGCCACAGGATTGAACCGCATGGCATACAGGTCCGACATCACTACACAATGGCCCTTGTCCTCCAGGACCTCTGCTGCCAGCCGCGCCATGGCGCTGTTGAATGACCGGGGTTCGTTGTGGGCGTGGACAATCAGAACGTTCATGGCAACTCCAGCAGTTTGACACCGTTGTACTTGAGGAAGAATTCGTCGGCTTTGCGCACTACGTCGCGATAGCGCCCATTCAGGGCCATGCGCATCATGTCCAGCTGCAGTTGCTCTTGATCGATCATGTAATCGAGAAAGCGCTGTGCGCCTGAGGGGCCCTCCTCGCGCAGCCTTTGCAGCCAGGCAAAGTACTTCACGGTCTCACGATGGACCAACCGCAGCAGCAACCCTTGCAGAGGCCGCGGGACCGAGGAAACCAGCCATGATTTCCAGCGGGTGAACAGGCCAGGGGCCGTGTCCAGCCCCCACAACTGAGCTGCGGCTTCGTAGCGTGGCTGGTTGAAGGTTTCAAGGTCGGCGTAGGTTTTCCAGAACGGGTGCGCTGGCTGGCCCTGCAGGCGTGTGGCCATGCGCCTGACTGCAGCCCTGGCGAAGGCGCGGTTGGCCAGCTCGTGACGGAAGCCCTTGATGAATGTGCCTGACGGCATAGAGAAATCACCATTACTGTTGGTCAAGAATCCGAAGGTGCCGGGCAGCCGTGAGTCATGGCCCGGCAATGTAATCGAGCAGTACCTTTCGTTGCTGATCGTCATGCAGTTGCAAGGCGATCCCTCGCATCCAGACCGCCAGCTCGCTGGCATGCTGTTCGCTGCCACGTAGCCCGTCGCTGAACGATTGCAACTGTCGGTCGAGGTAGGCTCGGTCGAGCACACGCAGGTTGGGCGTTTTCAGGTGCGCAAAGCCCTGCCCCTGCGGCCCGTGGCATGCGGCACAGGTGTGTTGGTAAAGCGCTTGCCCCGGGCCGTTGGAGGCCGTCGGCGCATTTGCAGGCTCGGCGCCAAGGGCAGCGAAATAGCGCGCCAACGGTTCCTGGTCACCTTCCGCCACATTGGCCGCGATGGCGCGCATCTGTGCGCCATGGCCATCCCGCGGGTCGTAGCCTCTGCGCCCTGCCTTGAAATCGCGTAATTGCGTGAGCAGGTAATCAACCTGCTGCCCAGCCAGTCGTGGTGCGCCCAGCGTCGGGTTGCCCTGGCCCTCGGCGCCATGGCAGGCCACGCAGGTGGCGGCCTGGGGCGGTGGTGTAGCAGCGTGTGCCTGCAACGTGACGGCAAATACCAGCAGGCTGGCACAAAGACTTGGCTTCATCGATAGGGGTGCTCTCATTGTCGTTCTCGTTCGGCGATACGCTGTAGCAGCCGGTTGCGGGTAGTCTCGACATCCGCAGGCACTGCCCCACGCCACTGCTGTATTTCATCGCCGGTATAGGGTTTGAAGTCCGGGGGTAGATGGCCGGCATCGAAACGCGCCAGCATCCAGTTGAGGACTCCGGCCAGGGCATCGTCCGACAGCCCCGACAATGCCGAGCCCGGTACCTGCACCAGATATTCGCGGCCGCCGGGTATCCAGAGGAACTTGCCCAACTGGCCGGCAAAGGCCGGCACGCTTCGCTGCGGGTTACCGCTGCCATCGGGCAAGTGGCAGCCCTGGCAATTGAGCATGTAATCGAACTGACGTGGCTCTGTGGCCGGTACCTGGGCCGACAGCGCTGCCAGCAACAGCATCCATGGCAGTCGCCTGGCCATGGTCACTCCTTGACCCCGATCACTACCGACAGCGAGCAGTGGTATGGCATGTCCGCCTGGCTGCCGGAACACCAGTTGAGGTCGTTGGAACTCTGCGGGCGATATAGCGGCGTATCACCTTGGTCACGCTGGCACACGCAACGTCCGCAGTTGCTCTTGCCACAGCAATCGTTGTACGAGATCACGTAGTCCTTGCCATCGGTGGGGTTGCGGCAGGTGCCGATCCAGGTGATGTCCGAGCGCACGGTGCCCGGCGGACAACTGCTGGAAGTACCGCCGCAGCAGCCGCAGAGAAAACCGTCGATGGCACAGTGGCGCCAGTATTCGCAGCTGTTCGGGTCACCCGACTCCTGCAGCCCGGCACTGGACTGGGCGAACGCGCTGCCACGGAATACAGGCAACAGGGTCGTTGCCCCGACGCCGACCAGCAAGGTACCCAGCCCACCAAGAAAACCCCGGCGCGAAGTGCCGCGAGCGACGCGGCGGGTCAACAGTTGGGTGGCTTCGTCAAACCATTTGATGGTCATGCGTGGTACCCCTGCTGCGCGGCTTTGTACGCCTGGACCGTGGCATGCCCCAGGCGCCGTGCTTCCAACAGGCTTTCCAGGTGCTCACGGGTGTTGACCAGGCCATGGCTGGCGACCGTGCCGTGCTCGTCGATGAGCACGGCATAAGGCAGTTTGCTGATCTGGTAGGCCAGGCCCACCTCCCGCGACAGCAGGTAGGGGTATGCCTGCAAACCTTGGGCGGCAATGAAGGCCAGGTGCTCGTCAGGCTCACCATCACTGGCCAGCACGATGTGCAGGCGCTCCTGGCGACGCAGCGCATCGAGCACCGGCAACAGCGTCTTGCACACCGGACATGTCTCGGACAGGAAGAACAGCAAGGTGGCCTGCCCGCTCGCGCCGCCCAGGCTCACCGAGCCACCGGTCAGGCTCGCCAGCGTGAATACCGGCGCCGCGTCACCGGCCTTGATCGCCTTGCCCAGCGACAGTGCGCCTACCGGCTGGATACGCTCGTGCAGCAGCCCGACCTGACGCGCCAGGGCCCACACGGCGAGGATCAGCATCAGGGTGATCGCCCAGGACAGCAGGCTGGAAATGATCAAAGCATGGGTCATGGACGTTGCCTCAGGGATGCGCGGTTGGAGATCAGCAGGTTCGCCAGCAGGTACACAGCGGCAGCGCTGACAAAGACGAACACCAGGGTGAAGGCGTCCAGCCAGGTCAGCGGACGCTCGGCCATCGGTGCCAGCAGGTTGCAGGCGAGCAGCGCCAGCAGCAGGTTGCGCCATGCCAGTGCCGGCGCTGGAGGCTGAGGACGGCCACCGAAATGGCAGCCACAGTCCTCGATGGCAGAGCCCTGACGCACGGCCAGGGCCAGTACGCCGGCATACAGCACCAGCAGGCACACAGCTGGCAGCGCCGTCCATGGCCACCACAGGCCCAGCAGCAGGCCAGCGGCGCCCAGCACCTCAAGCATCGGCAGCGCATACGTCCAGACGGGCGCCGCGCACCATGCTCCCAACACCTGGGCATAGCGTTGCAGCACGTCAGCGAACGCTCGGGGTTCGTGCAGTTTGTGCAGTGCGGCGGCCCCCAGCAGCAAGCTCAGGGCGCCGACACTGGCGGCATGCACCAAGGGGTCATGCAGCAGTTCGGCGATCACCATGGCGCCACCACATTCAGAAAGCCCAGGGGGATATCGCCGACGCTGCGCAAGTGCTCGCCGCTGTCGGCGTCGTACAGGTTCACTCCCTGGCGCAGCAGTGGGATCAGCCCGGCATCGCCCTCGGTCAGGTAGATCCACAGGGTGAACAGGCTCGGCATCGGCACCAGCCAGTCGAGGCTGTACAACCGTGGTTGCGCGCCCTGGCTGACGCCGATGGCGGTGCTCTGCTCCTTGAGCGGCAGGCGTGCAACACGCTTTTGCGTGGCCACATCGAACACCCACACCTCGGTGCCGGGCTTCTGGTAGTTCTCCGGCACATCTTTGTGCATCAACACATACAACCGCCCGCTCTGCTGGTGCAGGGCCACACCGTGGTTACCGGCAATCCCCCACCCGTCGGTGCGTTCCTGCTCGCTCAGCAGCGACCATTGCTTGATCGGCCGCACGCCGTCGGGGTTCATGCCAAGGGCATAGGCGTGGTTGTGTTGCGAGACGAAGTACCAGGTGTCGCCATCACGTACACCGGTGGTCAACAGCAGATCCTGCAGCGGATCGAACGCAGGGGCGGTGCGCTCTTGCAAGGCCACTTGCCCCTGCTCGTCCAGGCGCAGGTGGAAGAAGCCGCCGTTGCCGCAGATCGCGTAGAAGTCCCGCGGGCCGGCAGGATAGATCGAAGCACACCCAGGGATCGGCACCTCGGTGACGAAACGGCTGTTTTCCAGGTCCACCACCGAAATCGACTGTGCGGGGGTGAAGTTGAGCACCAGCAGGAAGCGTTCGTCGTCGGACAGCACGGTGAGGCCCGTTGAAATCAGCGCGGTCATGCGCTTGGCCGGGATCGGGATCTCGCGCTTGGGGCTGAGGGTCTTGGCGTCGTAGACGGTGACCACGTCGGTGCGCTTGCCGCGCACGCCACGGCTGAAGTAGATCTCGGTGGCATACAGTTCGTCGCGGCTGCGTGCGAGTTGCAAACCATTGGACCAGATGCCGGTGCTCAACTGGCCCAGGTTGCGACCCTGATCGTCGAACAGGTAGGCGCGGCCATCGACCATGTTGGGGGCATTGCTGCCCCATATCCAGAACCAGTGCTGGTCACGGTGATCACCGAGCACTTCGACACGGGCCTGCTCCGGCACGAACCCGGCCAACGCCGACGATGCCGCGCCGAACAACGACAGACCACACAACAGATGACACAAGGAACGCTTGAACATAGGGGCTCCGCAACAGGCGATCGGCCTGGGCTTGAGTCTATCGAGGGGTATTTTCGGTGGATTGGCGCGTAGTGACAGTTGCCTTGGCATCCGGTGCCACACCCTCGATAACGCCGGCAGCGCCGAACAGCAGCAGGTGGCCCGATTGCGCGGCCAGGGCCGACAGGTTCAGGCGGTCTTCGCGCTGGGCGCTGGTGAAGTGCGTCACCTGGGAATCGGAAACCGCCGTCAGGCCCGCATTGCCCACGAGGGCCACGCGGCCATCGTCCAGCTGCGTCACAGAAGTGATCGCCTGCTGGCTGCCAATGTCGAGTGCCTGCCAGTGTCGGCCCAGGCTGTCGCCCAGCAGCACCCGCCCACTCATCCCTGCCAGCAGCACGCGGCCATCGCGCAGGCCGGTGCCGGTCCACAGTGAGCCACTGACACCCGTGTCCAGGGGCTGCCAGGACACCCCCTGGTCAGTGGAGCGGTAGGCATGGCCGGCCTCGCCGACGATGAACAGGCTGCCGTCGGTGGCCTGGAACACCTGATTGAGGTGGAAGTCGTCGCCCTCCTCCCCCACCTGCATCGGTAGCCAGTTGACGCCGCCATCGACCGTACGCGCCGCATAGCCATAGGCACCCACGACCATGCCGTGATGGGCATCGGTGAACACCACCGACAACAGCACCGGCTTGCCCTCCAGGCGTTGTTGCAACACCCAGTCCTGGCCACCATCGACGCTACGCAGCAGCACTCCGCCATGCCCCACCGCCCAACCTTGACGATCGTCGATGAAACTGACCGCGGTCAGCAGCACATCCACCGGTACGCTGCGCGCCTGGCGCCATTGCTGGCCATCACCGGACAACGCCACCACGCCGTGGTCACCCACCGCAACCACCCCGGCACCGGTCCGGGCCACCGCCACCAATGGCGCGTGGCGCACATCGTTCAGGGCAATGGCCGGCGCCGCCCATGTCTGTCCTGTGCACATCAGCCCCAGCACCCAGGGCAGCAATCGAACGGTCTTCATCAGTCAGCCCTTCTCAATGAGCGGCCAGGGGTGCGCGAACCGGCCCCCGTCGCGGAACCAGCATTTCCAGCACCACCGCCAAGGCCGGCAGCAGGGTCACGGCCATGAGCATGTTGGCCATGAACATGAAGGTCAGCAGCAGGCCCATGTCGGCCTGGAACTTCAGCGCCGAGAACGACCAGGTGGCCACCCCCACCGACAAGGTCAGCGCAGTGAACACTGTGGCCACACCCACCTCGCGCAGGGCCTGCTGGAACGCGGCGACGATGTCGCGCCCCGCGGCCAGGTGCAGTTGCAGGCGGTTGTAGATGTAGAAGGCGTAATCCACCCCCACGCCCACCGCGAGCACCATTACTGGCAAGGTGGCCACAGTCAGGCCGATGTCGAGGGCCTTCATGAACCAGTAGCCGAGGAAGGTCGCCAGGGTCAGCGGCAGGCAGCAGGCGAGCATGGCTCGCCAGTCGCGGTACACCAGCCCAACCAGCAAGACGATGGTCAGGTACACGTAGAGCATCATCGGCAGCTCGGAACTCTCCACCACCGCATTGGTGGCCGCCTGCACCCCGGCACTGCCGCTGGCCAGGCGCACGTCCACTCCGGGCAGGACATGACGCTCGCGGTACCGCTCGACGGCCGCGGTCACCTGCTTGAGAGTGCTGGCCTTGTGGTCGGCCAGGTACAGGTTGACCGGCAGCACGGTGCAGTCGGCATCGAACAGGCGCAATGCTTCGGGCACCTGGCGCACGGTTTCGCCCAGGGAAAGTTCGTCGACCGGCAGCGCCGCCCATTTCGGATTGCCTTCATTGACCCCGGAGGCTGCCAGCTTGGCCATGGCTGGCAACGACTGCGCCGACAGCACGCCGGGCAAGGTGCCCAGGTACCAGGTGAGACGGTCGACATAGGCCATCACGTCATGCCGGTAGCAACCGCCAGCCGGGGTCTGCACGGCCACGGTGAACAGGTCCAGCCCCAGGGCGAAATGGCTGACCACCTGCTCCACGTCCTGGTTGTAACGCGAGTCGGCGTGCAGCTCGGGCGCTCCCGGCAGCACATGGCCGATGTGCCGGCCTTGGCTCTGCCATACCGCCAGCGCCATCAGGCCGAAGCCCAGCGCAGTCACCAGCACTGCGTTGCGTGGCTCGGCAATGCGCCCGAGGCCGGTCATCAGCCCCTCGCGGCGCGCCCGCAGGCGCTCCACCTTGGCCACGTAGTGCCGGTCGAAACGGCAGTAGCTGGCCAGCAGCGGCAACATCACCAGGTTGGTGACGATCTTGTAGGCCACCCCCACCGAAGCGGTGATCGCCAGTTCGCGAATCATCGGGATCGGCACCAGCACCAGGGTGGCGAAGCCGACGAAAGCAGTGATCAGGGCCAGGGTGCCCGGGATCATCAAGCCGACGAAACTGCGCCGGGCGGCGGTCATGCCATCGGCACCGGCGCAGACCTCCTTGGCGATGAAGTTGACCTGCTGCACGCCGTGGGACACACCGATGGCGAACACCAGGAACGGCACCAGGATCGCCAGCGGATCGAGGCCGAAGCCCAGCAGCGTCAGGGTGCCGAACTGCCACACCACCGACACCAGCGAGCACACCAGCGGCAGCACGGTCAGCCGCCAGGAGCGGGTATACCAGTAGACGGCCAGGGCCGTGAGCACGAAGGCCAGGGCGAAGAACTCGACCACGCTGCGGGCGCCGCTGCCGATATCGCCCATTTGCTTGGCGAAGCCGATGATCTGCACATCAAAGTCAGCGTCGGCGTACTGCGCCCGCACCTGCTCTTCGAGCTGGCGACTGAAGGCCAGGTAGTCCAGGCGCTTGCCCGTCACCGGGTCCGGGTCGGCCAGCTCCGCTACCACCATCGCCCCGCGCTGGTCGTTGGCTACCAGGCTGCCGACGAAACCACCGGCCAAGGTGCGCTCGCGGATGCCGGCGATGGCCCGGGCATCGAGGTTGCCGACAGTAACGTCGCCGCCGACCACGTCCTCGGCCTTCATGCCCTCCTCGGTGATCTGCACCGCGCGGGTGTTCGGCGTCCACAGCGAAGTGACGCTGCGCCGGTCGACGCCCGGCAGGAAGAACAGTGTCTGGGTCAAGTCATGCAGGCGAGTCAGTGCCGCCTTGTTCCAGATATCACCATGATTCGCCCGCAGCACCACGATGACCCGGTTGGCACCGAACAGTACATCCCGGTACTGGTTGAACGTCTTGATATAGGGGTGTTGCTGGGGCAGTTGTTTGTCGAAGCCCGCCGACATCTCCAGGCGCGCGGCGAACAGGCCCATCACCAGGGTAACCACGGCCAGCAGGCCGAGGGTCGCCAGGCGATGGCGAAAGACCAGGCGCTCGAGCGCCGAGACCAGATAAGCCAGCATGAAAAGCCTCCCCGCCACGCGCCTTGCCAGCGCTTGGCGGCCGGATCAGAAGGAGTAGGAAATGTTGCCGCTGATGAAGTCGCGGTCGGCCATCAGGTTGTTGTCGCCCCCGCCCCAGTAGCGCACCCACTGCAGGCCGCCTTTCCAGCTGTCGCGGTAGTTGAACAGCAACGAGCTGGTCAGCGACTTGCGCCCCTCGACGAAGGGCATGGCGTTGGGCGTGGTGCCCTTGACGTCGTGGCTGAAGTCCAGCTGTGGCGTGACGGTCACGCCACTGCCGAACAGGTTCGGGTAGTTGACGCCGAACTCAGTCACGTAGCCCCAGGAGGTGCGGTCGGGCAGCGAGTAGTCCGGCAGTACGTAGGGCACCCGGCCCGAGTCATCCAGCCCCGGATAGCGAGTGACCGCTACCTCCGCCAGCAGGAAGCCATCAGACGCACCCAGGGCACTGGGGATGAAGCCCAAGGGGTCGTTAGCCGAAAAGGTGTAGGTGGCGTTGACGTCAGCCTGCCATTTGCGTTCCTCGACAAAACCCTTGCTCACCCCGGTGTCGAACACGCTGTAACGGTTGAAACTGCCAGTGAAGGCCTGCCCGAACGCTACCGTGGGGTCTATTGCCACGCTATCCCGGGGCCGGAACGACAGCTCGCCGGCCACGGCCACAGGGCCGACCAGGGTGCTCATCGACAGGCCGAACAGGTCTTTGTCCTCGCCATAGTTGATGAAATAGTCGTCCACGACCAAGGCGTCAGGATTGCTCCGTGCCGTATAGCCGACAAAGGGCAGCTTGTCGTGATAGCGCTGATAGAACAGGCCGAACTCGGTGTTTATCGACTCGGCCATCCAGCGCAGCGCCAGGCCGTACTGCCCGCCGTTGCTGGCCTTGCGCTCACCGCCATACGGCACCGCCAGGCCGCTGGCCACCAGTTGATCGTGGCTCAGGCCACTGGTCAGCGGGTCACCGCAACGGCCAGTCGGTGTACCGGCGCAGGTGCCGGGCTGCAGGCCCTCGACGAAGCTTGTCGGGTAATGGATCGCCCTGCGCCCTTCACCGACGATGTCGACGGTGGAGAAGTAGGTGCCTACCGGGTCGACATCGTAGGCATTCCACTTGAACTGGTAGTAGCCCTCCAGGCTCAGGGTGTCGGTCATGCCCAGGCTGAACGAGGCCATGGGCGCGGGGATGAACACCTCTTTGAGCTGGGTGCCCGGGGTATGGTACTTGGGCAGGCTCAACGCGTTTATCTGGTTGATGCCACCACTGATGAACATCTCCGCGCCCCAGCTGATCACCTGGTTGCCAACCTTGACCTTGGCCGGCATCTCACCAATGTCGAAGCTTTTCGCCAACCACAGGTCGAGCAAGTCGAAGCGTTTGGTGGCGTCGCGTCTAGCCGGGCCTTGCAGGTCGGTGCGCCGGGTATCGTCCATCTTGAAATCACGGGCCCAGGCAACCCGGCCCAGCGCGCTCCAGCCCTCGCCAAAACGCAGGCTCAACTCATGGGTGCCCTTGATCACCTGAGAGAACACATCGTGCTTGTGGTAGTTGAGGTTGCCATCGTCAGCGTTGCTGTAGTTGATGTCGGCATTGGCGTAGCCGTTGCCGCGCTCGAGGTTGTAGTAGCGGTCCAGCTCGTTGCCGGTGCCGGTATTGCAACCGCCGTTGTCGTTACCCAGCATATGGCAGTCAGGGGCCTGCAGGCGGCTGGCGAAACCGTAGGACAGGGACGAGTCGAAACTGCCCGACAGGCCACCCTCGCTACCGAAGGTAAAGGCCTGGCAAGGCTGGGTGCCAAGCAATCCGAATGCCGCCAGGGCCAGCGCCGGGCACGGTGCGGCCTTCGCCCATGCCCGCGAAGGGAGTTTGTTCATGCTGTGGTCTCCGGAGGATTAACGCTCGCCGCGACGGCGCAGTTCGTTGGCGTTGAACAGCTTGTCGCCAACCCGGCCTTGCAGGCCGGCGGTCAGGTCCAAGGCCGCCCCCTCCTGGGTGAAGCCATCGGCGATGTAACGCCGGGCGATCAGGTCATAGCTGACGTACTCGAAGCTGGTGCAGGCCTGGATCTCGGGGTCGGCCCACAAGCTGCCCTCCTGTACCCGCCACAGGTTGCCCTTGGCGTCGTACATGTCCACATGCAGGAGGCTCCAGCTGTCCTCGTCGAAGTAGAACACGCGCTTGGCGAACGAGTGGCGCTTGTCAGCCTTGACCGTGGCTTCGACCACCCACACGCGGTGCTTTTCGTAGCGCTGCGCGTCGCGGTCCAGGTAATGCTCGCCGATCAGCTTGTCGTAGGTGTTGCTCTTGTCCACCAGGCGGTAGGAGTTGTACGGCACCACCATCTCGCGCTTGCCCAGCAGCTTGAAGTCGTAGCGGTCCAGGGCACCGGTGAACATGTTGATCTGGTCGACGAAGTACAGGTTGTCGGAGCCGGCGATCGGGTTGTCGTAAGCGAAGGTTGGCGCCTGGCGCACGCGGCGCTGGCCTGGGAAGTAGATCCAGGCGTTCTGTGGCTGGTCGAGACGGGCGTGCACCAGGTACATTTCACCCGCGCGCGAAGATGGCGACTGGATGTCGTAGAGCAGCTTGGCTTCGATGTCGTCGGTGTCCGCGGGTGCCTTTACCGCGGGATCATTGTAGGGGTAGTACTCGCTGGCCCATTGACGGACCTCGGTCAGCCCGCCGCCGGCCTCACGGCGCAGGAACGAGATCTGCGCCTTGCGTCCCTTGGCCATGTAGCGCAGCTTGTAGTTCCACAGTACCTCGATGCCGCTTTTCGGTTGCGGGAACGGTACCGCAGCGCCGGCTGCATGCTCCAGGCGCCAGCCGTCGGCGCCGATGCTCGCCTGGCCGGCGAAGTCCTGAGTACGCTTGGCCACCTCGGCGGGGATCGCACAACTGCGGTGCGTCGGGTATACGTCCAGGCGGTAGCCCGGGTAGGCCTTGATCAGCGCCACCTGCCCTTCCGGCAACTGTGCCTGGTACTGAGCGACGTTGCTGGCATCGATCGAATACAGGCGCTTGTCACCGGCATACGGGTCGCCATGGCCCGGCGACCAGCCGGCCGGCGCCTGGGTAAGGCCGCCGCTCCATGCGGGTATGCTGCCATCGGCGTTCCCGGCCTTTTCGGCGCCAGTGGGGGTAAGGTCGGCAAATGCCGTGAACGGAATGGTGGTACCGAGCAGCGCCAGCAGCGCGCCGCCCAACAGGGACAGGGGGCGTGGTTTCATGAACTTTTCCTTGCGTGGTTCTTGTGGTTATCGAAAGGCAGTTCGCAGCAAACAGAGGGGTAAAAAGGGGCTGCCGAGGAACAGCCCAAGGTCGATTCCGACTCTGTGAGATAGACAGTATTCAAAGCTGCAGGCCGAGGCTTGGCAGGATGCGTCAGGATGTTTGTCATCCGGTGCCATGCCGCGCAGTCTCACGCCTTGAGGCTACGCTCCTCCCACCAATCCCAGGCCCGCAGCATTCTTCGCGCAGTACGCCCGGCCCAGCACGACAAGGTGTTGCCCGGCATCGGGATGATTTTGCGGTTCACGATCCAGAAATCGGTCAGCTCGCTCTTGTGCCCCTGCAGCAGATCGGCGATCGTCCGGCCATTGAGGTGGCTCAATGCGACACCATGGCCGAAGCAGCCTCCGGCATAGATCATGCGTTCATCACCGATGAAACTGACCTCAGGAACCATGTCGGCATTGACTGAAACCGGCCCACCCCAGCGATAGGCGACCCGAACGTCACGCAACTGCGGATAGATCCATTTCAGGTGGGCCTCGCAATGCTCCCAGGCGGCCGTGGACGGGCGCTCCTGCATGGCACTGCCGGTATAGGCCTGTACATCGCCACCGCCCATGACAATGCGACCGTCGACCGTGGGGCGGAAGTAATGCAACATCTGCCGGTTATCACCGAACGCTTCCCTGCCTTGCCACCCCAGGCGCTGCCACATGTCGTCGCTCAAAGGCTCGGTGACAATCTGGTAGGTCCACAACGGCAATTGCCGCCAGCGCAGGCTGCGAGGCCCGGGAACATCCTGTGCGTAGGCATTGGTAGCAATGACCACCTTGTCGGCGGTTACCCTTGCCGAGGGGGTATTCAACACAACTGCGCCGCCACTGTTGTCGATATCCAGCACCGGTGTGGACTCATGAATGCGAACCCCGGCCGCCGCTGCCAGTTTCTTCAGGCCACGCACCTGCTTGCACGGGTTCAGGTAACCCGTGTCGGCCTCCCGAATCCCTCCAAGCAGATGTGGCGAGTCGTTGCGTTGACGCAATTGGGCCTGACTCTGCCACTGCATGTCCGCTGCCAGCCCCAGTGACTCATACAACTCCAGGGTCTTGCCCAAACGTGCCAATTGCGCAGAGGAGTAACTGACTCGCATCAGGCCCGCATGCCGGTAGTCACAATCAATCCCATGCGTTTCGATCAGCTCGCGGGTGTGCGTCACCGCCTTCTCCAGGTAGTGATGGGCGTCGATCATCCTCTGCTTGCCCCAGCGCAGTACCACCAACTCAGGTTCCAGCCCGAACAGCTTGGTACTGAAGCCAGCGTTACGCCCACTGGCGCCGAAACCGATCAGCGCTGCCTCGAGCACCAGTACCCGTGCCCCGGGGTTGTCGCGCTTGAATTGCCAGGCCGCGTTCAGCCCGGTAAAGCCACCGCCGATCACTGCAACATCGACACGCAGGTCCTCGCTCAGGGGTGCGTCAGGTGAATAGGCTCCATAGGCGTGCTGCCAGAAGGAGCGGTGCTCATGCAATGCCTCGTTATCAGTCATGCCGGGTTCTCGCATTGGATAGGGTTGAGATCAGCGGCCGAGCATCAGCCGAATCAAACGCTCGAAGGTTTTGCCATAGGGTGGGTACAGCAGAGGGAAAGCCGGCCAGGCGAATTGCTGGAACACCGGACGCAGCTTGGAGAACTCAAGAAAGCCTTCGTAACCGTGGTAATGCCCCATGCCGCTGGCTCCCACACCGCCGAACGGAAGATCATGCTGGGCCACGTGCAGTCCGCAGTCGTTCAGCGCCACCCCTCCAGAGCGGGTCTGGGCGATGACCCGTTCCTGCAACGCCCGTTGGTGGGTGAAGAGATAAAGTGCCAGCGGGTGGTCGCGGTCGTTGATGTATTCCAGCGCCTCGTCGATGCAGCGATAGGTCTTCACTGGCAGGATCGGTCCGAAGATCTCCTCCTGCATGAGCAGCATCGAATCGCACACGTCGACCACCAGCACCGGCGCAATCTTTCGTGAGGCTGGATCACTGAGCTTGCCCCGCAACAGCTCGATCACCCTGCCCCCCTTGCCCCGTGCATCGTCCAGATACCCCAGCAGACGCTCGAACGAGGCACCATCCACGATCGAGGTGTAGTCCTTTGAATCCAGCGTCGGATAACGTGCCGGAACGATGCCCCTGCACTGCTCGACGAAGGCTTCGAGCCTGCTTTCATGTATCAGCAGGTAGTCAGGCGCAACGCACGTTTGCCCCGCATTCACCGTTTTCATTTGCAGAATTCGGCTGGCTGCGGTCTTCAGATCGAAATCGTCGGCGATGATTACCGGAGACTTGCCACCCAACTCCAGGGTTACCGGCGTCAGGTTGCTGGCAGCCGCTTTCATCACCTGGCGACCTGTATCTGCAGAACCGGTGAAGATCAGGTGATCGAAAGGCAGGCCAGAGAAAACCGAACCGCTGACATTCGGCACAATGGCCAAGGTCCGCTCATCGAAGTAAGCGCCCACCAGGCGGTGCAGCAAAGCGCACAGATTCCGTGAGTTGGCGGCCATCTTCACCATGCAGCGGTTCCCCGCTGCCAGGGCACTGGTCACTGGCCCCATTACCAGGAAAAGGGGGTAGTTCCACGGTGCGACCACACCGACAACGCCCTTGGGCTGCGGTACTACACGATTACGTGCCCCCGGGAACCAGAACGAGCCTTTACGCCGCTGCGACCTGGCCCAGCGGCCCAACCTTCCATGGCAGTCGCGAATGCCGTCCACGCTGAGAAACAGCTCCAGCAGCAGCGTTTCCTGATGGGCCCGGTTGCCAAAGTCCATGCTGATTGCCGCACAGATGGCTTCCTGATTGTCCAGCAGCAAGCGCTTCAGGCGCTGCAGATGCCGACGGCGTTCCTGCACTGTGGGTATCGGCTGCTCGCGCTGTGCGGCTCGCTGCAGCGAAAGAATGCGTAACGCCTCGGCTTCGCCACACTTGGCCGGGCTGGCGTTTACCGCTGTGTTCATCGTCGCTCTCCTGAAATGAAGTGGGCCAGCTGCCCAAGGCAGGCGCAGGCGCTTCTTTCAGGGTATAGAGGGGGACAACGGCTGAATTGACCGCAGGTGCCAGAGTTTCAGCCACCGGTGCCATGGGTACGACCGGCCAGCCGGTACTGCTGCGGTGAATGCCCGGTCCAGCGGCGGAATGCCCGGGTAAACGAACCGGATTCGGCGTAGCCGAGCAACAGTGAAATCTGTGTCATCGAATAGTCGGAGTGGTTCAGGTACCCCATTGCCAGGTCGCGGCGTACCTCCTCGATCAATACCGAGAACTCGATGTCCAGGTCCTTGAGGCGACGTTGCAGGGTACGCCGGCTGAGGCCCAGGTATTGGCTGACCTGATCGAGTGACGGCAACCCACTGGCCATGCCGAGTGCGATCATGCGGGTGATCCGGGGCAGCAATTCGTCGCTGATGTTTCGTTGCTCGCGCTCCTGCTGAAGGTACGGCTCCAGCGCCTTGAACAGTCGATCGTTACCCCGGGTGGCAGGCAGGCCAAGCACCTGGGCTGGCAACGTGATGCGGTTGGTCGGCTGGTTGAAAAACACCGGGCACATGAACAATTGCTTGTGCATGGAGACATCTGCCGGACGAGGGTGCTCGAAGTCCACCCGCAATGGCCGTACTGCGCTGGCAGTTATCAGTTGCAGCTGTCGCAGAATCGCGGCAATGGCAAACTCTGCATCCTGACGGCGATTGAGCACGGTAGTGTCGGTGACCTGATAGGTGACACGCAGCTGTCGGCCCTCGCAGCAATAGTCGATGGACGACTCCTGGGCGAACACCACGAGGTACGTGTGCAGCGTCATCAGGGCCTTTTCAACGCTAGGTGCGCAGTGCAAGGCGTGGCCCAGCGCGCCGAAGTCGTCGGCTTCGGTCTGACTGCCCAAGGTCAGGCCGATAGCAGGGTTGCAGCTACCGGCGGCCTCCCAGAGCGCGACATATTGTTCACCGGGGATTTCAATATCGGCGCGCTCAAGCAGCGCCAGGTCAATGCCGAGCGCGTCGAGGTGTGGGGCGAAGATATCCTTGAAGCGTCGGAAAAAGTTTTCCGAGATAACGGTACGCGCTGATTTCATGTTGTTCTTCGCAGATCGGTGCTGGGTGGAGCGGCTCAAGGGCGCTTGCCACGCAAACACAAAACACTTGAGTGATTCTTGATAGACCCAATTGGCGCCTGTCAGTCACAATTCATACACAGCGTACGCATGTGTGCAACCACGGAAAATGCCGACAGATTCAGTATCGACCATAACAGCGCAAGACTGGTGGGGCTGGGATGGTCATCGCATCAATCCCTGCTCCTCGAAATACCGGCTCAAGGTAGTCGCCTCCCCCTCAGGATCAGCCAGAGCGACATAGTTGTCAGGCCGCAACAGGTAAGCAGCATTTCTGGCAACGCCGGCTTTCTCGTACGCATCCTCCCAAGCGAAAACATGCAGTGCAATACCGTGCCTTGCGCACCATTGGGACAAGTCGGCCTTGGCTTCGCCGTAAACATGCACCTGCCACTGAATGGCTGCCAGTGAAGCGTAGTTGTCCTCGGTGCCCACAGGCAGCCATGGCAGGCGATCACCGCCCTGAACTCCACCGGCCTTGCCTTGGCTCAGCGGGCTTTCGCGGTAATCGAGGGTGGTTTGCGAAACCACTCGGAACAGGTACTCACGGACGTTTTCGCTCTTGTATGCAACGCTCGCGAAGAGCGGCGCGATGCGAGTACGTACAAAGTCGGCAAATCCGCCCTGAGCGGTAACGAAGGTGAACAGTTTGTCAGTTGTCTCCACCAGCGTGCGGGCAAATGCCTGGCGTTCGATCTGGAAGCTGTCGAGCAATGTGTCGGGCGCCGTCCCTTTCAACACCGCGGCCAGCTTCCATGCCAGGTTGATCGCGTCCAGAATGCCGGTGTTCATGCCCTGCCCTCCCGCCGGGCTATGGACATGCGCTGCATCACCGAGCAGAAGCGCCCGGCCACGGCGGAAATGGTCCGCGACGCGATGGTGAACACGGTAGGTGGAAAACCAGTTCACGGCGGTAATCCTGAGGTTCAAGCCGTTGATCGCATCATGGCCAACGTCCTCGAACGTCAGATGTTCAGGATGCTCGGCTCGCTCATCACGCACGGTGCCAATCAAGCGGTACTGGTCCTTTTCGCCATAGCACAAGAGCAGCACAAAATCGGATTTGTCAAAAGCGATATGCCCCTCACCTGCCGGCTCGACGCCAGTTACCCTGACATCCGCAACATAGAAAAGCTGTTTGTAGGTGCCGCCCTCGAAACCGCTGCCGATCTCTTGCCGCACAAGCGACCGAGCGCCATCGCACCCCGCCAGAAAAGCCGCAGTGCAGGACTCTTCTCGCCCATCAGCATGTTTCAGGAGGGCCGTGACATGGCTTTCACCCTCCTCGAAGGACAGCAGTTCGGTCTGCCGTTCCACCTCCACGCCGAGTGACTGGAGCTGCTGCACCAGCAGGCGCTCATGGCGGTCCTGGGGATAGATCAACACGAAGGGATACGCTGAAACCTCTCTGCCTGCGTCGCCCAAGGGGATACGCGCCCTGTGCCGACCGCGTGCCCACATGTTCATGGCAGGGGTTTTATAGCCGGCCTCTATCACTGGCTCGGCCAGGTCGAGCTGACGATAGAGCTCCAGCGTGCGGGCTTGAACAGCCATGGCGCGAGAAGCTTCGCCAGGACCACTGCTCTTGTCGACGATCCTTACAGCGACGCCTTGCCTGTTGAGCCAAAGAGCAAGAACCAGCCCGGTCGGACCGGCTCCGACAATGAGAACGTCGGTCTGCGCCATGATCTCACCTCGAACATCAATGACCTTGGAATCATGAATGTTCCTGGGCGCGCGCAAAGTCAACGTTTTATTGGTCGTTCGCAATCAAGGGGCATTTGCCCCCCGATTGCACAGGTCTTGACCCTCACGAGCCAAAGCCTTGAGTGGCCCTTGCATCGGTCATAGCAGCTCGGGGAATGCAGCGCCAAGCAGGCCCGGGTCCTTCAGGATCGATGCGCTGCTGGCGATATCCGGGGCCAACCAACGGTCCTGGGCATACGCCGGGACCCGTTCGCGCAACAACCGCCAGGCAACGCTGGTACCCGCGCCAAAGCGCTGCTCCTTGAGGAACTCGAATGCCTGGGCTGCCAACAGGTATTCGATGGCGAGGATCTGCGTGCAGTTCTCCAGGGCGCGGTGCAGCTTCAACCCGGCATTGGTGCCCATGCTCAGATGGTCCTCCTGCAGGCCGGAGGTGACGTAGTTGTCGACGACTGCCGGTTGTGCCAGCTGACGGTTTTCCGCACACAGTGAAGCGGCCACGTACTGGACAATCATCATGCCCGAATTCACCCCCGGCTGGCTGACCAGGAAGGCCGGCAAGCCGCTGACCAACGGGTTGATCAGGCGATCGAGACGACGCTCGGCAATCGCCCCGATCTCGGCCACCGCGATGGCCAGCAAGTCGGCCGCCATGGCCACCGACTGGCCGTGCGGATTCGCCTGGGAAACCACCCTATACGACTCGGGCGTACCCAGCAGCATCGGGTTGTCGGTGGTGGAGTTGAGTTCGGTTTCGATCTGCCGCGCAGCGTGTTCCAGCTGATCGCGCGCGGCGCCATGAACCTGCGGAATCGAGCGAATGCTCAAGGCGTCCTGGGTGCGAATGCCTTGGCTGCTGGCAATGATTTCGCTGCCGTCGAGCAGGCGCCGCAGGTTACTGCCCACGCGCTGCATGCCGGGGTGCGGTTTCATCGCGATGATTTCAGGGTCGAAGGCATCGAGCTGGCCGCGCAGGGCCTCGAAGCTCATGGCGCTGATAACGTCCGCCCATTGGCTCAACCGAGTGGCGTCGTCCAGCGACAAGCAGCTCAGGCCGGTCATGCAAGGGGTACCGTTGACCAGGCACAGGCCATCCTTGGCACCCAGTTTGACCGGCGCCAGGCCGACCTCGGCCAAGGCCTGCTGCGCCGGCATGATCTGGCCGCGATAGCTGACCTGGCCGACGCCCAGCAAGCTGATGCTGATATGCGCCATGTGGGTCAGGTACCCCACCGAACCCTGCTTCGGCACCTGCGGGGTGATGTGCTGGTTGAGCAGGGTCAGCAGCGCCTCGACCACCTTGCGCTGCAGACCGGAACGGCCCTGGCAGAAATTGATGATCGCCGCGCACATGATCGCCCGGGTCTGTTCGTCCGACAGCGCCGTACCCACGCCACAGGCATGGCTGAGCAAGGTGTTGTGCGACAGCTGGCTGAGTTGTTCGTCCTGCAACGAGACATTGCACAAGGCGCCAAGCCCGGTGTTGACGCCATAGGCGCGGTCACCGCTGGAAACGATGCGCTGGACAATCGCCTGGGCGTTCTCGATCCGCGCCCAGGCCGATGGGGCCAGCTCAAGCTTCGCGCCATGCCGGGCCACTGCCACCACGTCCTGCCAACGCACTGGCGCGTCGGCGATGATGATTATTTCGGCAAACGACATACACGCGTTCCTTAAAGCGAAGCTACGCGACGCTGCACGAAACGATCGACGTATTCGTCCGCAGGCTGGTAGAGGATTTCTTTCGGTGTGCCGACCTGGACCAGGCGACCGTCCTTGAGAATGGCAATCCGGTTGCCGATACGCACTGCCTCGTCCAGGTCGTGCGTTATGAAGACGATGGTCTTGTGCAGGGTCTTCTGCAGCTCCAGCAACTGGTCCTGCATTTCGGCGCGAATCAGCGGGTCGAGCGCACTGAAGGCTTCGTCCATCAGGATGATGTCGGTGTCGGCAGCCAGGGCGCGGGCCAGGCCGACGCGCTGACGCATGCCACCCGACAACTGGTGCGGGTACGACTTTTCGTAACCCTTGAGACCCACGGTGTTGATCCAGTGCAGGGCACGCTCTGTGCACATGGCCTTGCTCTCGCCACGGACTTTCAGGCCGTAGGCGACGTTGTCCAGCACGGTGCGGTGCGGCAACAGGCCGAAGCTCTGGAACACCATGCTGATCTTGTGCCGGCGGAATTCGCGCAGGGCCTCCATGTCGTACTGCAGAATGTCTTCGCCATCGACCAGGATCTGGCCGCTGGTCGGGTCGATCAAGCGGTTGAAGTGGCGCACCAGGGTCGACTTGCCCGAGCCCGACAGCCCCATGATCACGAAGATCTCGCCGCTGCCGATGGACAACGAGAGATCGTTGACCCCGACCACGCAACCGGTTTCGGCCAGGACCTGATCCTTGGCTTTTTGCTGGCGGATCAGTTTCAGGGCATCTTCGGCGCGAGCACCGAATATCTTGAAGACATTCTTGACTTCGATCTTGTTCATTGTCTGTTTGGCGCTCATTTGCCCACCCCATGCCGTGGTCGGCCATAGGCCTGGGTAATGCGGTCGATCACGACCGCCAGAATCACGATGGCCAGGCCCGCTTCGAGGCCGCGGCCCACATTCAGGGTCTGGATGCCGACCAAAACGTCTTCACCCAGGCCACGGGCACCGATCATCGAGGCGATGACCACCATCGACAGGGCCATCATGGTGGTCTGGTTGATACCGGCCATGATGCTCGGCAACGCCAGTGGCAGCTGCACGCCGAACAGTTGTTGCATGCGATTGGCACCGAAAGCGTTGATCGCCTCCATGACCTCGCCATCCACCTGGCGAATGCCCAGGTCGGTCAGGCGAATCAACGGCGGCGCGGCATAGATGACGGTGGCGAAGATCGCCGGCACCTTGCCCAGGCCGAACAGCATCAGCACCGGTATCAGGTACACGAAGCTAGGCATGGTCTGCATGATGTCGAGCAGCGGCATCAACACCGCCCGCAGGCGATCGTTGCGCGCCGACAGCACGCCCAGCGGAATGCCGACCAAGACCGATATCAGCGTTGCGACCAGCATCAGCGCCAGGGTCTGCATCAGCTTGTCCCAGAGGCCGACCGCGCCGACCAGGAACAGCAAGCCGACGATCACGGCAGTGGTCACGACTTTGCGGGTGGCGTGCCAGGCGATACCGGCGACGATGGCCAGCATCAGCCACCAGGGCACTGCGCGCAGCAGGCCTTCGAGGTTGACGATGGCCCACAGCAGGGTGTCGGAGATGTGCCGGAACACGTCACCGTAGTTGGTTACGAGCGCATCGACCCAGCCATTGACCCAGTCGGCAATGGAAAACGTGAAGTTCTTGGGAAACATGGAATTCTCTCGAGCAAGTGCATGAAACGGACTGTCGCGTGCCTTGTCCGGCAGGAGCCGGACGAGCCCACACGCTCAGAGTGCCGCGTCCACCTTTTTGGCTGCGTCTTCGCTGACCCAGCTGTGCCAGACCTCGGGGTGCTCCTTGAGGAACAACTTGGCCAGTTCCGGCGACTCGATGCGATCTTTGCTCATGCGCGCCAGGTTCTGGTTCAGCAGGTCGATCGGCAGATTGACCTTTTCCAGCACCGCCACCAGTTCCGGCGCCTGCTCGTGGAAGGCCTTCGACAGGCCCACTTTGATGGTCAGGGATTTATCCACGCCTGGCTTCTCGTCCAGCTTGACCAGGTCGACCAGGCCCATCAGCGGCGTCGGCGACCAGTAGTAGAACAGGATCGGCTCGCCACGCTTGTAGCTCGACAGCACGGCAGCCTCCAGTGCCGGGCCGGTGCCCGGGCGGAAGTTGGTGTAGCTGCTTTCCAGGCCGTAGTGCTTGAGCATCTCGCTGTTGTCCAGCTCGCAGGTCCAGCCGGCCGGGCAATTGTAGAAGCGCCCCTTGTCCGGCTCTTCCGGGTCCTTGAATACCTGGGCGTATTGCCCAAGATCGGCGATGGTCTTGAGGTTCGGTGCCTTGGCTTCGAGTTTGCGCTTGGGGTCGCCTTCGATCACGTAACGCGGCACATACCAGCCTTCGACTGCGCCAACGACCGGCGCGCCGACGCCAACGACCTTGCCGGCAGCGGCAGCCTTGTTCCAGACCTCGCTGCGCCCTACCCACTCTTCGGCAAACACCTGAATGTCGTTGCTGCTCAGGGCGTTTTCCATGGAGATGGAGTTGCCCGGCAGGCTGTCGGTTTCACAGCCATAACCATTTTTCAGCACGAACTGCATCACGTCCGTGAGCAGCATCCCGCTTTCCCAGTTCAATCCGGCGAATTTCACCGGTTTGCCAGACTCGCACCAGCCGGCCGCCTGGCTGGCACCAGCGGCCGCCAGCAGCCCGAAAGATAGTGTCGTGGTCAGCAGAGCCTTTGTAATTTTCATTGTGACGCTCCCAAACAAGAACATGGATTGCAGTAGTCGAGGGCATCCGGCCCAAAGAGGGTCGCCAAACTGGCTGATCAGCCTTGCAATCGGCATCGGCGTGGCACCTGTGATCGGTGGCCACTGCACAGAGGAAATATTTCACAACCTCAAAAAAGGATAAAATAATATGTCCTGATGTATCACAACGGAAAAACCTATGAAGTTCACACTGCGACAACTGCGCTACGCGCTCGCAGCGGCCAAGCACGGGAACCTGACGACTGCCGCCATGGAGCTTCATGTTTCGCAGCCCTCCATTTCGGCGGCCATCAGCGAATTGGAAGAGGTGCTGGGCCAATCGATTTTCGTGCGCCAACGTGGCCTCGGCATATCGCTGACCCCGTTCGGGCGTACCGTCATGGTCCAGGCCCGGCGCGTTCTGAGCGAGGCTCGGACCTTTGCCGAGATCAATGCCAATGCGGGAGAGTGTGTCGGAGAGTTGGTGGTCGGGTGTTTTGAAGACCTGGCGCCCTATTGCCTGCCACAGATCGTGCGCCGGATGCAGGAGTCCTGCCCGAGGGTCACGGTCGATATGCGCGAAGGCAGCTTCGATTACGTGGGCAAGCGGCTGAGTGAGGGCGCGATAGAGCTGGCGATCACCTACGATCTGGGTCTGCCGCCGAACACTCAATGCACCCAGCTGTGCCAGCTGACCGCTCAGGTACTGCTGGCTGCCGATCACCCGTTGGCCAAAGAGTCGCGCGTCAGCCTCAAAGCGCTATCCGAATACACCCTGGTAGTCACCGATCAGGTCCACAGCTGGCAGCATGTGCTGGACCTGTTCAGCTTCTACGATCTTTCGCCCGCCGCTGTGCACCGCGTGCGCACCTTCGAGATGCAGCGTAGCCTGGTCGCCAACGGGTTTGGCGTGGCGCTGATCTACACCCGACCATTTGGTGACCGCAGCTATGATGGCCAAGCGCTGGTGTGTCGGCCGACCGAGGAGAAATTGCCAACGCACAGCATCGTGCTGGCGCATGATCAGCGCTATCCGCTGACGCCTTCGGCTGAGGCGTTCAAGGACCTGGCGGTGGCATGGTTCGCGGAACGGCCGTCGTTTGCATCCGAATGAAACTACCCTCCTCTGCGAGGCGTCATTGCGCTAACGACACCTGGTCTTTCATCATCCCCATCAGTGCCTCGTTTTCCAGCGGTTTGCTGAGCAGGAAGCCTTGTACTTCATGGCATTGGTCATCGCTGAGCAAGGCCAGTTGCTCGGCGGTCTCGACACCTTCGGCAGTCACCGTCATGCCCATTGCATTGCCAAGGTTGATGATGGCCTGGACCACGCTACGGTCGCTGCCGCTCTTGCCCAGGTGCTGCACGAAGCGCTTGTCGATCTTGATGCTGTCGAACGGGTAGGTACGCAGGTAGCCCAGCGAGGAGTAACCGGTCCCGAAGTCGTCCATGTTCAGGCGCACGCCCAGCTCCTTCAGTGCAAGCATGGTGTGCAGTGCGCCTTCAACATCGTTGAGCATGACGTTCTCGGTAATTTCCAGCTCCAGGCGGTGGGCTGGCAGCCCGGTGGCGCGCAACGCGTTGCCGACGTCGCGGACCACATCGCTGCGGCTGAACTGGGCCGGCGACATGTTGACCGAGACCATCACCGCCTGCGGCCAGCCCCGCGCCTTGATACAGGCTTCCTGCAACACCCAGTTGCCAAGCAGCACGATCAGGTCGGACTCTTCGGCAAGCGGGATGAAACGATCCGGGCGGAGCAAGCCCAGGCGCGGGTGTTGCCAGCGCACCAGGGCTTCGGCCGATGCGATCGAGACCCCATCGACCTTGAAGCGCGGCTGAAAATGCAGCACCAGCTCGCCACGCGGTATGCCCTCGCGCAGCTCGCTTTCCAGCACACGCTTCTCCATCAATGCTGCGTTCATCTGTGCCGAAAAGAAGCGCCAGGTGTTCTTGCCCGCCTGCTTGGCGCTGTAAAGGGCCACGTCGGCGTGCCGGATCAGGTCGCTCGGCGTACCGGGGTACTCGGCCGACAGCACTACACCCAGGCTTACCCCCACTTGCACGACATGCCCTTCGACCTGAATGGGGCGTTTGATCGCCTCGATCACGCGCATGCAGAATCGGTCCATGTCCTGGTGATCGCCTGGCCGGGTCAGCACGACGATGAACTCATCGCCTCCCAGACGGGCGACCAGATCACTGTCGCGGGTAACTTGACCGAGGCGGCTCGCTACCTCGAGCAGCACCGCGTCGCCGGCCGGATGCCCAAGGCTGTCGTTGATTGGCTTGAAGTTGTCCAGATCGAGCATCAGCAGCGCCACCTTGGGTAGCTCAGCGCCAGGGGCTGATTGTTCGAGGAAACGGAACAGCTTGTTGCGATTCGGCAGGCCGGTCAGGGCGTCGTGCAAGGAGAGGTGCTGAATCTGGGCATGGGCGGCGACTTCGTCGGTGATGTCGCTGCACGTGCCACGAAAGCCGGTACACACGCCCTCGGCCACGATCGCGCGAGATGCGATCCTGCAGATACGCTGCTGGCCTAGATGGTCCTGGTACTGGCAGCGCAGCGTGCCGGAAGAGCCTGTCGCGGCCAGGCTGTGCAGCGAGGTCCGGAGGTTGCTGGTATCACACGACAGCAACTCGGTAATCGGGCGCTGTCTCCAGGCTTCGACGGGGTGCCCGGTGAGTTCGGTGAACCGGTCCGAAAGGTAGGTCAGGCGAAGGAGCACATCCGTTTCCCAGATCCAGTCCGAGGCAGCTTCGGCCACTGCCTTGAAGCGCTCTTCACTTGATTGCAGGGCAACCCTGGAAGTCACCAGAGCACGGTGGCTGCGATCGATCCTGCTGCTGGCGCGGATCGCATAGCGTGCAAACAATGCCATGCTCAGTGCGATGAATAGAACGGCGATAGCCAAGGGCGCGATTACCGTGTGGATCAGTTCGGTGCCGGGCTGCGGTATATCCCATGTCAAGGTGTGGCCGCTGCCTTCGAGTGGCAGGGCACCGCGCCCTTGGCGCTGATCGGCCGAATCGCCCACGGCCAGGCCGGACAGCCCCGCCGCCTGGCCCAGCGGCAAGAGCACCTGTGGCGATAGAACCCGAATAAACACCAACATCGCAGTTGGTCCCGGCGGGCGGGCCGGCTGGGTCTGCGGGCGGATCAGTGCAGCGACATACACCGCCGGCTGGCCACGAAAGACCAGATAGCCTGAAGACGCCTGATCGTGCTGCGCTGCTTGCCGAGCCTCCAGCAGGATCTTGCCGGCACTGACGGTATGCTGCTCCAGGCCCTGCTGGCTGAGCTTACCGTCCAGTATTGCGTACCGCGTACCGTCGTCATCGAGCACATATACGCCTTCGTATCCATCGGAGGTATAAAGCGTGGCGCCGACGTTGTCCTCGTCGTATGCCCAATGTGCGTCGACCTGCCCGCCCAAATGATCATAGGCGGCCTGCCAGTTGGCATGGGTCAGCAGGAACGTCCTGTCGTTCTTCTGCAGCTGGGCCATGGCGGATTGAGCATAGAAGCGGCTTTGCTCCACTTCTCGAGCATCCAGCGCCCCGGCGAGGCGGTAGAGGGAGAACAGCCCCAGCAACAAGGCCAACAGCAGAATCAGGGAAAACGCCACGATCAGTTGCCCGACCACATCACTGCGGGTCGACATTTCATTGTCAGCAAAGACGTCCATTGGTTCACCATCGCGGCCTAGGGTCTCCCGGTTGACCGGGCAGCAGCTTTGGAGGTCGATGGAGCTGACGATCGGTGGTTGGGCGAAAGGCAACCTACAGCCTGATCCGGGGCTATGGTCAGTTCAGCGCGGGGGGGCTGCCAGCGATGAACGACCGCCAGGTTGGATAACCGTTCTGGTGCGTACCGCGGATAACGACCCATAGCTGTCGCTTTGCCCAACAGCGATCATTGTGGGAGCGGGTTTACCCGCGAACACCGGCACAGCCGGTGCCATCCACCGCGTCGTCTGCTTCGCGGGCGCGCCCGCTCCCACAGGTACTGCGCGGGCTTCGAGTTGACGCTGAACCTGTGGGAGCGGGCATGCCCGCGAACACCGGCAAAGCCGGTGCCATCCACCGCGTCGTCTGCTTCGCGGGCGCGCCCGCTCAAACAGATACTGCGCGGGCTTCGAGTTGACGCTGAAACTGTGGGAGCGGGCATGCCCGCGAACACCGGCAAAGCCGGTGCCATCCACCGCGTCGTCTGCTTCGCGGGCGCGCCCGCTCCCACAGATACTGCGCGGGCTTCGAGTTGACGCTGAACCTGTGGGAGCGGGCATGCCCGCGAACACCGGCAAAGCCGGTGCCATCCACCGCGTCGTCTGCTCCGCGGGCGCGCCCGCTCCCACAGGTACTGCGCTGGCTTCGAGTTGGCGCTGTACCTGTGGGAGCGGGTTCACCCGCGAAGAGGCCCTCGAGGTCAATCACGGCTGCCGCTTGAGTCCAACAAAGCCCAAACGCTCGTCAGACACCCGGTACCGTCTTCCGCCCAACCAGTTGCTGTCTCTCCACCCCATCCAGCAACGCCTCCACCACCGCCTTGGCCGAATCCAGCCCATGGTCATTGCTCAACAACAGATCACGACAGGTTCCCTTGGCCAGCTCCAGTGCCTTGAGATTGGTCGCAAACGCGCCTTTGAGCAGCGTGGACAGATGCACCAGCGCATCTTCGTAGTCCACCCCAGAACGCACGGCAAACAACGGTGGATGGCTGCATTCGCACGTGGAGAAACTGGAGGACGCCGTGGTGGCGCGTACGGGAGGATCGGGTAAGCCTTTTGTCATTGTGTCGCTCCTTGATTCACTGGAGCCGCCACACAACGTGACCAAACGAATGGGTGGCGACTGTACGCGGGTTGGTCAACCGGGAATCAAGGAAACCGGCGCGCACGGAGGCGCCCCACGCACAGCCGCCATAAAACGAAACAGCGGGCACAAAAAAGCGCCAACTGTATCGCAGAGCGGGCGCTTGTGCGCCTTGATGATTGCGGGTGACCAAACCCGGCCGCTGGACTTACAGCAGCGGGCAAAGACTACCGGTGTCAGGGAAGCGTTTCAAGCGAAGGGAATGTGCAGTAACACTTCCGTTGGCGCCTCTCACTCATCACCTGCTGGCCAATCAGCAGTGATCATCATGTTGTGTCGCCTGCACCGGCCATTTCGCGGGTAAACCCGCTCCCACAGGGACGGCGTCGCGCTTACGAAACCAGTTATCCTTTAGCGTCCGCTTTGGGCCAAAAGCGATCGACCGCGAATAGCGTCTATCGACCCATAGCTGTCATTCTCTGAGGACAACTATTGGCCGATTGCTGCCTCTCACTACAGGCAGCACCCGGCCAAAAGCATCCTCTGATTTCTACACGTCCGAAATACTGCCGTGCTGGCCGTTTTTATCGTCTGCGGATCCATGCCCTTCGCCCATGCATGGGTTTCTTATCTGGACCAGCATACGCGGCGTTGACTGGGTACGCCCTTGTGTAGAAGCGCGCTACCTCCCTCAAATGCCACTCGCTCATTCCCGTTGCTCTACCTAGCGCTCCGAGGCATCATCGATGCGCAGCCAGTCCAGCAATCGAGACATGCTCAAGGGGAGCGCCAGAATGCGCTTGGAAGCAATCAGCGTCGTTAACTTCCGCTGCTACAGGGAAGAAGTACGGGTCGAATTCGATGATTTGACGACATTCGTAGGGCGGAATGACATCGGTAAATCGACCATCTTGGAAGCCTTGGAAATATTTTTCAACGGGGACCTTGTGTTCATGGAACAAGGTGACGCACACGTTCACAACCCCGACAAAACCGTCTCAATCACATGTGAGTTTTCGGAGCTTCCATCCACGTTGACGTTGGACGCAGGCGCTGAGACCTCCTTGGCGAGCGAATACCTGTTGGCTCAAGATGGGCGATTGAAGATCCGAAAAACTTTCGATTGCAAAAGTAAAAAGCCATCCGCAGAAGTTCTGGTGATCGCGAACCATCCCAGCGCAGCTTCGTGCAGCAATTTGCTAGAACTCAAAGAGAAAGAACTTCAGAAAATCGTCAAAGATCAAGGAATCGAAGTCGCTCTGAAGGGAAATCCCGGCATGAGACGCGCCATCTGGAACGCCACCGACGATCTTATGCTCCAAGAAACAGCTATTCCCGTTAGCAAGCCCAAAGAAGACGTGAAGCGAATCTGGGAGCAGATCGAGCCACATCTGCCTATGTTCGCTCTATTCCAAAGTGATAGAAGCAGTCGCGACTCCGACAACGAGGTTCAGAGTCCAATGAAAGCGGCTGTCGCTGCTGCTATTGCCGAGGTCCAGGAAGATATCGCGCGCATACAAGCAAAAGTGCGCGAGAAGGCGGAGGAAATTGCCAAGAATACGCATGCCGCACTGGCCACCATCGATCCGAATCTTGCCAGTGAGCTGACTCCCGAATTTACCCCACCCACCCCCGCAAAATGGCAGAGCTTGTTTTCTCTCGGCTTGAACACCGATGACGGTATTCCCTTGAATAAACGAGGTAGCGGTGTACGGCGCCTAGTGTTGGTGAGCTTTTTCAAAGCTGAGGCAGAGCGTCGTCTCAAGACTAGTACCAAGCGCAGCATCATTTACGCTGTTGAGGAGCCTGAGACAGCGCAACATCCGAACAACCAACGCATCCTTATCGATTCATTCAAAACGCTGTCGGAGGATTCTGGCTGCCAAGTACTTCTAACCACGCACAGTCCCGGATTCGCCTCGGCGCTCCCCCAGGAAAGCATCCGATACGTCTCACGCCATGCTGAGACTAAGAGGCCGTTGATCCAATCAGGTGTCGATGCATTCGGCCAAGTCGCGGAAGCTCTTGGCGTGACCCCTGACAGCCGAGTCCAGGTGTTAATCTGCGTCGAAGGCCCCACCGACGTCTTAGCCTTGAAAGCTTTGTCCAGTGCGCTATATCAAGCCGATGCAACACTGCCAAACCTGATGTCTGATGAACGCGTCGCTTTCGTTGTCCTTGGCGGGGGCACATTGGAGCACTGGGTTAATCAGCATTACCTCCGGGGTCTCAACAAGCGTGAAGTGCATATTTATGACGGGGATGTGCCTGACTATGCCGAATCTGCTAAGAAGGTGAACGAACGGCAAAACGGCTCATGGGCAGTAGTTACCAGTAAACACGAGATTGAAAGCTACCTGCACAAAGACGCTATCTCGCTCGCGTTTGGATTCGAGGTCGAGGTCACCGATCACCCTGTGGAGGGCAAATCCACACCCAAGGTTTTTGGTGAGGCTTTCGTCGCTCATTCGGGTAATGGCAAGCCTCTAAAAGATTCCAATGCAAAAAGGAAGCTTGCTCAACAGGCCTTCCCTCGCATGACTGCGGCGATGCTAGATGAGCGAGATCCAGTCGGAGAAGTTCGGGGCTGGTTTCGACGCTTGGGTGAGATGCTGACATAGCGGCCAGCTCAGTAATGAGGCGGCCTGCGTAATTGCATTGACTTGACAATCCATTTGCATTCGACTTGATCAGTTGCTTGCATCGGATTTGACCAGAGCCCGACTTCGCCTTGAACGGCAGAAATCGACCCAAAGCTGCCCTTCACCACTGACAGCTTACGGCCGAGAGCAGTCGTTCATTGAGCGACAGTATACTGATAGATGTTTCCAGTCTGTCACTTTAACCTCAAATATAGGCTAGGTAGAACTTGACTATTCATACTAGTTTTTGGGTGCGGAATTATAGAGGCTTTAAACAGGACGGAGCTGGCTTTTTGACGATCAAGCCAGTAAATGTGATAGTTGGCAAAAATAATATAGGCAAGTCAAGTCTTATTGCCGCCGTGGATCATATGTTTAGGGAGCGCGGAGTCGAAAATGAAATAGGGAAAAACATCGAATTTGGAGAAATATTAACCGAGACCGAATTACGGCCACATTTTAGTAGCAGTACAACGGGGGGCGACTTACCTAATAACCACTGGCGGGGACATGGCCAGAATTTTATAGGTAAACGTGTTATATGGAAGGAGTCGGGAAGAGATGTAGAAGTCCTCATGATTGAGGGGTACGATGCAAGTTTGTTACCCGGTGAAATTTCGCGGATTAGCCGCGCTGTAGCAACCAGTAAACATAGAAATTATCGACATGTTCCGCTTGATGCGGATAGGGACCTTGTTAAGGAACAATATGCACGTGAGTTTACACTGAAAAGCAATGGCGAGGGAGCCACAAATATTATTCAGAGCTATATAAATAGCTCGCATCTTGATAGAGACTTGATTCAGGTCAGATTACTTACGGCGCTAAATGTAATTTTTACGCCTGATGCTGTATTTTCAGAGATAGTCGTTCAGCATCATTCCGATAGTAATACGTGGGAGATTTATCTTGGCGAGGAAGGGAAGGGTCTTGTTCCGCTTTCAGCATCAGGCAGCGGGCTGAAGACTATTATATTAACATTACTTAATCTCTTGGTGCGCCCGGATTTTGAGAAAAAAGACATCGCAAGTTATATCTTCTCATTTGAAGAGCTGGAAAATAATTTGCATCCTTCGTTGCAAAGGAATTTGTTTTCATTTTTACTGGATTATGCGCAGTCAAAAAATTGTCATATTTTTTTGACAACGCACTCGCAGGTCGCAATTGACCTTTTCCATGGTGAAAATGATGCGCAAATTCTCCATGTGAAAAAGCAGAATGGCGAGGTTCTTGGCCTGATTTTGGATGACCTAAATCGCGGCTATTCCGTTCTAGACGATCTAGGTGCCAAAGCCAGTGACATACTCCAGGCAAATGGCATCATCTGGGTAGAAGGGCCATCAGATAGAATCTATTTGAATAAGTTTATTGAATTGTGGGGTGAGGGGACTTACAAGGAGGGTCATCATTATCAATTTATTTACTATGGCGGTAGCGTGCTAGCTCACATAGACGCTAGTACTCCAGAAGCGGATTTGCAGGAAGCGGTTAGCGCTGTAAAAATAAATAGAAATTTTATATTTGCGTGCGATAGCGATAGAAGTAGTAAAAATGGAAAATTGAAGAACAGAGTAACAGAGCTTCTTTCAAGCGTTGCTAGTGATCGTGGGTATGTATGGGTTACCCGTTGTCGAGAAATTGAAAATTATATTCCAAGGGAATGTTTTGAATCGGTTTATGAAAAGTCTGACTTGCCTGAAATCGGCGAGTATGAGTACATTCAGGACTATCTAAAAAATAACAATCTTTCCCGGGCTGCCGAATTCACTGATAAACATCATAAGGCGGTAAAGTTCAGTGAGGCCTTCTCCAAGGAGAATTTATCATTTAGACCGGAGCTATCTACAGAAATGACGGCAATAATTAATCGCTTAATGATCTGGAATAGTTGAATTAATTCCTGATGCTCGATCATATTGACCGCTATGGAGAATCAGCCCAGTCCCTCTGGGCTTCGTTAGAAAGCGATCATCAGCCAATCGAGCAAGCAGAGAATAGTCACTGAATGCTTTGCCA
The DNA here is from genome assembly GCF_002113245.1 of Pseudomonas sp. B13(2017). NCBI lineage: Bacteria > Pseudomonadati > Pseudomonadota > Gammaproteobacteria > Pseudomonadales > Pseudomonadaceae > Pseudomonas > Pseudomonas sp. B13(2017). Next base: position 288,920 of record NZ_NEJX01000004.1, read on the forward strand.
ATGCAGCTAGGAGTTGTAGGGAAAAGGACTTGGGGGCGCCCTGTGTACTCGATACCCGTGACTGAAACTCCCTAGTTTCATAAAAGAGATGCAGTGACCGCTTTTGGCCGATTGCCGACCTCGGCGAAGGACCGCTATGGGTCGAAAGCGGACATTCGCCAGTGTCTGCTTTCGACCCAAAACGGACGCTGCGCCAGACATCAAAGCCGGACGGATGACTTATCGGGTATCGCTCGCTACCCTGAAAGCCCCGTCGCCTGACGGTTTCCAGGTCAAGTCCCATTTCACCAGACGAGCATGTCATGAAATCCCCCACAGGTTTGCTGCTGTCGGCTATCGAACTGGACCGTGCCAGTGCCATACCCCTGTACCGCCAGCTGTATCTGCAGATTCGCAAACAGATACTCAACGGCAGAATTCAGGAGGGCGTGCGCCTGCCGTCGACCCGGACCTTGAGCATCGAGTTGGGGCTGTCGCGGATCACCATCCTCAATGCTTTCGATCAGTTGATTGCCGAAGGTTTCCTGGCCTCGCGCACGGGTGCAGGTACGTATGTCGGTACTGAGTGGGAAAGCCGGCGTATCGAGGACGAGCAACCGCGCCAGCCACCGCGCCTGTCCGAACTGAGCCAGTCGATGCTGTCGCTGCGTAGCGATCATTTTCGCGGGGTGTCCTATGCCGACTGGGATCCCGCGACGCCGACCTCCTTCCTGCCCAGTCACAGCACCTATGAAGAATTTCCACAAGCCATCTGGCGGCGCCTGATGAACCGTCATTTGCTCAAGCCGACCAAGGCGATTCTGGGTTATGGCGAGTTGCAAGGCTTGCAGGCGTTTCGCACAGCGATTGCCGAATACGTCTTCGATGCGCGAGGTATCGACTGCAATGCCGAGCAAGTGGTGATCGTTTCCGGCGCGCAGCAAGCGTTCAACCTGCTGGGCATGCTGCTGCTCAATCCGCAGGACAGTGTCTGGATGGAAGACCCTGGGCACATCGCCGCGCGAATTGCGTTGCAAGCCCAGGGGGCCAAGATCATTCCGTTGCGTATTGACGAACAGGGGATCGATGTCCAGCAAGGCCTTGCCGAGTGCCCTGATGCGCGCCTGGTATTTTGTACGCCTTCGCGTCAGCATCCTTTGGGTGTCACCCTGAGTTATGTGCGGCGCCAGGCACTCATCGACTGGGCTGCGCAGCATCAGAGCTGGATCATCGAGGACGATTGCGACAGCGAGTTTCGCTACAGTGGTCGACTTCTCCCGGCACTGTATGCCTTGGACCAGATGGCCCGGGTGATCTACGTCGGCACGTTCAGCAAAGTGCTCTTTCCGTCACTGCGACTGGGTTACGTGATTCTGCCGCAGGCTCTGGTCGAGCCCTTCTGCACCCTGCGCGCGGTCATGGATCGCAGCCCGCCCACGCTGCTTCAGGCCACAACGGCGGACTTCATGAGCGAAGGCCACTTCCTGGGGCACATCCGCCGCATGCGTGCACTGTACAAGGCGCGCCAGCAGGCATTGATCGAACAACTTGAACAGCAGATCGGCAGCTTTTTCAGGATCACTCCAACGGATGCCGGCATGCACCTGATCGCCTGGCTGCCCCCCGAACTCAGTGACACTGACATCGCCCGGCAACTGGCCCGACACAACATTCACACCTATGCCTTGAGCGACTACCGCATCAAGCATGACCTGCCGCCTGCGCTTTTGATCGGCTTTGCCGGTACGCCTGAAAAGCAGGCCCGGGAGCGTGTCGAGGAGCTGGCCCAGGCCTTGCGCACGCTGGGTTACCTTCCGCCAGCCACTTGATGCGAGGCAAGTGGTCTTATCAATTAGTTGATAATGGATCTATCGAGAGTTCCTGACTGGCGCGATAAAGGCTGCGCCGGTAGACCCGGAGTCTGAACCAGGAACGACTCTAATGAACAACAAGATCCAGGAACGATTCAACGCCTTGCTGAGCCACAAGGTGGTCGAACAGGTAGCTGCTCCAGTGCTGACCGAAGCACTGGCCAAGCGGTTGCTTGAGCGTCTCGGGCAATTGCGCCTGTTTGCCCACGCCTATCCGCTACTGACCAACCTCACCCACGGTCGTGTCACCCCCGCCGACCTGCTGGACTTCGCCTATCGCCACGAGCTGCAAGGCCTGAGCCTGCACTTGCTCGACGGCGAGGAAAACAGCCTGAGCCAGATGTCGCCAGAGCAGCTCCAGGCGTTTGCCAGCAAGGCCAAGGCGCTGGGGCTGGATGTGCACCTGGAAATCAGCAGCACGCTGAAAAAGGATGTCGACCAGGTGATCGCCATCGCCAAGGCCCTGGGGGTGCGCAACATCCGTGTCTATTCACGCTACGAGGGCACGCTGTCGCGGGTGATGGACGTGATCGAGACCGACCTGCATTACCTCGCGCAACAGGCCGACGCCAACGATCTTTACTTTGACTTCGAGCAGCATGAAGAACTCAAGAGCAGCGAAATCGCGCAGTTGCTCAACCGTCTCAACCACCCTCGCCTGCATGCCCTGTTCGACTTCGGCAACATGATCAATGCCTGCGAACAGCCCCTGCAGGCCCTTCACAACCTGGCGCCGCACATCCGCCAGGCTCACCTGAAGGGCGTACGCATCGTCCCCGAACAAAACGGCTTCGGCCATTACGGCGTATTGCAAGGCAGCGACGAAGACGACCTGCCCAGCGCCCGCATGCTGTTCGAACTATTGATGCTGGGTGAAGCAACCCCACAGGTGATCGCGTTCATTCTCGAGCAGGAAAATCACTACGTGGCCCCGGCCTTCCGCCAGAGCCTTGAAGCGGCCGATCCATTCATTGCTTACCGGGAGATGAGCGAAACGCCGCTCCCGAAAGGCTATTCGCTCGAGCGCATGCTGGCCGACGAACACCGCTGGGCGAACAATCAGGTGGCCTATGTCCGACGCTTGCTGGGCGAACTGCGCACCTTGGCTGAACTGACCCTGGCCACCCCTTCCAACGCCTGAACCTGACGACCCGATTACGCCCGGAGAACAATAATGACAACTCAAAACAAGGCCAAATGGCTCAGACTCCTGATTCTCATCCTCGGTGGCGGCACCATTTACAAGTTGGCGAACCTCAAGGACGCCTTCTATGTCCCCATGCAGGAATTCATGGGCCTGAGCCACACTGAAATCGGCGTGCTGTTGAGTGCCAACGCGATCATCGCGACTGCACTGTTTGTGGTTGGCGGCCTGCTCGCCGATCGCTACGACACGCGCAAACTGATCCCCCTCGGCCTGATCGGGACCGGAACTCTTGGGTTGTACCTGGCAACCTTTCCGCCCTTCAGCAGCTTGCTGATCGTGTTCAGTCTGTTGGCCGTCTGTGCCGACTGCCTGTTCTGGCCATCGCTGCTCAAAGCCATCCGTAATCTGGGGGACGATCAGGAGCAAGGCCGGTTGTTCGGCCTGCTGGAAGGCGGGCGTGGCGTGGTTGATACGCTGGTGGCCTTTTCCGCACTGGGCGTGTTCGTCGCCATGGGCTCGGGGGAAACCGGCCTGAAGTCGGCGATCCTGTTCTACTCGGTCATCGACATTCTGGCCGGCACCCTGACCTGGCTCCTGCTCAAGGGCGGTAACGCGCAATCGGCCGCCAAGCCGAAAAACGGTCTGGCGAACCTGATGGAGGCGATCAAGGTACCCGGTATCTGGTTGGTCAGTCTAAACGTGTTCATGGTCTATATCGTCTACTGCGGCCTGACCTATTTCATTCCCTACCTCAAGGAAATGTACGGGTTGCCCGTGGCGTTGGTCGGCGCCTACGGCATCATCAACCAGTACTTCCTGAAAATCCTCGGCGGGCCTGCCGGTGGTTTCATTGCCGACAAGCAGTTCAAGAGCACCAGCCGTTACCTGAAGTGGGCATTCCTGGCGTTATTGCCGCTGATGGGCGTGATCATGCTGATTCCAAAAAGCCCGGGCTTCATCTATGCGGGAATGGCTGCCACCCTATCCTTCGCCCTGATTGTGTTCTCGATGCGCGGCGTGTTCTGGGCACCCATGGGCGAAGTCGGCATTCCCCAGCACATCACCGGCTCGGCCTTCGGCATCGGTTGCCTGATCGGCTATGCCCCCGGCATGTTTGCCTACGTCATCTATGGCGCGCTCCTCGACCACTTCCCTGGTCAACAGGGCTACAACTATGTGTTCACCTTGATGAGCATACTGGCCATTGTGGGCTTCATGGTGTCCAGCCTCCTCTATCAAGCGGTGCGCAAAAAATCCATGCCCACTGGCGGGGTCAATGCGGTACAAGCCTGATCATCGTTGCTCTCGAGGTTGTCGCTGTACCTGTAGGAGCGGCCTTGTGTCGCGAAAGGGCCGCATCGCGGCCCCAGGATTGATGCGCAACAGTTGAAATTGCCGGGGCCGCTGCGCGCCCCATCGCGACGCAAGGCCGCTCCTACATGGGCCCCGCTGATTCAATGAGTTATGTGCAGTTCCATGAGAGATGACAAAAGCTGAGTGGCTTGCCAAGGTCGATCGTCAGCCATTGCAAACAGGCCTGAAGGTGCCATAGGCTGCCTTTCCATGAATCGGCCACTGACACGGGATAAACGATGATCGACCTACAAGGATGTGGAGAGTTTTCAGGCTTGGAGTGCCGGCCTGTCGGGCCCGCTGACGCAGAAATGATCTGCTCGCATCGCCAGGAGATGTTTCTTGAAGCAGGTGGCGACCCTGAAAAACTGCAAGTCATGACTCAGCACTTTCGCCCATGGCTGGAAGAGCGACTCGGTGACGGTCGGTACTACGGTTTCAAGCTCATGGATGGCGACCAACCTGTCGCAGCCATTGGCTTGATGAGCATTGATTGGCCTCCCCATCCATCGCACCCGACCCTGGACAAGCGTGGGTACGTGCTGAATGTGTTCGTCCAGCCGGCCTACCGTCGCCGTGGCCTGGCTTCAGCCTTGATGCAGGCTGCTGACGCCGAGTTCGCTCGCCGAGGTATCACCTTCGCTGTCCTGCACGCCACCGAGACGGGTAAACCGGTCTATGAGCAAACCGGTTGGACTGGAACGTCGGAAATGGCCAAATCCATTAGTTGATAGTTACCGCTTTCGCCCGAAAGCGGACATTGAAAACAAGACAGAACAAACCAAACAGACAACCCACGCTAGTCTGCAACCGGCTGATACAAGCTCACCGCCTTGGCATCCACCGCCTTGGGCAACAGCCCCTCGCGGTAGAACGCATCGGCGATGCGCTGCTGCTCGGCCAGGTTCTCCGGCTTCACCGGCTGCACGTCGTAGCTGCGCCGCGCATTGGCCTGCTGCACCGTGGCACTGTCCAGGTTGCCCCATAGCGGCCCGAGGATGCGTGCTGCGGCCGCCGGGTTGGCCTTGGTCCAGACACCTGCCTCACGCAGGGCCTGGTACACCTGCTGCAGCACCTCGGGGTGGGCCTGGGCATAGTCGCTGCTGGCCAGATAGTAGCGCTGGTAGCTGGCCAGTTCGCTGCCGTCGGCCAGGATGCGGGCGTTCTGCTGGCGCTGGGCGCTGGCCACGTAAGGGTCCCAGGTCACCCAGGCATCGACCTTGTGGTTCTCGAAGGCGGCGCGGCCGTCGGCAGGGATCAGGTAGGCCGGGGTGATGTCCTTGAAGGTCAGCCCGGCCTTGGCCAGGGCCTGGATCAGCAGGTAGTGGCTGCCAGCGGCCTTGGTCACCGCCACGCGCTTGCCCTTGAGGTCGGCCAGGGTCCTGAGTGGCGAGTCCGCGGGCACCAGGATGGCCTGGGCCGTTGGCGAAGGCGTCTCCCGGGCGAAGTAGGTAAGCCTGGCGCCGGCAGCCTGGGTGAATACCGGTACGGTGTCGGCAACATCCGCCGACAGGTCGACATTGCCCAGGTTCAGCGCCTCCAGCAATGGCAAGCCGCTGGGGAACTCGTGCCAGCTGACGCGAATGCCCTCGGCCTGCAGGCGTTGTTCGAGGCTGCCGCGGGCCTTGAGCAGGGTCAGCAGGGTCGAGGATTTCTGGTAGCCGATGCGCAGGGTCTGTTCGGCGCTGGCGAGGCTCGGCAGCAAGGCGCTGGCCAGCAGCGCCAGGCCAAGCTGGCGCAGGGGTTTGAAGGACATGTAGAGGTCTCCGGAGTCAGGGTTGCGCGGCCAGCGTGGCGGCATCGGATAGGGTGAAGCCAGTGGCGAAGGTCGGTGCCACGTCGAGGCGTTCGCTCATCAGGCCGTGGGCGTGGTAGAAATCGGCGGTGTCCTGCTGTTGCGCCACGGTCTGCGGGTCGATCACCTGCCAGCGCAGCTGGCGGCGCTCGAACTGCAGGCGGGCGGCGTCCTCGGGGAAGCCGATGATCGCGGCCAGGGTTTTCGAGTAACTGTCCAGGTGCTGGTTGGCCCAGACCTGCGCCCCAGCCAGGCGGTTGAGGTAGTCCTGCAACGCCGCGCGCCGCGCAGGTTGATCCAGCGCCTTGTCGGTGGCGGCGAGGAAGCTGTTGCCGCTGGAAAGGCCGCGGCCGTTGACCAGCACCCGGCCCTGCCCGCTCAGCTCGGCCAGCGCGGTGTAGGGTTCCCAGGTCGACCAGGCGTCCACCGAGCCGTTGGCCAGGGCGATCTTGGCGTCCACCGGCCCGAGGAAGCGGAACTCCACATCCTTCTCGCTCAAGCCGACCTGGTCCAGTGCCTTGAGGGCCAGATGATGGCCGATCGACCCGCGACCGGTGGCGATGCGCTTGCCCTTGAGCTCGGCCGCGCTGTGCAGCTGCGCGTCAGGACGCACCAGCAGCGCCGTGCCATAGGGGTCGGACTTGTCCACGGCAATGGCCTTGACCGGTGCCCCCGAAGCCAGCACGAATAGTAGTGGTGCATCGCCGATGATGCCGGCATCGATCGCCCCGGCATTGAGCGCCTCGGCCAGCGGCGCGGCAGCGGGGAACTCGGCCCAGTGGATGTCGTACGGCAGGTCGCGCAAGGCGCCTGCGGCTTCCAGCTGGGCGCGCATGTTGCCCTTCTGGTCGCCGATGCGCAGGGTCAGGCGCTCGGCGGCGCCGGCCTGGCTGGCCAGCAGCAGGGCCGCGGCCAGGGTCAGCAGCTTCGATCGGATGGACATGGCGTTCCTCGGTGTCTGGGCGGGCAGCATCATGCGGCCCGTGCCAGGCGACTCTAACGAGATCCGTCAAATAAATTAAATTGATTTTAGGAATATCCTAATATGCGTTTTCATCTATCAAAACAGAACCAATGGCATTACCCGCCAGGCAGATTATGCTAATGCCTTATTTTCCCTCCGACCCTGTGAGCGCCAATTATGAAAATCGATGATATGGACGCCTTCGTCGCGGTCATCCGCTGCCAATCCACCAACCTCGCCGCCGAGGCCCTGCAACTGACGCAACCGGCGATCACCCGCCGGGTGCAGAACTTCGAGGAAGACCTTGGCGCCACCCTGCTCGACCGCAACACCAAGCCGCTCAGGCCCACCCCCATGGGCTTGCGGGTGTACGAGCAGTGCAAGGCGATCCTGCGCGAGATCGACTCGCTGCGCGAACTGGTGGCCAACGATGGCGCGCCTTCGGGCACCCTGCGCCTGGGTGTGCCGCAAACCCTGGGTGACGTGGTGCTGCTCGATGCCCTGGCGCAGATTCGCGAGGCCTACCCGCAATTGCGCACCCAGGTCAGCAGCGGTTGGGGCAGCAGCCTTATCGCGCGCATGGAAAACGCTGAACTGGACGCCGCCGCCGCGCTGTTCCCACCGGGCAAGATCTTCCCCGAAGGCATCGCCAGCCGCTCGATCGCGCGCATGCCGCTGAAGGTGGTAGCCGCCAAGGGCAGCGTCACCAAGCGCAGCTACAAGCTCAAGGACTGCTACACCCGTGGCTGGGTGCTCAACCCCGACGGCTGTGGTTTCCGCGCCGGTCTGCAGCGGGCGCTGAGTGAACAGGGGCTGAGCCTGTCGATCAACCTGGAAACCTTCGGCACCGAGTTGCAACTGGGCCTGGTCGCCAATGGCCAGGGCCTGGGGCTGGTGCCCGAACCACTGTTGCAGGCTAGCCGCCACCGCGATGCGCTGGATGTGATCAATGTCAGTGATTTCAAGCCGCAGGTAGACCTGTGGCTGTTCCATCCACGTTACCTGGGCAACCTGCAGGAACCGGTCGAGCTTTTCGGTGAGGTGGCAGGGCACAGGCTCCTGGGTTGACCACGCAGGGGCGCCTGGCGCCCCGCCAAAAAATGCAATTCATGCATAACAGTAAAAACAATAAATTATTAAAACAAATAATTAGCATAGAACCAAAAAGACTTTTACAGCGTTCATCCATACGAATACGGTCTTAACAACACACCGTCATTCAGGGATGAAACCCCATGAGTCACCCCTCCGACAGCGCCCTCGCCGAGCTGACGCAGGCCCTCGCGGCCAACGCCGAACGCTACGACCGCGGCGCGCAGTTCCCCCAGGACAATTTCGACCTGCTGCACCGCCACGGCCTGCTTGCCTTCACCGTACCCCGTGCGCTCGGTGGCGCTGGCGCGGACCTGGCCAGCGCCCGTCGGGTAATCGGCGCGGTCGGCAAGGGCGACCCGGCTACCGCGTTGATCCTGGTGATGCAGTACCTGCAGCACTTTCGTCTGCAGGACGAGGCCCGCTGGCCCGAACACCTGCGCCAGCGCGTGGCCCGCGATGCCGTGCATCAGGGCGCACTGATCAACGCCCTGCGCGTTGAACCCGAACTCGGCACCCCGGCCCGCGGCGGCCTGCCCGCCACCGTGGCGCGGCGCACAGCCGAGGGCTGGCGCCTGAGCGGGCGCAAGATCTACTCCACCGGCAGCCACGGCCTGACCTGGTACCTGGTCTGGGGCCGCAGCGACGACGCCGACCCGCTGGTCGGCGGCTTCCTGGTGCACCGCGACACGCCCGGCATCACCATCATCGATGACTGGGACCACCTGGGCATGCGCGCCACCTGCAGCCATGAAGTGCGCTTCGACGATGTGCTGATCCCCCTCGACCATGCCGTCAGCGTCAGCCCTGCAAGCGCACCGAAGGCCGAACTCGACGGCGAGAGCCTGCTGTGGATGGCCGTACTGCTGCCGGCGGTGTACGACGGCGTGGCCCGTGCCGCCCGCGACTGGCTGGCGGGTTTTCTCAAGCAGCGTGCCCCCTCCAACCTGGGCGCGCCGCTGGCCAGCCTGCCGCGCTTCCAGGACGTGCTGGGGCGCATCGACACCCTGCTGTTCGCCAACCAGGGCCTGCTTGACGCGGCAACCCCGGGCTGTCGCGGCGCAACCCACTGGAACGGCACTACCGCGACGTGCTCTGCAGCCGCATCCACACCCCACAGGACGATGTGGTGTTCGGCCAGGCCGGCCGCGCGGCGCTGGCGGAGGTGCACGCATGAGCCATTCGATCATCGCCAGCCAGCTCGACGCCCAGGCCAACCAGCACCTGCGCGAACACCTGCCGGACCATGAAGTCATCGATATCGCCCCCGGCCAGCTGGCCCTGCAAGCCCCTGCCGATGTATTCATCCTGCGCCCGATCAACGTGCGCGGGCAGCGCATCGACACCCCGCCGCCAGGCTGGCCCTGGGGCCTGAAGTGGGTGCAGCTGGTGTCCTCTGGCATCGACTTCTACCCCGACTGGGTGTTCCAGGGCACACCGGTCACCAGTGGCAAGGGCGCCAATGCCGAGCAGGTGGCCGAATTCGCCCTGGCCCTGGTGTTCGCCGCCGCCAAGCAACTGCCGCGGCTGTGGGTCAAGGATGCCGACTGGCGCCTGACCCCGCTGGCGCCGTTGCGCGGCCGCACCCTGGGCATTCTCGGTTTTGGCAGTATCGGCCAGAGCCTGGCGCGCAAGGCGGTGGCCCTTGGCATGCAGGTGCTGGCCTTGAATCGCACCGGCCAGGCGATCGCCGAGGTGCCCGGGGTGGAGCGCGCCGCCGACCTGCAGCAGTTGTTCGCTGGCAGCGACCACCTGGTGCTGGCCGCCCCACTCACCGCCGCCACCCGTGGCCTGGTCGACCGTCAGGTGCTGGCCCATGCCCGCCCTGACCTGCACCTGATCAACATCGCCCGCGGTGGCCTGCTTGACCAGCAGGCCCTGCTCGAGGCCCTGGACAGCGGCCTGATCGGCCGCGCCAGCCTGGATGTCACCGACCCCGAGCCGCTGCCCGCCGGCCACCCGCTGTATCACCACCCACGGGTGTTCCTGTCGCCGCACACCTCGGCCATTTCCGAGGACGGCTACCCGGCCCTGCTCGAAGCCTTCATCGCCAACTTCCACCGCTACCGCGAGCAGGCGCCCCTGGCCAACCTGGTCGACACCGCGCGCGGCTACTGATTACCGGAGAGCACACCATGAGTTCACTGTCTGCCGTCACTACCAGCACCGACAAGGTGCGCGACCGGGTCAGCGCCGAAGAGTGGGAGGTGCGGGTCAAACTGGCTGCCGCCTACCGCCTGGCCGCCCTGTTCCGCTGGACCGACCACATCTACACGCACTTTTCGGCCCGCGTACCGGGGCCGGACGAACACTTCCTGATCAACGCCTTCGGCCTGCTGTTCGACGAAATCACCGCCTCCAACCTGGTCAAGGTCGACGTCGACGGCACCATCATCGACGACCCGCTGGGGCTGGGCATCAACCAGGCCGGCTACGTGATCCACAGCGCAATCCACCGCGCCCGCCCCGACCTGAAGGCCGTTCTGCACACCCACACCCGCGACGGCGCAGCGGTATCGGCTCAGCGCGACGGCCTGCTGCCGATCTCCCAGCATGCCTTGGCCTATTACAGCCGGGTGGTTTACCACGACTACGAAGGCGTGGCCCTGGACCTGGACGAACAGCAGCGGCTGGTGGCCAACCTGGGCGACAGCAACATCCTCATCCTGCGCAACCACGGGTTGCTCACCGGGGGGATCAGCGTCGAGCACGCGTTCCGTGAGCTGCATGGGCTGGAGCGTGCCTGCAACATCCAGGTGGCGGCCCAGGCCGGGGGCAATGACCAGCTGCTGCATGCATCGCAGGCGGCGATTGCCAAGGTGCATGAACAGTCGAAGCGGTTTTCCGATGGCAAGGGGGAAGGCATCCAGCGGCATTGGGATGCGTTGATCCGGCAGCTGGACCGCCAGGGCCGCGATTACCAGGACTGACTGGAAGGCAGCTGCCCTCTGTACCGGCCTCTTCGCGGGCAAGCCCGCTCCCACAGGTACGGCGCACCACTCAAGGAAAGTGAAATCCCTGTGGGAGCGGGCATGCCCGCGAAGAGACCGGCACAGGTAACCCCAATTCAATGAAGGACCATCCCATGCCCCGACTGCACCGCCTGTTCGCCATCAGCTCCCTGGCCCTGGCCCTCACCGCCTGCTCCCCCGCCGGCAACACCTCGGCCAGCAACACCCTGAACATCGCCTTCTGGGGCGACAACACCACCATGGTCAGCGTCGACCCCTTCCAGGTCTACTGGCTGGAGCACCGCGTACTGCTGCGCAACGTGGCCGAGTCCCTGACCGACCAGGACCCGCAAACCGGCCGCATCATTCCCTGGCTGGCAAAAAGCTGGGAGGTCAGTGCCGATACCCTGAGCTACACCTTCCAGCTGCGCCAGGACGTCACCTTCAGCAACGGCGAACGCTTCGACGCCCACGCCGTGAAAACCGCCTTCGACAGCAACAAGGCCTTCGCCACGCAGCTGCCGGCCACCTTCGGTGCCACCTACCTGGCCGGCTATGACCACGCCGAGGTGCTGGACGACTTCACCGTGCGCCTGGTCCTGGCCAAACCCAATGCCGGTTTCCTGCAGGCCACCTCGACCACCAACCTGGCCATCCTTGCGCCGGCCTCCTACAAGCTGACCGCCCAGGCGCGCTCGCTGGGCAACATCATCGGCACCGGCCCGTTCATTCTCGAGCACTACACCCCGGAGGTGGGCGCACGGCTGGTCAAGCGCGCCGACTACGCCTGGCCATCAGCCAACATGCACAACCAGGGCCCGGCGCACCTGGATGCCGTGGACATCAGCTACATCCCCGAGGAAAGCGTGCGCAACGGCCTGTTCCTGCAGGGCAAGGCCGACATCCTGTGGCCGCGCAACCCGTTCTCGGAAGTCGACATGAAGCTGTTCCAGTCCAAGGGCGCGACCATCCAGAGCCGCTCGCTGCCGGGCCCGGCGCTCAACCTCTACCCCAACACCCGCAACGACCGCCTGCTAGCCGACCGCCAGGTGCGCCTGGCACTGCAGAAGGCCATCGACCGCACCAGCTACGCGCATACCGTGTACAACGCCGCGTTCCCGGTGGTGAGCGGCGTTTACGACGTCACCACGCCGTACTTCAAGCCCCAGGCCGACAAGCTCGCCTATGACCCTACGGGCGCCGAGCAACTGCTCGAGGCCGCCGGCTGGCACAAGGGCGAGGACGGCTACCGGCACAAGAACGGCCAGCGCCTGACCCTGCGCTACAACCTGACCCCGGCCGAAAGCGCCGGTGACGTGCTTGTGCAGGACCAGTTGCGCAAGGTCGGCATCGACCTGAAGCTCAATGTGCTGACCCGCGCCGAATGGGTGGCCGGGAACGCGTCCGGCAACTACGACCTGACCTCCACCTACATGACCCGCGCCGACCCGATCATCCTGCAGACCATCCTCGACCCGCGGGCAGCAAGCAGCACCACGTTGGCCACCAACACCTACGAACCGCAAACCCTGGCCAGGGCCCAGGCGCTGTTCGACAGCGGCATCACCGCCACCGCCGCCCCGCAACGGGCCCAGGCCTACGGCCAGCTGCAGGACCTGCTGGTCGACGAGGCGTCGGCGTTCCCGCTGTACGAACGCGTCTGGCAAGCCGCCACCGCGCCGCGGGTCAAGGACTTCCGCTGGACTGCAGAAGGCTTCGCGCTGCTCAGTGACATCCAGGTCGGCCAGCCATGAAACGCTACCTGATCGGCCGCATCGGCCAGGCCCTGTTGGTGCTGTGGGGCGCCTACACCATCACCTACTTCATCCTCTACCTGCTGCCGGGCGACACCCTGGCGATCATGCTCAGCGCCTCGGGCATGGAGGCCGATGGCCTGTCACCCGAGGACCTGGCCAAGGCCCGTGCCTACTACGGGCTGGACAAGGGGTTGTTCGAGCAGTACTTCGACCTGCTGTGGCGCGCCCTGCACGGTGACCTCGGGCAGTCGCTGTCGCTGGGCCGGCCGGTCACCGCGCTGCTGGCCGAGCGCCTGCCGCAGACCCTGGCCCTTGCCGGCGCGGCCATCGCCCTGTCGCTGCTGGCCGGGGTCGGCCTGGCCTACCTGACCGCCTACCTGCAATGGCGGCCACTGAAGACCGCCCTGGCACGCCTGCCGTCGCTGGGTTTCTCGGTGCCGGTGTTCTGGATGGGCCTGCTGCTAATCCAGGTATTTGCCTTCGGCCTCGGCTGGTTCCCGGCCACCGGCAGCCAGGGCCTGGCCAGCCTGGTGCTGCCGGCGATCACCTTGGCGATCCCCAGCGCCGCGGTGTACGCCCAGGTGCTGCAGCGTGGCTTCCAGGGCGTGTGGCAGGAACCCTACATCACCACCGCCTTCGCCAAGGGCCTGAGCCGGGCCCAGGTGCAGGCGCGCCATGGCTTGCGCAACGCGGCCTTGCCGCTGTTGACCCTGATCGGCCTGCAGGTCGGCAATACGGTATCCGGCGCGGTGCTGGTGGAAACCATCTTCTCGCGCAACGGCGTCGGCCGCCTGGCACAGGAGGCCGTGCTGCGCCAGGACATCCCGGTGGTGCTGGCGATCGTCGCGGTATCGGCCACCGCCTTCGTGGTGGTGAACCTGATCGTCGACCTGCTCTACCCGTACCTCGACCCACGCATCACCCACACGGCCAAGGTGAGCTGAGATGACCATCGACCTTTCCCTGTCCCCGATCGACACCCAGCCCACGGGCGAGGTGGCACACCCTGCCGGCGCCTGGAAGCGGCGCACGCACCTGCAGCGCGCCCGGCAGGCCCTGCTCCCGCTACTGCGCCGGCCCGGCTTCAGCCTGGCGCTATTGATCGTGCTGTTCGCCCTGTTCGCGGCACTGGCCCCGCAGTTGCTGACCAGCTTCGACCCCTACGCCACCTCGCCCGCCGACAAGCTCAGCGCCCCCGGCGTGGTGCACTGGTTCGGCACCGACGAGCTGGGTCGCGACCTGTATACCCGCGTGGTCTATGGCGCGCGCCTGTCGGTGCTGGCCGCATTGCTGGCGGTGGCCATCGCCCTGCTCGGGGGCCTCGGCCTGGGCGTGCTGGCCGGCTTTTCCGGTGGGCGCGTCGACGCGGCGCTGATGCGCCTGATCGATGTGTTGCTGGCACTGCCCGGCCTGCTGCTGGCCTTGGCCATCGTCACCGCGATCGGCTTTGGCACGGTGCCGGTGGCAGTCGCCGTGGGCGTCGGCATCATCCCGGGCTTTGCCCGCACCACCCGCGCCGAAGTGCTGCGCATCAAGACCCTGCCCTATGTCGAGGCCGCCCGCCTGGGCGGCGCCAGCTGGGCGCGCACACTGCTGCGCCATGTGCTGCCCAACGCCTGGGGTCCGGTGGCGGTGCTCGCCACCCTGGACTTCGGCGCCGCCATCCTGGCCACCGCCGGGCTGAGCTTCCTCGGCTTCGGCGCGGCGCCGCCGGCGGCGGAATGGGGCACGCTGATCGCCAACGGCCGCCACTTCCTGATCACCGCCCCTTGGGTCTCCCTGCTGCCGGGGCTGTTCGTGGTGGCCGTGGTGTTCAGCCTCAACCACCTGGCGCGCAGCGCCGAGGAGCATGCCCGATGAGCCAGCGCCCCCTGATCGAGGTCCGCGACCTGAGTGTCAGCTACACCTTCGCCGGGCAACCCATCCAGGCCTTGCGCCGGCTGTCGTTCAGCCTGGCACAGGGCGAGACGCTGGCCATCGTCGGCGAGTCCGGCTCGGGCAAGTCGACCCTGGCCAATACCCTGCTCGGCCTGCTGCCGGGCAATGCCCGCATCGAGCAGGGCCAGCTGTGGGTCGACGGCGTGGATGTGGCCCGGGCCAGCGAGCGTACCCGGCGCCAGTTGCGCGGGCGCACCATCGGCCTGGTACCGCAGGACCCGATGGTCAGCCTCAACCCGACCCTGCGCATCGGCCGGCAGATTGCCGAGGCCTTGCTGCTGGCTCGCGGCCGACGCTACCCGACGGTGGATGCCGAGGTGCTGGAACTGCTGGCCCAGGTCGGCCTGGACGACCCGGCGCTGCGCGCCCGCCAGTACCCCCATGAACTCTCCGGCGGCATGCGCCAGCGGGTGCTGATCGCCATCGCCCTGGCCGGCGAGCCGCGGCTGATCATCGCCGACGAGCCCACCAGCGCGCTGGACGTGACGGTGCAGCGGCGCATCCTCGACCACCTGCAACGGCTGGTGGCCGAGCGCGGCATCGCGCTGCTGATCATCACCCATGACCTGGGCATGGCCTGCGACCGCGCCGACCGCCTGCTGGTCATGAAACAGGGTGAGCTCGTCGAGCAGGCCTCGCCCAGGCAGATCCTCTGGGGCGCACGGCAGCCCTACACCCGCGACCTGCTCAACGCCGCGCCGGCCTTCGTGCCACGGCGCAGGCCTGGCGCGCCGAGGGGCCAGGCAGCGCTGCTGCGCCTGAGCAACGTCGGCAAGCACTTCGCGTTGCCCGGCCAGGATGCCCACTTCACCGCCCTGCATGACCTGAACCTTGAGGTGCATGCCGGGCAGACCCTGGCCATCGTCGGCGAGTCGGGCTCAGGCAAGAGCACCGCCCTGCGGATCGCCCTCGGGCTGGAAAAGCCCAGCCACGGGCGGGTGGAGTTCGCTGGCGTGGACGTCAGTGCCTGCAGCTGGCGGCAGTTCCGCCCCCTGCGCCGGCGCATCCAGCTGGTGCAGCAGAACCCGTTCGCCGCGCTCGACCCGCGCTTCACCGTGTTCGACAGCATCGTCGAACCGCTGGTGTCGTTCGACCTGCTCAAGGGCGAAGCCCTGGAGCGCAGGGCCCGTGAACTGATCACGCGGGTGCACCTGCCGGTGCACTTCCTCGACCGCCTGCCCCGGGAGCTGTCGGGCGGCCAGCGCCAACGGGTGGCGATCGCCCGGGCATTGGCCCTGGAGCCCGAGGTGCTGCTGCTCGACGAACCGGTCAGTGCGCTGGACGTGTCGGTGCAGGCGCAGATCCTCGCCCTGCTGGATGAGCTGCAGCGCGAGCTGGGAATGGCCTATGTGCTGGTCTCCCACGACCTGGCGGTGGTGGCGAGCATGGCCGACCAGGTGCTGGTGCTGCAGCGCGGCCAGGTGGTCGAGCAAGGGCCGGCGGTGCAGGTGTTCGGCCAACCGGCCAGCGCCTATACGCGAGCGCTGATCGAGGCGATACCCGGGCATTCGCGCAGCGTGCTGCCCGTGGCGGTTTGACCGTTTTGCCGTGCGGCACGGGCGTGCCGCGCGGATCAGACATTGAGGCCTATCTGGCAAGAGGTATTGAACGTGAGCAAAAGACAGATCCATCTCGGCGCGATGATCCACGGTGTAGGCCACGGCTGGGGCGAATGGCGGCACCCCGAGGCGCTGGCCGACGCCAGCGTCAACTTCGGTTTCTACAAGCAGCAGGCGCAATTGGCCGAGGCGGCCAAGTTCGATTTCGCCTTCATCGCCGACAGCCTGCACATCCATGCCCGCTCCAGCCCCCACTACCTCAACCGCTTCGAGCCGCTGACCATTCTCTCTGCACTGGCGGCGGTCACCACCCATATCGGCCTGGTGGCCACGGTCACGGTCAGCTATACCGAACCGTTCCAGGTCGCCCGCCAGCTCGCCTCGCTGGACCTGATCAGCGGCGGCCGCGCCGGCTGGAACGTGGTCACCTCATGGCTGTCGGGCACCGCCGACAACTTCGGCAAGGACCAGCACCCACCCCACGCCGTGCGCTACCGCATCGCCCGCGAGCATGTCGAGGTGGTCAAGGGCCTGTGGGACTCCTGGGAAGACGACGCCTTCACCCGCGACAAGCAGAGCGGCGAATTCTTCGACCCGGCCAAGTTGCACACCCTGGGCCACAAGGGCGAGTTCTTCAAGGTCAAGGGCCCGCTGAACATCCAGCGCTCGCCCCAGGGCCAGCCGCTGATCTTCCAGGCCGGCGTGTCGGAGGACGGGCGCAACTTCGCCGCGCAGAACGCCGATGCAATCTTCGTCAACCCCGAGTCGTTCAGCGATGCCCGCGCCTACTACCAGGATTTGAAGCAACGCGCCGCAAGCCATGGCCGCGACCCGGACCAGCTGTTCATCCTGCCGGGCATCCGCCCCATCGTCGGCCGCGACGAAGCAGAGGTGGAGCGCCGCTACCAGCAGGCCGTCGACCTGGTGAGCATCGAGGACGCCCTGGTCGCCCTCGGCCGCCCGTTCAACGACTACGACTTCAGCCAGCACGAGCTGGATGCACCGTTCCCCGACCTGGGCACCCTTGGCGACAACAGCCACAAGGGCACCGCCGACCAGTTGAAGCAACTGGCCCGCGACGAAAGCCTGAGCCTGCGCCAACTGGCCTTGCGCTTCTCGCGCCCAAGACGCGACTTCACCGGCACCCCCGAGCAGGTCGCCAACGCCTTGCAGGACTGGTTCGAAGACGGCGCCGCCGACGGCTTCATCATCAACTCGCTGCTGCCCGATGGCCTGCAGTATTTCACCGAGCTGGTGGTGCCCCTGCTGCAAGCGCGCGGCCTGGTGCGCAGCGAATACAGCGGCAGCACCTTGCGCGACAGCTTTGGCCTGAGCGTTCCGACCAACCGCAACACGCTGCGCCGCAGGCAGATCGCAGCTGCCTGAATCCGCCCCACACGAAAAGGAGTTCCATTGCATGAGCCTAGAATTCATCGGCCTCATCGGCCCCCAGGAAAGCAGCGAATCACAGGCCCCGCGCGGCCCGCTGGTCGACCTTGATTTCATCAAGGCCTTCGCCCAGGCCCAGGAATACGCCGGCTTCGACAAGGCCCTGCTGGCAGTCAACACCAGCGCGCCGGACTCGATGATACTGGCCAGCTACGTAGCCGCGCTGACCGAGCGCATCGGCCTGCTGGTGGCGCACCGCCCCGGCTTCCAGGCGCCAACCTTCGCCGCCCGCCAGTTCGCTACCCTCGACCAGCTCAGCCGCGGCCGCGCCTCGATCAACGTGATCACCGGCGGCGACAGCGGCGACCTGCAGCGCGACGGCGACTTTCTCGACAAGGATGCCCGCTACGCCCGCACCGACGAATACCTGCAGGTACTACGCAACACCTGGACGCAGACCACACCGTTCGACCACCACGGCGAGCATTACCGGGTGGAAGACAACCTGACCCTGGTCAAGCCGGTGGGCAAGCTACCGGTGTACTTCTCCGGCGCTTCGGACGCGGCGGTGGAGGTCGCGGCGAAACACGCCGATGTGTACATGATGTGGGGGGAGCCACTGGAGCAGGTGCGCGAGCGCATTGCCCAGGTGCGCAAGGCCGCAGCCCGCCACGGGCGGGAGAATCACATCCGCTTCAGCCTGTCGCTGCGGCCGATCCTGGGGGCCACCGAGGAAGAGGCCTGGGCGCGGGCCGAACGCATCCTGGCCGATGCCAGGCAGCGCATTGGCATCCGCCAGGGCAACCGCCGCGAGAAGAATTTCGGCAAGAGCAATGTCGGCTCCGAGCGCCTGGTACAGCTGGCCGGCCAGCGCAAGGTGCACGATACCCGGCTGTGGACCGAAATCGCAGCTTTGGGCGGCGGGGCCGGCAATTCCACCTCACTGGTGGGCACGCCCGAGCAGGTGGCCGAAGCGGCGCTGGCCTACTACGAACTGGGTGTGAGCACCTTCCTGTTCCGTGGTTTCGAGCAGTTGCGCGATGCCGTGGAGTACGGACAGGAGCTGATTCCGCGGATCCGCGCGCTGGTGGCCCAGCGTGAGGCAGGACGCAGTACGCGTTCTGCATAGGCCCTGCCGCCTGTGCAGGCCCTTTCGCGGACAAGCTCGCGCTCACGGAACTGCACAGGACTCGTCGCCCCAGCCCTTTGGGCCGCGCTGTCGCACAGATAACTGAATTCGCAAGCGATCCTCGTACCCTGTGGGAGCGGCTTTAGCCGCGAAGAATCCAACACTGTGCATGGCACCGGCTGCGCCGGTGTTCGCGGCTAAAGCCGCTCCCACAGGGTCCCTGCTAATTCAATGAGTTATGTGCAGTTCTATGAGAGCGGGCTTCGCGGCGGTTCGACGCCTCGATGCACCCGCTTCAACATCAGTATTACGCATTTCTACTGATTAGCTTTATCAGCAATAAACATAATTAATATAGAACCAAAAAGCCTTTCACAGCACCGTGAAAGTCCATTAGGTTCTGTAAACCGACCCCAACATGGCGGAGGCAAATGGATTTGTGCCAGCCGCCGTCGGGTCCCTCCCTTCGATCCGCCCGTTGCGCACATCCGAACCCAACCTTCTCGGAGCATGCGACATGGGATTGTCCCGTAGAGACCTGATCACCCGCCTCGCCGCCATTGGCGGCTATTCGGCAGCCCTGGGCGCGCTGGGGCAGAATGCCCTGGCTGCCACCTTCCAACCCCTGCAACTGGCCGCAAGCGGCGGCAACGGCAAGCGCGTGGTGATTGTCGGCGCTGGTATTTCCGGCCTGGTATCCGCCTACGAGCTGCGCAAGGCCGGCTTTTCGGTCACCGTGCTGGAGGCCCGCGAGCGGGTCGGTGGCCGGGTCTGGACCTTGCGCCAGGGCGACCGCGTCGAGCACAACGACGGCAGTTCGCAAACCGTCGAGTTCGACCCGGGCCACTTCTTCAACGCCGGCGCCGCGCGCCTGCCCAGCCATCACCTGACCATCCTCGGCTACTGCCGTGAGCTGGGCGTGGAGCTGCAGGTGCTGGTCAACAGCAGCCGCAACGCCCTGGCCCAGCCAGACCTGGCTCGCCCGCCGCTGCTGCTGCGCCAGGCAGTCAACGACACCCGCGGGCACTTCAGTGAACTGCTGGCGCGCAGTGTCAGCCGCAACTCCCTCGATGCCGAGCTCGACAGCAGCCAGCGCAAGGCCTTGCTGGACTTCCTCAAGGTCTACGGCGACCTCGACAGCCAGCAGCAGTACCGCGGTTCGGTACGCGCCGGCTACACCCGCTTCGCCGGCGCCGGCGACCAGACCCCGATCCAGCGCCAGCCAGTGCCGCTGGACCAACTGCTGGACAGCAACCTGCTATTGCCGCTGGTGTTCGACGAAATCCCCGAGTTCTCCTCGACCATGTTCCAGCCGGTCGGCGGCATGGACCAGATTCCCAAGGCGTTCTATCGCCAGGTCAAGGACAGCGTGCGCCTGGGCGCCGAGGTGCTGGGGGTGGACACCGGTGACAACGGTGCCAAGGTGGTCTGGCGCGACCGCAAGAGCGGCCAGCAGCACGTCGAACAGGCCGACTACGCCATCGTAACCCTGCCCCTGCCACTGCTGGCCAAGCTACCGAACAACTTCGACAAGGCCTTCAGGCAGGCCATCGCCAGCGCCGAAGGCGACAAGGCCAACAAGGTGGCCTGGCAGTCGCCGCGCTTCTGGGAAACCGACTTCCAGATCTATGGCGGGCTCAGCTACATCAACCACGAAGCCCGCACCCTGTGGTACCCCAGCGATCACCTCAACAGCGCCCAGGGTGTGCTGGTCGCCACCTACAACACGGGCGCGGTGGCCCAGCAGTTTGCCGCCAAGCCGCTGCAGGCCCAGGTCGCCTCCTCGCGCCAGGCGGTGGAATCGCTGCACCCCGGCCACAGCCACAAGCTGGCCAGGCCGGTGGTGGTGAACTGGTCGAAGATCCCTTTCAGCGAAGCGCCGTGGATCGTCCACGACGAAGTCGCCCAGCCCGGCTACGACCTGCTCAACCAGCCCCAGGGGCGTACCTGGCTGGCCAGCGACGCCCTGGCCCATGGCGGCGTGGGCATCTGGCAGAACAGTGCCGCCGAGTCCGCCCGCCGGGTGGTCGGCCTGATTGCCAAACACGCCAGCCAGACCACCCGCGGCGTTGCCGCCTGACCTGCAAGGAACCACCCCCATGCCTCGTCTTCTTCTGCTTGCCGGAGTACTCATGTCGCTCACCCTCAACGCCCACGCCGACGGCATCAAGCGCATCGCGCCACCCGGCTCGAACTTCCCCATCTCGCAGCTGGTCACGGTACCGGCCGGCAGCCAGCTGACGTTCATCAGCGGCACCCTGCCCGACGTGGCCGACCCAAAGGCGCCCAAGGGTAGCGTTGCAGCGCTGGGCAACACCGAAACCCAGGCCCGCTCGGTGCTGAACAAGCTGCGCACGGCGCTGCACAGCCAGGGCCTGGACCTTGGCGACATCGTCCAGTTGCGGGTGTTCCTGGTAGGTGACCCGGCCAACGGCGGCGCCCTCGACTTCGCCGGGTTGCAGGCGGCCTACACCGAGTTCTTCGCCACCGCCGAGCAACCCCGTACACCGACCCGCACCGCCATCCAGGTGGTTGCCCTGCCATTGCCGGGCGCGCTGGTGGAAATAGACGCGATCGCGGCCAAGGCGCCGTAAGTGCGCCAGCCATGCCAGACAAGGAACTGCGTGCATGAAGCCAGCTTTTAAAACTGCCTCTTTTTTCGGCGTGGCCCTGGCCGCCGGGCTGCACAACGCACCCAGCCTGGCCGAGGAGCCCGCCGCCCAGGCCTTGGGCACGGTGATCGTCACCGGCAACCGTGGCAGCGAGAAACGCACCGTAACCAGCAGCCCGGTGCCCATCGACGTGATCAGCGCCAAGCAGTTGCAGGAAACCGGCAAGCCCGGCCTGATGGAAGCCCTCAGCGCCAGCGTGCCGTCGCTGACCTTGCCGGAAAAGACCGGCTGGGACGCCAGCGGCATGGCCCGCGCCCCTAACCTGCGCGGCCTCAACGCTGCCCAGGTGCTGGTGCTGGTCAACGGCAAGCGCCGCCATACCAGCGCTACGCTCAACATCAGCGGCATCAATGCCGGCGCAGCCCCCGCCGACCTCGACCTGATTCCCATCAGTGCCATCGACCATGTCGAGGTGCTGCGTGATGGTGCGGCCGCCCAATACGGCTCCGACGCCATCGCCGGGGTGATCAACGTGATCCTCAAGGCCGACGCCAGCGGCACCGCCGTGACCACTGCGGGCCAGGGCTACGACGGCAAGAAGCAGACCGTGCAGCAAAGCCTGAACAAGGGCTTCGAGATCGGCCGCGACGGCATCGTCCAGCTGGCACTGGACGCCCGCAGCCAGAACGACGACAACAAGGCCAGCGCCAATGGCTACAGCCAGGCCGAAGCCCTGGACCGCGCCGGCAAGGTTACCTACGGCGGCTATGGCACGCCGAAGATCAACCTTCTGACCCTGGGCTACAACGCCGAACTGCCGCTGCAGGACGACCTGACGCTCTACTCGTTCAGCACCTGGTCGTACCGCAAGGCCGAGCAGGGCCAGAACTTCCGCCTGCCGACCATCGTCAACACCATCACCACCGGGCCCAACGGACGCCCCTCGGGCTACACGCCCACCTGGTACATCGAGGAATACGACTACCAGGCGGCGTTTGGCGCCAGGGGCCTGGCCGGCGAATGGGACTGGGACCTGTCCAGTACCTACGGGCGCAACGAGGCCGAACAGGGCACCTGGAACAACCAGAACCCGTCACTGGGCGAGGCCACGCCCAACCATTTCGAATCCGGCACCTGGGTCAGCTCGCAACTGACCAGCAACCTCGACCTGCACCGCAGCTTCGAGGTTGGGCTGACCAAGCCGCTGGACTTCTCTTGGGGCCTGGAACAGCGCCGCGATACCTACCAGGTGCAGGCTGGCGACTGGGCCAGCTGGGCCGACGGTGGCTACTGCAAGGCGCCCGGCAATTGCGCCGCCTCCGGCGCCCAGGTCACCAACGGCATCTCCCCCGCCGAGGCCGCCAGTGCCAGCCGCAACAGCTACGCCGGTTACCTGGACGTGGGTTTCAACCCGCTGCCGCAGTGGTACTGGGGCGCTGCCCTGCGCTACGAGCACTATGATCGCAATATCGGGGCCACCCGCAGCGGCAAGCTGACCACCCGCTACGAGCTGACCCCCGAACTGGCCGTGCGGGCGACGGTGAGCAACGGCTTCCGCGCGCCGTCCTTGGCCAACAACCTGTTCAGCGCCCGCTCCACCACCTACGGCGTGGTCGACGGCGTGTACCAGTCGATCAACTATGGCGTGCTGCCGGTGGATTCGGCCGCCGCCAAGGCGCTGGGCGCCGAACCACTGAAACCGGAGAAGTCCACCAACTACAGCCTGGGGCTGGCCTGGCAGCCCGGCGAGCGCCTGGCCTTCACCGCCGATGCCTACCTGATCAACGTGCGCGACCGCATCACCCTCACCGGTACCCTGCTCGGCCCCGAGGTCACCCAGGCCCTGCTCGCCAACGGTATCGACTCGACCTCGGGCGGCCAGTACTTCACCAACGGCGCCGATACCCGCACCAAGGGCCTGGACCTGGTGGGCAGCTACGACCAGGACCTGGGCGGTGCAGGGACGGTGAAGTGGACGGCGGCCTTCAACTGGAACGACACCGAGATCCTCGACTACAAGCAGAGCGTGAACATCCTTGGCACGCCCTACGAGCTGATGAATCGCCAGGCGCGCAACCTGCTGACCGAGGTACAACCGCACACCAAGCTGATCCTTGGCGGCAACTGGCGCCTGGATCGCTACCGGGTCAACCTGGGGCTGACCCGCTACGGATCCTGGCGCGAGGTGAATGCCGCCAACGACCGTTCGCTGGACCGCGAGTACAAAGCGCGCTGGATCACCGACCTGGATGCAGGCTACCAGTTGACCAAGGACCTGGAGCTGGCGATCGGGGCGCGCAACCTGTTCGATATCTACCCCGAGCGCCAGGCACCGAGCAGCAAGACCATGGTCAAGGGATACGGGGTGTACTCGCCCTATGGCTTTACCGGCGGGTATTACTTCGGGCGGGTGACCTACACCTTCTGATTCGTGACAAGCCGGCCGACGATGTCGGCCGGCAACCGGTATCAACCACGCAACATATGGACCGCCACACCGGCCAAGGCGCAACTGAACAGTACCTGGATCACGCCACGCTTGAAGCGGAACAGGGCCACTGCGGCAGCAATGGCGATCAACGCCGAAGGCCAGTCGAACGCCCCACTGAAACCCTTTGGCCAGAGCACGTGATAGCCGAAGAACATGGCGAGGTTCAGGATCACCCCCACGACCGCGGCCGTGATCCCCGTCAGCGGTGCGGTGAACTTCATCTCGTTGTGGGTCGACTCCACCAACGGGCCACCGGCGAGGATGAACAGGAACGACGGCAGGAAGGTGAACCAGGTGACGAGGCTGGCCGCGACTGCACCGGCCAGGAACGGGTTTTGCTCACCGAACATCGGATGCACGTAGCCACCGACGAAGCCGACGAAAGCCACCACCATGATCAATGGTCCTGGCGTGGTTTCTCCCAAGGCAAGGCCATCGATCATCTGAGTGGGTGACAGCCAGCCGTAATGCCCGACGGCGCCCTGATACACATAGGGCAGGACGGCGTAGGCGCCACCGAAGGTCAAAAGTGCGGCCTTGGTGAAGAACCAGCCCATTTGCGTCAGAGTGCCGGCCCAGCCAAACGTCAGTGTCAGCAGCCCCATGGGCAAGGTCCACAATACGGCGCCGATCAGCACCAGACGCAGCAAATGCCCCACCCGAAAACGCGCATGCTCAGGCGTTGGTGTGTCGTCGTCGATCAGGGCCGGGCCGTAGCTGTTCCTGGCAGCCCCATGACCACCACCGATCACGAATTTGCCGGGGGCGAAGCGACCGCCCACATAGCCTGCGATACCGGCAACCAGCACGATCAACGGGAACGGCACATCGAGGGCGAAGATGGCCACGAACGACGCTGCGGCCATGGCCCACAGCCAGCCGTTCTTCAGCGCGCGCGAGCCGATCCGGTGCGCCGCGTGGACGACAATGGCCGTGACTGCAGGCTTGATGCCGTAGAAGACCCCCGCCACCACCGGGACCTCGCCAAAGGCGATGTAGACCCAGGACAGGCCAATCAGGATGAACAGCGAGGGCAATACGAACAATACGCCGGCAATCACCCCGCCCCAGGAGCGGTGCATGAGCCAACCGATGTAGGTGGCCAGTTGCTGTGCCTCGGGGCCTGGCAACAACATGCAGTAGTTCAGCGCGTGCAGGAACCGCTTCTCGCTGATCCAGCGCCGGCGCTCGACCAGTTCCTGGTGCATGATCGAGATCTGCCCGGCGGGCCCACCAAAACTGATGAAGCCCAGCTTGAGCCAGAACAGGAATGCTTCGAACAGTCCGACCGGCCGCTGAACCGCTTGCGATGGTGGCTGTTCGCCCACTGCAGAGGTGCTATCAACCATTTTGCGCTTCCTCACTCGCGAAAGCCGTCAGAAGGCCATCGAAGATACCCCCGGCGACCGTTGTCAGTTGATCGTCATCGCCAATGCTTTGTCTCAAGCCCGCGAGGACACGTTCGATACCTGGGGCTTCCGAGGGCTGGTTGCCTCCCACATCCAGATAGTGAATGACTGCGGCCAAGCGTGCCAGGCCCGGCTGCTGCAGGGCAAAGCTCTCGATGAGGGTTTCGAAGGACACCCGCTGGCCGACATGGCTGAACCTGGCCCCATCAAAATCGAAGCCCAGCGCATCGCCCGGGCAGTCTTCAGGCCTGTCCAGCCAGATGAATCGAGCGTCGGCATCGATGAAGCGACGAATCAACCAGGCACATGCCAGCCGATCCACCCATGGGCGCTTGCGGGTGGCCCAAAGGCGCCCCTGGTAGTCGTTGCGTTCCAGTCGGGTAATCGCCTCGTCGTGGGCACTCGGCTCATCGGAAGACAGTGCGCGGCCAATCGCGGCTTCAAGCTCTTGCAGCGCCGCATCGGCTTGTGCCTTGGGCACGCCCGGGAAAAAATCGGTCGCCGCCAACTGGCTGAAGGCCTTTCTGAGCTTGCGCACCTGCCGTGCGGTCTGCAGCGCATTCTCTGGCGCCAGCTCGGCCCTGCAGCCTGCAATTTCTTCCATCAGGCTGGCGTACTCGTCGCTCCTGTCGAACAGCCTGCTGAAGCGCTCTTCACGCTCAGGCAGCGACAGGAGAAATGCGGTGCCGTTGATAGCCAGCACGTCGCGCTCGACTGCCTCGAAAACTTCCCGACCCGCACATTGTTCGGGCAGCAGGTAAACACCATCCCTCAGCACTGCGGCTCCGGAGGCCTTCAGGCTCCTCCAGGCACGCATGCGCTCGGTGGCATTGGCCGTCGGCAATCCGAGGATCAGTAGCGACCAGTTGATCATGTAGAGTACTCAACACAATATGTTTGTACCTCTACATTAATCTGAAACTGTGCAAAATCAACAGGCCCGTAGCTTTTGGGGCTGCTGCGCAGCCCATCGCCGGCAAGCCGGGCTCCCACAGAGACCGCGAAAATCTTGAGGTCTGCGCCGTACCTGAGGGAGCCCGGCTTGCCGGCGATGGGCCGCAAAGCGGCCCCAAATCGCTCAACTGACTGGCACCAGGGTAAACCCGCTCCCACAGGGTCCCTGCTAAATCAGGGAGTTATGTGGAGTTCCATAGGAGCGGGATCCTACTCCAGTGGAATGGTCAGGCGATTGATCACTGCCCGGGTTTCGGGCCGCACCCCGCGCCACCAGGCGAAAGCCTCCGCGGCCTGCTCGACCAGCATGCCGACACCGTCGGCCAGGCGCCCCACACCCTGCGCCTTGGCCATGCGCAGGAACGGCGTCAGGCCTTTGCCATACGCCAGCTCGTAAGCCAGCCGCGTCTCGCCCAGCACGCCTTGAGGTAGCGGCGGCAGCTCGCCGGTGAGACTCGCGGAAGTGGCATTGACCACGATGTCGAAGGACTGTCCCTCCAGCTCCTCATAACGGCTGATGCGCAGCCTTGGGTGGTCCAGTTCGTTGCGCAGGCTGAGCGCCTTGGCCATGTTACGGTTGGCAAGCACCAGTTCGCTTGGCCCCGCCTCCAGGAACGGCAGCAATGCACCACGTACCGCGCCACCGGCGCCGAGCAACAGTACCCGCCGATTGGCCAGTGGTTCACCGAGGTTTTCCTCGATATCCCGCAGCAAGCCGATGCCGTCGAAGTTCTCGGCAAAGATACGGCCATTCTCGAACTTCAATGCATTGGCCGCCCGCGCCAGCTGTGCGCGCTCGCTGCGTTGGTCAGCCAGCTCGAAGGCGCGCAGCTTGAACGGCGCGGTGATGTTCATGCCCAACCCGCCACCGTTGCGAAAGTTCAGCACCTGGGCCTCGAAGCCCTCGAGCTCGCCCTCGATGGCGCCGTACTCCAGGCACTGGCCACTGGCCTGGGCGAACAGGCCATGAATCAACGGGGACTTGGTGTGGTTGATCGGTCGGCCGATCACTGCATAGCGGTCGCTCATCGTGCATCTCCGTGGGTGAACAGCACACCGTCTGCCTGCATGGCGGTGATTTCTTCAGGGCTGAAACCTAGGCCGGCGGCCACTTCGGCATTGTGCTGACCGAGGTCCGGGGCCACTTGGTGGATCGTGGTGTCGCACTCGGAAAAGCGGAACGGCAGGTTGGGCAGGCGCAAGGTACCGTAGCGCGGGTGCTGCTGCTCGATGACCATGTTGCGCGCCTGGATCTGTGGGTCAGCCACGACCTCGTCGATGCGTTGAACCTTGGCGCTGGGGATGTCGATGTCATCGAGCAATTGCAGGATATCGGCTACCCGGCGCGCACCAACCCAGTCACGCACCACGGCCAGGATCGCCTGGCGGTGGGCGTTGCGGCCATTGAGGCTGTGGTAGCGGCTGTCGCTGCCGAACCCGGGCGGGCCACCGTTGGCTTCGAGCATCGCGGCAAAGCGCTTCCAGGCGTCGTCGACCTGGGCGGCGATTACCAGGTCGCCATCAGCCGCACGAAACACCCCGTACAGGGTGGAGGTGGGCATGTCATGGCCGGTCTGCTCGGGCAGGACGGTGCCATCGGACAAGGTGTAGCACTGCACCGCGTATTCATGCATCGACACCAGCGTGTCGTACAGGGCCATGTCGATGTGCTGGCCACGACCACTGCTCACCCGGCCCAACAGCGCCGCATTGATCGCCGCCACGGCATGGATACCGGTGTACATGTCACCCAAAGAAATGCGCAGCAACGGCGGCGCTTCGCCCGGCACGCCGACCATCTGCATGATCCCGCTCTTGGCCTCGGCGATCAGCCCGAAGCCGGCGCGGTGGGCATCCGGGCCGGTGTGGCCGTAAGCGGAAATCGAGCAGTACACCAGACGCGGGTTGCGCGCTGACAGCTCGGCATAGCCCAGGCCCAGCTTGTCCAGGGCGCCGGGGCGATAGTTTTCGATGAACACATCGGCCGAGTCGGTAAGGCGCTGCATGAATGCTTTGCCACGCGGGTCCTTCATGTTCACGCTGACGCCCTGCTTGCCCATGTTCAGCTGCAGGAAGTAACCGCTCTGCTGTTCATCAAGGGTAAACGCGTGCTGGCGGCCGGCATCGCCGCTGCCCGGCCGTTCGACCTTGATCACCTCGGCGCCCAGTGCTGCCAGGCAACGGCCCACATAGGGCCCGGCCAGGAAGTGGCTATAGTCGATGACGCGAATACCCGCCAATGGCAATGCCTGGCTCATGCCTGCACTCTCCTCGGCACCATCAGCCGGTGCTCGCCACGCTGCACGACTTCGCCATGCTGGTTGATCAGTTCCGACGGCAAGACCACGATGCCCCAGCCCGGTCGGCTGTTGCTCGGGCGCATCGCCCCCACGCGCATGCGCACGTGCAGCACATCGTCGACCTTGATCGGCAGCACGAAGTCCCAGGTCCAGCCCAGCGACATGCCCGGTACAAAGCGGTATTCGCACTGGGTCTTCAGGCCGTCGGCGATCGACAGGCCGAACAGGCCATGGGCAACCAGGCAGCCGAAGTGGCTCGCGTTGGCGTACGCCTCGTCGACATGCACCGGGGTGTGGTCGCCGGTGAGTTCGGCGTAGGCCAGGATGCGTTCGCGGGTAACGGTGTAGGTGGGGCTGATGCATTCATCGCCTTCGCAGGCATCGTCCCAGTATTTTTCCACCACGCTCATGCCACCACCTCTGCACGTGGGTCGATGGCCAGTGCCTGGGCGACGCATTTCGCCGGCAATGCCTGAATGAACTCGACCGTCAGGCCGTCAGGCAGGCGCAGCCAGTTGCGGCCCTGAGGCATTTCGCTGACGCCGAACCGCTGTGCGGCGGCCAACGCGGCTTCGAGGTCCTCGCACATGATGCCCAGGTGTGCCATGCGCCCTTCCGGGCCGGCAAAGTCCGGCTGGTGGATGAACTGCAGGCCACCAAGGGTCCAGTACTGCGCAGGCTGCTCGGCGTCACCCTGCATCTCGCGCATGGTCATGCCGCACACCTCGCTGAAAAAGCGGATGTGCCACTGGATGTCCCGCACCCAGAACGCAACGTGTTCAAGGTAGGCTTTCGGCTGGCTCATGGATTACTTCCCTTCTGCTGATCGGCCATGGCGCGCTCGATACCCTTGATGCAGGCAACCAGGGTCGCGTTGACCGGCGTAGCCACGCCGTGGCGCTGGCCCCAGCGCACGACGGAGCCGTTGATGAAATCGATCTCGGTGACCGAGCCTTTTTCCAGGCTCTGCAGCATCGAGGTACGGAAGCTTGCCGGCAGGCCTTCAGCTGCCAGGTACCACGCAGCGTCCGGGCTGGTGAGGCTCAGGCGGATGCCGGCCCGCTCGGCGACGGCGATGGCTTCGCTGACCGCTGCCTTGGCGGTGCTTTCCAGCAGCGGCTCGCTGTACAGTTGGCCATAACTGAGCATGGTGATGCCGCTGAGCGCGCCTGTCGCGACGTTGACCAGCAGCTTGTCCCACATGGTGCCGAGAATGTTGTCGCTGACTGTGGTGGCGAGCCCGGCGCCATTGAAAGCCTCGGCGATGGCCTGCACACGCGAGGTCCGTTGGCCGTCGAGCTCGCCGATGAAGGTGTGTTTGCCTGCCACGCCGGCACGGATCGAACCCGGCGCCAGCAGCACGCCACCGACGTAGGTCTTGCCGGCCAATACCCGCTCACGCCCCACGGCCTCGGCCAGGATGTCTTCGTGGCCAAGACCGTTCTGCAGCGATAGCACCAGCGTCTGCGGCCCGATCAGCGCCTTGGCACCGGCAATCGCCTCGCTGGTGTGGAACGACTTGACCAGCACCACTACCAGGTCGGCCACGCCCACGGTTGCCGCGTCGCAAGCCGCCTTCACCCGGACCTGCCGCTCGCCGCGTTCATCCTGCACCCGCAGCCCGCGCAAATTCATCGCCTCGACATGCGCCTGGCCACGATTCAACAGCCAGGTTTCGTGCCCCGCCTCGCTCAAGGCCGCACCAATGGCGCAACCCAGGGCGCCGGCGCCCAGAATGCAGATTTTCAAATCGCAGACCTCCTGTGGTTTGCGACCACCTTATGCAGCGAGGCTTATTTCGGCTATACAATGGCCTCAATACACTTATTGAGTTTCGCAATAATGAGCACGCTCGATGCCTTGCCTGATCCCAAGCTGCTGCAGCTGTTCGATGTGCTTTACCACTGCCGTAGCGTGACCCGTAGCGCTGAACAGCTCGGCCAGAGTCAACCTACCGTGAGTATCTGGTTGGGGCGCTTGCGTGAAGAACTGAACGACCCGCTGTTCGTGCGCACCCCCGGGGGCATGGCCCCTACCCCGCGGGCAGACCAGTTGATCGGGCCATGCCGCGAGGTGCTGGAATCGCTGCGGCGCCTGACTACCTGGGAGCCGCAATTCGTTCCGGCCACGGCCCAGCGTCGCTTTCGCCTGTGCGTCAGTGATGCCAGCCATATCACCCTGCTGCCCAGCATCCTCAACCACCTGCGTATCCATGCGCCGGGTATTCGCCTGGAGGCGGCGCGCATAGATGGCAACACCGAAAGCGCGCTGGAGTCCGGCGAGGCGGACCTGGCCATCGGCTTTGTGCCTTGGCTGGGTGCGGGGATGTATCAGCAAGTGTTGTTCGAACAGGACTGGGTCTGCCTGAGCAACCCACAACACCCTCGTTTGGGCAAAGGCATGAGCGTGGCGCGCTACCAGGGCGAGGGGCATGTACAGATCAGTGCCGGGACCGGGCAAAAGTTACTGGAGGCTGGTTTGGCGCGGGCCGGCATCGAACGCAGGATCATGCTGGAGCTGCCGGCGTTTCTAGGGTTGGGGATGATTGTCGGGTCGACCGACCTGGTGGCAACGCTGCCACGGCACATCGGGCAGACACTTGCCGACATGCATGGTCTGCAGGTGCACGATTGCCCGTTTGCAGTGGAGGGCTTCACGGTCAAGCAGCATTGGCACGCGCGCTACCAGCAAGACAGCGGGAATCGCTGGATGAGGGAGGTGGTTCGGGGCTTGTTTCAAGCAGGTGCCAGTTAGCACACCAGACGAACGCCTCCCTCGCCGAGCTTCCTTGCCTGGAAGCATCGGGGTGCGAGTCAGGCAGCAGGCTTGAGCACCACCTTCGTCCAGCCATCATCCCGCGCATCAAAGTGCTTGTAGGCATCGGGGCCTTCAGCAAGCGTCAAACGATGGGAAATTATCTGGGAAGGCTTGGCGCGCCCATGATGAATGAGCTGCGCCAGGCGGCGATTGTAGGCCTTCACGTTCGCCTGGCCTGTGCGGATGAATTGGCCCTTGAACCAGAACGCCCCGAAATCGAAGGCCATCTTGCCCTGCTTCGCCAGGTCGTTCTTCGCACCCGGATCTTCTGGCACGAACACACCCACGACGCCTATGCCACCGGTAGCCTTGGTCGAGGCAACCAGGTTGTTCATGGTGAGGTAGTTCGCTTCATGGCCATGCTTGTCGCAGCACTGGTAACCCACGCATTCGCATCCCCGGTCGGTGCCTTTGCCGTGGGTCAGGTTCATGATCTCGTCCACAGCCTTCTGCTCGACCGCGTTGATGGGGGTTGCCCCTAGCTGCGCGGCCAGCCTCAAACGATCCGGCTGGTTGTCGATCACGAACACCTCGGAGGCACCTTTGATGATTGCCGAATAGGCCGCCATCAACCCGACAGGGCCCGCTCCATAAATCGCAATGCTCTCGCCCGGCTGCAGGCCGGCCAGCTCTGTCGCATGCCAGCCAGTGGGAAAAATATCCGAAAGCATGACGTAGTCATCTTCACGTTCCTGGGCGTCCTCCGGCAGCACCAGGCAGTTGAAATCAGCGTATGGCACACGCAACAGTTCGGCCTGGCCACCTTGGTAGGGACCCATGTCGGCAAAACCATATGCGGCCCCGGCAGCACCCGGATTGGCAGTGAGGCAGAACCCTGTCAGGCCTTTTTCGCAGTTTTCGCAGAACCCGCAGCCGATGTTGAACGGCAGGCTGACCCAGTCACCGACTTTGACGCGGTCCACCCCTGCCCCCACCTCGATCACCTCACCGAGGTTCTCATGGCCGAACACACGCCCGGCCTCGAACGATGTGCGCCCCTCATACATGTGAAGGTCGGACCCGCAGATGTTGGTGGTGGTGATGCGCACCAGCGCATCGGTAGGTTTCTCGATCCTTGCATCGGCAACATTCTTGACGGCGACGTCGCGCGGTGCGTTGTATACGATTGCTTTCATGCTGAACTCCCAGAAGTCAGGGGCGATGGAAAAGCGCCCTACCCTGTTGGGGTAATGGATTTACCTCAGGTGTTCAGTGCTGTACGTGAATAGCAGATCAGTGGCGCTAATCATCGTCGCGCCTTGGATCTAACCACGCTATAGCATTTTCTCCAGCCCGATCGCGCTGCTGAGCCAGGAATTGAAGTGTCGCCACCAACTCCCAGGTTCCTTGGTCAACGTATGTTGCTGGCCATCGTCTTCGGTGACCCATACCAGCTGATTCTTTTCCAGCCGGGTGTGATAACTGAGAGCCGGTGCCATCCCCTCCAGAGCCAGTTCGCGCACCCGTCCAGCAAGCTCAGGGTCATCGACCAACACGCCGACTTCGGTATTCCACAACAAGGAGCGCGAGTCGAAATTGAACGAGCCGATAAACGCTTTCTGCTGGTCGAATATCATCGCCTTGCTATGCAGGCTGGACTCGGAGCTATTGGAGGATCCACCATGAAACAGGCCCAGCCCACTGTCGCTGTCGCCATTGTCACCGGATTGGCTGCGTAATTCGAACAACTGCACACCATGCTCCAGCAAGGTTTTGCGATAAGGCGCGTAAGCACCGTGCGCGGCGGGTACATCGGTGGCTTCCAGTGAGTTGGTCAGCAAGCTGATCGACACGCCAGCGTCGGCACGACGGGTCAGGTACACCACCCCTGGTTGGCCGGGCACCATGTACGCCGAGACAAGGATCAGCTCCTTGGATACCCCATTGAGCTCGGGTGCCAATTGGGTAGCCAACAACAAGTACGGGGCTGGCTCGCCACTCGACAAGACCTTGCTCGGTGCATCCCACATCGCTTTGTTCCAGGCCCAGATCAACTCCCTGCGCCAGTCACTCAGGCGTGGTTGGGTGGTATAGCTCATCAGTTGTTGATAGAGCGCATGATTCTGTTGGCGTACTTTCTCCAGGGACTCGTCCAGCCGAGCCCGGAGGTTTTTCAGGTCCCCGGTCGTCGGCCTGGTCGAGATGAACTGCTCGATGGGCTTGCTCAGGGCACTGTTCCAGTACTGGTCGAAACTATGTCCCAATTGTTCTGCAACCGGCCCGACGCCGAGCATGTCGATGTCGGTGAAATTCCTGTTGGGCTCGGCATCGAAATACTCGTCCCCCAGATTGCGCCCGCCGACGATGGCCGCACTGTTGTCCACCACCCACAATTTGTTGTGCATGCGCCGGTGTTGCCGGGCCAGGTTGAACAGCCGGCCCATGGTACGCGTCACGACGGTACTGCGGCCCAGGTGCAGTGGATTGAACACTCGGATCTGTATATGCGGATGCGCCGCCAGTGTCGCGATAATTCGCTCCAGGTCATCGCTGGTGGTGTCATCGAGCAAGATCCTGACGCGGACGCCACGGTCAGCGGCGATGAGCAGCTCGCGCACCAGTATCCGAGTACTGATGCCGTCGTGAACGATGTAGTACTGCAAGTCGATGCTGCTTTGAGCATTGCGGATCAGCTCGGCGCGTGCGGCGAAAGCCTCGGCACTATCGGAATACAAGCGAAAGCCCGACTGGCCCCGATGGGGGGCTGCCTGGGCCTGGATAGAACGACCGAACGCCGAATCGTTCGCAGGCAAGGCCTGACTGGGTTCGTGAGAGACATTGGGCGTTGTACAACCACCAGACAGCAGGGCGAGTAACAGCAGAGCAGCAAGGGGCTGTTTGATTGTCACGGAGGCTACCCCGGGTGATGGCGATGAGGGTGCCGGGTCCCGAAGAATGGCCAGTCCCTTACCACCAGCATCCGGCCGTATCGACCTTGTGCAATGTTTCTTCGATCTGCGGTGTTGTTACAGAAGCGTAGTTCATCTCCTGCTGACCGCGGTGTCGCTTCTGGGCGTCACGGGCACCCAATGAGGGCCATCGGCATTGTCGGTGACGCTGAAAGTTAACTGGCTTTGTAAGCGCGACGCGAACTCTGTGGGAGCGGGTTTGATCTGGTCAAGTAATTTTGGACACCGGTTAAGGTTTATGCCGCTGCCCTCAGTTTTTCCTCCATGGCTACCGGGGTCTCGTATCCGTTGTAGCTGTG